>DXEN01000032.1 GCA_019114945.1 Candidatus Parabacteroides intestinigallinarum | reverse complement strand
ACTCTTCCTTGTATCTTGACCTTCTGAGCTTGACGGTCACTTTAGTGTTAGGCAATGCTTTCTTCATTCTATCTCTGATTTATAAAGGTTATCTATTTCTTGTTTGGGTACATATACATAGTTCCCGATTTGTCGGGATGGAATGGAGTATTTTCTGACGTGCGCCCATACGGAACTGTCATTGATATGATATTTCTCACAAACCTGAGTAATGGTATAACAGTCCTCCGGCTCCATACTGTAAAGTTTGGGAATAGGTCTCTCTTTTTCAGCAATGCTCTCCGGACGGGTAAGGAAACGATTCTCCATGTCAGAACGCTTAATGCGTATAAGACGGGTGCCGATATTAACGGCAGGAATACGCCCTGATTTTATCAGTCTGTACAAGGTGTTACGTTCCACACCGAACATAGCCACAGCTTCCTTTACGGAAATATACTCTCTGATGTCGGGTATTTGCCGGGCGATGGCTTCTAACCGTGCGTTTTTATCCTTTGCATCCTTTTTGCGTTTCCAAGCCACTTTGCTGCATTTAGGCGAACAATAATGGCTGTCAAGTGTCTTTGCGACAAAGACTTTGCCGCAGGCCTTACACTTCCTTTTGATTTCAAATCCGATTGTTGGCATATTTTCTACTTTTAAGTATGTATTAGTTGAGATTAGTAGGATTTTGTCCCACATTATCTACTTTTTTGTCTTGTTGCAAATATGTCGCAAATAAGAGATAAAAAAGGGCGTAAAAAAGGCATAGAAACCAAGAACCCCATAAACGCAAAAAGCGTGCAACTCATTGAGCTGCACGCTTTTGCTTGCGATTTAATATGTATTTACTTATCGGAATCATTTGACTTCCTCTAAATTATCACCTAAACACTTATCTACGGCCACCACCCGAGCGACCACCGCCACCTATCGAGCCTCCACTGGAACGGCCTCCACCGAAGCTACCCGAGCCCATCGAACTGCTTCGGGATGGCATCGTGCTCCGATATTGACTCGATGAAGAGGAACGACTATTCATGAAACTATTGCTACTCCTGGAGGAAGAGCGTGAAGGCGTCGAATACCGACGGCTAAAGGTAGCGCTCCCCGTCGCGTTACGATTGGTGCTGCCGCCACTATTACTTCGGGAGACACGTGTCCGCGGCGCGGTACTCCGCAACGTAGAGCTACTACTCCGGGTCGTAGTCGAGTTGTTACCTATCGACGAACGACGCCCCGCGCCAGAAGCGATGGCGGACTCCCTACGGGTAGACCCCGTGCGACCATTACTCAATGAAGTAGCGGAGGAAGGCCTGCCGGATGCCCCGGAACTCCGCAACGAGGAGTAAGAGCCGCTACTACGTCCGCTCCTCGCGTATCCGGCGCCTCTGCCGCTCGCGTACGAGCGATTATTCCGGTACGACGAACGTCCATGCGCGTAATACCGACGCGGAGTGGCGTAATAATGATGATGGCCCCAATAGCCGCCCCAACCCCAATACGGGCTGTACCACGGATCGTACCAACCACCATACCAACCATAGAAACCACCCCAGCCCCAACCAAAGCTCCAATACGGGCTATAGAAACGAGCCGAGTAGGTCCACCACGGACTATATCCATAAAACCACGGATCGTACCACCAATAGTTGGCATACCAAGGCGACCACCACGCGTTACCAATATTTATATTCACGTCTACGGATCCATCCGAATAATCCGTATCATAACCATACGCATAATAACCATCGCTCACATAAAGATCGACCTGGTCGGCCCCCGCGATCGTAATCTTGCTCGGAGAATGATAACGAATGATTCGCTCCGTATATTCCGTATCCGAGCGACGCTCGGACGAAAGCTCCTCCCCGTCGCCATCTTCCTCCACATATTCATCCCCGCTATAAGGCTCCTCTACCTCCACGGATGAATAACGACGGTTATACGCGTCCACGTCCCAGTCATCGGAAGAAGCGGCCTCGCTTCCGGCCGTCACCGTCCGTGCGGAAGTAGCGACGGTCTCCTTCTTGGGCTGAACGACTTTTTTCTCTTCAACCTGTTCGCTTTTTTTCTTACTTTTGGAAGAGAAATACACATCATCAAAGAATTCCTCCTGAGCCGCGACACCAAACGCGACCAGAAGCATCAACACGACAGATGTCAATCTCATGGGTTTCATATTTGTTTCTCCTCTACTTTAAATAGTTTCTATTTCGACCTTCTTTCACGGAAAGGGTTTAAACGCTTTTTTATTTTATAACATGTAATCCGCATTCAATATATGCACAAATATAGCGGGTTCGCAGGAACACCCCAACATTTACATATACTTTAACGTACCTTCATTCACACGTTTACCCCTTCTTCTTTGAAAGACGCACACCCTCGCCGAAACGCTGCACGCTTATCGGACCAACTTCTCCCGCCAAGGCACGCGAGGCGAACAAGGCATTCTTCGCTTGGCGTATCCCAAACGAAGAATCAACTCCACGGATTCGCCCTCTAACGACAACGCATCCGCCAACCCGCTCGCCAAATCGCTTACCTCGCAAGGCTGATTCAAGAAAGAACAAGCGCATCCACACGCCGCGACCCGCAATAAAAAACGCTGTAAGCTACGCCCCAATCCGATCCACTCCGTTATCCCTTCTTTTTGAAGCGTAAATATGGCTATATGCGAGGCTGACTCCAAACGCTTCCGATCGCCTTGACTCTGCCAATCGGACCTCAATACACCCGTCATCACCGGCTCCGACAAGAAACGAGGAAGATTAGGAGCGCCAAACACCGCATAGCTCAAACCATCCGACATCGCCCGCTCATGCCGCTTATTAAAGCGCATCCATGTACGCAACTCCCGTTTAAACAAAGGATCGCCCAATTGCCTCTCGTTGCCTTCATATATACAGGAAGCGACCTGGCTGAATGCCTCCTCGTCCCTCGCCCACAAACGCAAACCCACAAATTTCTCCAACGGAATCTCCCGCAAATAAGCCAATACCTCCGGGGATATCCTCTCGCCGGTATACACGCTTCGGTTCGTCTGCCGTTCCGAGAGCCAGCGGAGTTGCCGCACGGACTCCTCATCCACTTGCCCCCGAAGCATCCCAACGGTTATCTCGCCCGCTTTGGAGAAATCAAGCTCCACATCATAGCCACGCGCCCTCGCCGCTACGCAAAGATTCTCGACCGCACACCCCAAGCCGATAAACAACTCCCGGTTATCCGGATCGACCACCGGAAGCGATTTACTGGTATTCGGAAGAATCTGAACCCAATCATCCCCCACCCGAAACAACCACGGTTGGGCATTATGCCCCGAAGGGGCTTTCACGGCCTGTTCCAGCATATACGCGATATCCGGCCGAACGTCTTCCGCATCCAATGATCTCATACCCTGATCCATTCGTTTGATTTCTTAAAAAAACCGTCCTTGCAAAACCGCCTATAAACAAAAAATCCCGTAAAGCATATTCGCCTTACAGGACCTATTCCGCGGAAAGGGAGGGATTCGAACCCCCGGTACCTCTCGGTACGGCGGTTTTCAAGACCGCTGTAATCGACCACTCTACCACCTTTCCAATACCGTTCGTGTGACCTCGGAGGGGCTCGAACCCTCGACCCAATGATTAAGAGTCATTTGCTCTACCAACTGAGCTACGAAGTCATCCTCTTATTACACTTATGTGACCTCGGAGGGGCTCGAACCCTCGACCCAATGATTAAGAGTCATTTGCTCTACCAACTGAGCTACGAAGTCATTACGTGTCGCTCTCTTTCCTTCAAGCCTCCGCTTGTTTCTCGATTGCGGGTGCAAAGATAGACTTTTTATTTTTTATAGCCAAACTTTCCCGCCATTTTTTCGCGGACTTTTAATCAAGCTCATACATCTCGGAGGGAGTCGTGCGCTTCAAGGCCACCAACGAGACATCCTTTCCCACCCGTATCCCTTCTTGAAACAAGCGTATATCTACTGTTTTATAGGCCAATTCCGGATGGTTATTATCCCGGCTCAAATGGCAAAGCCATATATTTTTGAGCGTACCGTCGTAATGAGTCGCCAGGAACTCCGCCGCCTCCCGATTGCTTAAATGCCCCGTCGGACTCGCTACCCGCTCTTTCAAAAAAGCGGGATAGGAACCAAAACGAAGCATCTCCTCGTCATAATTCGCCTCCAAAATCAAGTGATTCGCCTTACAAATATATTTACCCACCGTATCGGTGATATGCCCTACATCGGTCACGATGGTAAACTTATGCTCTCCATACTCGATATGGTAGCCTACATTATCGGTGCTATCATGCGGCACCTCGAAAGCCGTGATCCGAAAATCCCGGATAAGGAAAGGCTCCTCTTTCTCGATCACCCGACGGGAAGTATATAATTTCTCCTCCACATACCGGCTCTTGTTGATTCCTCGATGCACACCCGCAGTTGAATACACCGGGATACCTAACTTCTCGCCTAAATACCCCACCGTCTTAATATGGTCGGCATGGTCGTGCGTGACCAAAACAGCTACGATCTTGTCAAAATCGACCGAACGGTCCTTCAACACTTTCCGAATCGTCCGGATACCAATGCCCGCATCTATCAAGATACCAAATTCCGGCGTTCCTAAATAGTAACAGTTTCCACTGCTTCCGCTCGCTAAACTTAAAAATGATAGTTTCATACGCTCCTATTCCACAACACTGTTTTTTCGCTATTTCACATATAATCAAGGCCGGAAAGTCTCGGGAATCGTCACCTCCCCGATCAACGAGCAATTCATATGCTCCTTCACCGCCTCGGGCGACAAACCATGCCCAAACAAGAACATCAGTTTCGTCACGGCGCTCTCCGTCGTGCTATCGAAACCACTAATCACACCAGCTTCCAGCAACTTATGCCCAGTCTCATACCGATGCATCTCCACACTTCCCGCCCGACACTGAGTGACATTCACGATCACGATACCTCGATCCACAGCCTCCCGAAGCATTTTCAGGAACCACTCATCACAAGGAGCGTTGCCACTTCCAAATGTCTCCATCACTACGCCTTTCAATCCAGGAATATTCAAGATGCTCTCTACCACCTGCGGTGATATGCCCGGAAACAATTTCAAGATAGCGATATTCCGATCCAACAAGTAATGCGGCTTCAAAGGCTTGCGCGAGGCCGGATGATATACTTGCGGCAAATCATACTTAATATAAATGCCAGCATGCGCCAACGGCGGATAATTATAAGAACGAAACGCGTTGAAATTATCCGCGTTGATCTTGCTCGTACGATTCCCGCGTAACAAATCATTCTCAAAAAACACACATACCTCAGGCACCAATGGAAGACCATTCTCCTTCGCCGCGGCGATCTCGATCGCCGTAATCAAATTTTCCTTTCCATCCGTGCGCAACATTCCGATAGGCAATTGCGAGCCTGTCAAGATCACCGGCTTGCTCAAATTCTCCAGCATAAAACTCAAAGCCGATGCCGTATACGACATCGTATCCGTACCATGCAGCACCACGAAGCCATCGTACTTCTGATAATTATCAGCGATAATCCTAACGATTTTCATCCACGAGTCAGGTCCCATCTCCGCCGAATCCAACGGAGGATCGAACTGCATCGTAGCCACCGCATATCCTAATTTCTTCAATTCAGGCATATTGCTCTTCAAGTGCTGAAACTTGAACGATTCCAGTACTCCCGTCTCCGGATTCTCGATCATGCCAATCGTACCTCCCGTATAAATCAACAGGATGGATGCCTTATTCTCTTGCTGTGTTATCATGTTCATTCAATTACGCGAATTTACGAAATTATTCCTCACCTTTTAATACCGGAACACTTATATGATACCTTACGGCTATCACACGAGCCATAAACACACTCGTAGCGGAAATAGCTTGCGTCATCGCCAACGACAACGCGGTTTGCATGCATATATAATAAATTAAACCTCCGAAAACACACGCCAACGCATAAATATCCTTCCGGAAAATCAGAGGCTCCTCGTTAATCAAGATATCGCGCAACATTCCACCAAACGAACCCGTGATCGTACCCATCACGATCGCCACCCACATCGGGAAACCGAACTCCAAGGTCTTATCAATCCCAACCACGACAAACAAGCCCAGACCGATCGCATCGAAAATAAAAAAAGTGTTATTCAGATGAATGACATATCTCCGGAACACAAGTACGAATAATAGAGCCAACGCGGAAACAATCAAATAAGAGGACTGCGTCATCCAAAAAGGTGTAGCGTTCAACAATATATCCCGCAAAGTCCCGCCTCCCACCGCGGTCACGACACCAACCACATATGCGCCAAACCAATCAAATTGTTTGGCCGAGGCCAATCGTATACCACTTATGGCGAACGCGAAAGTACCCGTATAGTCGCAAAAGGTGATAAAATCTATCATTTTGTTTTTTGCGCGAAAATACGGAATAGTTCCCGAATAACCATATAGTCGTTCCCTTTACATGTTCTATTATTTTTTAGCTCTTCCGCTCAATCTCCCGCAAACTCTCCATTTTCTTACGCCGCATGAAAGCACGAATGTCTTCCAGATGCTCGACTACCCGCTGATGCCCAAACTCATAAACCTTGGTGACCAGTCCATCCAAAAAATCACGGTCATGCGAAACAACAATCAGCGTTCCATCGAAATCCACCAACGCCTGCTTCAATACATCCTTCGTCCGCATATCCAGATGATTCGTAGGCTCGTCGAGAATCAAAAGATTAATCGGCTCCAACAACAACCGAAGTATCGCCAATCGGGTACGCTCGCCCCCGGAAAGCTGTTTTACTTTCTTCGCTGAGTTCTCACCTCCAAACATGAACGCCCCTAATAAATCCTTCATTCTCTCGCGGATCTCCCCCCGCGCAATATCGTCGATTGTCTGGAACACCGTCAAGTTCTCATCCAACAAGGAAGCTTGGTTTTGAGCGAAATAGCCAATCATCACATTATGGCCCAAAGTCAATGTTCCCTCATAAGCAATCTCATTCATGATACATTTTACCAATGTCGACTTACCTTCGCCGTTCCGTCCGACGAACGCGATCTTATCACCTCGCTCAATCGTCAGATTCACGTTCCGGAATACCACGTGATCGCCATACGTTTTCGACACGCCCTCGATCACCACCGGATATGAACCGGAACGAGGTGAAGGCGGAAAACGGAGACGCAAAGCCGAGGTATCCTCCTCATCGACCTCCACGAGTTTCAACTTTTCAAGCATCTTCACCCGGCTCTGTACCTGCAAGGTTTTGGAATAAGTTCCTTTAAAACGCTCGATAAACTCCTTGGTCTCGGCAATCATTTTTCGTTGTTCCTCGTATGCTTTTCGCTGTTGCTCCCGCCGTTCTTGTCGCAAACGCAAATACGAACTGTAATTCACCTTGTAATCATAAATACGTCCCATCGTCACCTCGATCGTGCGGGTAGTGATATGATCGACAAATGCCCGATCGTGACTAATCACGACCACGGCCTGACCACTCTCAATCAAGAAATCCTCCAACCACTGTATCGACTCAATATCCAAATGATTAGTCGGTTCATCTAACAAAAGCACATCCGGCTTCCGCAATAACAATTTCGCCAACTCAATACGCATTCGCCAACCTCCGCTGAAGTCGCTTGTCGGACGCGGGAAATCCTCACGCTCGAACCCCAAACCTCGTAAGGTTTTCTCTACGGCAGCCTCATAGTTGACACTCTCAATAGAGTAGAACTTCTCGCTCAAAGCGGAAACCCGCTCGATCAATGCCATATAACTGTCCGAATCGTAATCCGATCGTACCTCCAATTCCCGATTCAACGCCTCTATCTCCTCCTCCATCGCATGCAAAGGGGCGAAAGCTTGAGCGGCCTCCTCGAACACCGTACGCCCATCCTCTGTCATTAAATGCTGAGGCAAATAAGCGATCACGACATCCCGCGGAACAGAAACCGTCCCACGCGTCGGCTCACGCAAACCCGCCAAGATTTTCAGCAAAGTCGATTTTCCCGCTCCATTCTTTCCCATCAAAGCGATACGATCCTTCTCGTTAATCACGAACGAGACATCAGCGAATAATGTCGTACCACCAAACTCCACCGTCAATCCATCTACAGATACCATCACTTATCTATATTTACAATATCAAGAAAGCGTAAAGATACAAAAAAAGCCGGAAGCTCAATCACTCTCGCTTCCGGCTCGCTGATAAAACGATTGTACCTCTTATTACTTACTTAATAATTCCTAATTTCGAGGCATTCACGAAATCAATAATGTGCTGGATCTCCTCGCTCATCGGGACCTGATCCTTAATCATCAACAAGGCATCAAATATACTGGTATTGCCTTGATAAATGATGCGGTAAGCGTGGCTCATATGCTTTACGACCTTCTCAGAATACCCCTCATGCTCCAGAATATGCGCATTGATGCCATAATAAGTAGTCGGTTCTTTCGCCGCCACGATATACGGTGGTATATCCTTGCGGAACCGGCAACCGGTCTGAACCATCGACCAGCACCCCACACGACAGCCTTGGCTCATCAGGATATTTCCTCCAAAGATCACGCAATCCTCCAACAGACAATTGCCCGACAACTTACTTCCATACCCCAACACACAATGGCTACCTATTTTCGTATCATGCGAGATATGTACCCCCTCATGGAGGAAGTTCCCATTACCGATCTCTGTCTTTCCGTCCGCGAACGTCGCACGGTTGATCACGACATTCTCACGAATCACGTTATTATCGCCAATCACCAGCAACGTATCGTCGCCTTTATATTTGAAATCTTGAGGCTCGGCTCCCAGAACCGCATTCTGAAACACCCGATTGCCTCGCCCCATCCGCGTACCGCTCATCACGCTCGCATAAGGCATAATCACGCAATCATCGCCAATCTCAACATTCTTATCAATAAAAGCGAAAGGATAAACGGTCACGTTCTTTCCAATCTTCGCTCCTGGATCTACATAAGCTAATGGACTAATCATAGTATTCCTATTAAAGTTATTATCTACCACCACCTAACGCGCTATACAAGCTAATTACCGCCTGCATCCGTTGCACGTTATCGGAAACCTCTGTTAGCTGAGCGCTTAACAAACTTTGCTGAGCGGTCAGCACTTCCAAATAAGAAGCATCGCCACTTTGGAACAAATCTTTCGTATAAGCGGAAGCCTTCTCTAATTGCTCGACCTGCTGCTTATCCTGCATCAAGCGCCGATTCGTCGCGTCATACAAATGCAAGGCATCACTCACCTCCTGGCCAGCCTCAAGGATCGTCTGTTGATAGTTCATCCGAGCGATCTCTTCCTCGGCCTTCGACACCTTCAAGTTGGCGATCAACTTCCCATTATTAAAGATGGGCTGCGCCAACGAGGCCAACGCCTGGAACATGAACTCCCCCGGGTTGGCGACTTGTATGCCCGAACCATTCGTCCAACCCGCGGTCGCCGTGATATTCAATCCCGGATAAAATGCGGCACGAGCCTGGTTGGTCGTATAATAAGCGCTGGCAAGCGTCATCTCCGCGATCTTCACGTCCGGACGATTCTCCAAAAGTTGCAAAGGAACCCCTGTCGTCAAATCCTCGGGGAAGACTTGCTCGTCTAAAGTACCGCGATCGATCGTCTGGGGCGCTTTCGCCAATAAGACCGCTAACGCATTCTCAGTCTCGCGTACCTGCCGTTTCAAATCGATTAGCGAAGCCTCCACCTGATGGTAAACGGCGCGGCTCTGCGCCACGGCCGCCTCGGTCGTCATGCCCGCCTCTTTCATCGCCTCCATCGCACGGACGTTCTCCTTGTTGATGTCCACGTTCTCCGCCGTGATCTCGACCTGACGGTCCAACATCAGCAACGTGTAATACAAATTGGCGACACCACAGATAATCTGCGAACGAACCGCCTGCCGCGAGAACTCGCTCTGCAAATAAGCTGTCTTTTGCGAACGGCTCGCATTCAATAACTTCCCAAACAAATCCACCTCCCAGCTGGCGGACAATGGCGTTGAATATGCTTTAGCCCATTCATTATCGCCCATTGTCGTAATCGTCCCCTGGGGATTGAAATTTATCGAAGGCAAGAACGCCAAACGCGCGGATGTCAACAGCACTTTCGCCTCCTCCACACGCAAGATAGCGGCTTGCATATCCACGTTGTTCGCCAGTCCCTCCTCAATCAGCGCCTGCAACTTCGAATCACGGAAAATATCCTGCCACGGCAAGTTACCCATATTCGTCGTATCCGTCACAGCCAATGTGTCGACCACCGAGACCGGATCCCGATAAATGCCATCGGCGGTTATCTCCTCCGGCCGATCATACGCTTTGTAAATGTGGCAACTGCTCAAAAGAGCGGTCGCGCACATTACATATATTATATTCTTTTTCATCCTCATCATCATTCTTTAATTGGAGTTTGTGCATATTGTTCTATTTCCGTATTCATATCGCTATTGTCCAGATCCTCCCATTCGATCGGCTTGAACCGTTCTTGGATATACTGGAATACCACGAACAACACCGGCACGATAAATATCTGGCAAATCATACCAATCAACATACCTCCGATAGCGGAAGCTCCCAACGTACGGTTACCATGGGCACCTACACCGAAAGCGAACATCAACGGAAGCAAACCGATAATCATCGCCAATGAGGTCATCAAGATAGGACGCAAACGAGCGCCGGCACCCAAGACTGCCGCCCACGTCAAACTCATACCCATCTTACGACGGTCGAGAGCGAACTCAACAATCAAGATCGCGTTCTTCGCCAACAGACCCATCAACATGATCAAGGCAATCTGCATATAAATATCATTGGACATAGAACCCATGATCATCTTCAAAGCCGGGATGCTACCCAACGAGTTCATACCGTTCACGAACAAGAAGCTTCCGAGCAAACCGAACGGAATGGAAAGCAACACGGCGAACGGCAACAGATAACTCTCGTACTGTGCGCTCAACAACAAGTAAACGAAGACCAAACAAAGCACGAAGATAATACCCGTCGTGTTGGTTGTCTGCGCCTCCTCACGCGCCATACCACCCAACTCATAATCGAAACCAGCCGGCAAGCTTTGGTTCGCCACCTCCTCGATCGCCTTCAGCGCCTGACCGGAAGTATAACCGGCCGCCGGAGAAACCATCACCTGGATAGAGGTGTACAAGTTGAAACGGCTGATGACATCCGGTCCGTAAATCTTCTTAAAGGAAGCGAACTGGGAAATCGGGGCCATCTCGCCATCGCTACCGCGCACCTTGATACGATTCAACGACTCCAGGTTCTTGGTTGCGTCCGGCTCCGCCTGGATCATTACACGGTACATTTTACCGAAGCTGTTGAAGTTGGAGGCATAGATACCACCAAAATAACCTTGCATCGTCGTCAAGATATCGCTCGGACTAATCCCCGCTTTCTTACAAGCCGCGGCGTCGATATCAATCTGGTATTGCGGGAAACTCGGGTTGAAGTTCGTACGCGCCGAGTTAATCTCCGGACGCTCCTCCAACGCCGCGTTATACGCATTTACGACCTCAAAGAAACGATCCAAGCTACCACCGGTCTTATCCTGCATGTTCAACTCGATATCCGTGGAGATGGAGTAACCCGGAATCATAGGCGGCGCAAAGAACAACACCTGCGCATCCTTGAACAACTTCTGCGAACGCATGAACAAGGTAGCGACGACAATATCCGAACTCTGCGTCATCGAACGCTCCTCCCAGTCCTTCAACTTAATAATGATAGAACCGTAAGAAGGTCCCTGACCGCTACCGATGAAACTAAATCCGGAAATGACGGTACGTGATTCCACAGCCGGATCCGCTCCAATCAAGCTATCTACTTGCGCCAATACCTCACGGGCACGTTCCTGGGAAGTTCCCGGCGGCAACGTCACGGCACCCATGATCGTACCCGTATCCTCGTTCGGCACCATACCGGTCGGGGTCGTATTCATGAAGAAGATCAACAACACGATAGAAGCGATCACCAAACCGAAGGAAACCACTTTCTTCTGGATAAAGAAAAGAACCTGGTTCTTATAGCGATTCAAGATGGAATCGTACGAAGCGTTGAACGATTTCTTGAACTTATCGGTCGTCATACCGAAGAACGCCAAGACACTGATGATGGCGAACACGATTGTCAGGAACGGATGTTCCCCGAAATTGAAGAATCCGAAAATCATACCCAAGATCGCGACTACGACAAACAGGATCGTAATACCCGGATGCAACAACCGGCCGATAGCGTCGCTATACCGACGGATCATGATGCGGCGGGATTCCCTCATGGCGGTCCCGACACGCTCTTTCAACGGCGGAACCTCCTCGCCCTCTTTCACATGCGGCTTCAGGAACATCGCACACAACGCCGGCGACAACGTCAAGGCGTTAATAGCGGAGAAACCAATCGCGAACGCCATCGTCAAACCGAACTGCTGGTAGAACGTACCCGCCGTTCCGGACATAAAACTAACGGGGATAAACACGGACATCATGACCAACGTAATGGACACGATAGCGCCACCCAGTTCACTCATCGCGTCGATTGCGGCTTGTCGGGTCGACTTATAGCCTTGATCCAATTTAGCGTGGACTCCCTCCACGACGACTATCGCATCGTCGACCACGATCGCGATGGCGAGCACCATAGCCGAAAGGGTCAACAGGTTCAAGCTAAAGCCTATAATTTTCAACGCGAAGAAAGTAGCGATCAACGCCACCGGGATCGCGATCGCCGGAATCAACGTCGAACGCATATCCTGTAAGAACACATATACCACGACGAACACCAAGATAAAGGCCTCGATCAAGGTCTTGATCACCTCGTGGATAGAAGCGAACAAGAAGTCGTTCGCGCTTTGGGCGATATTGATACCCAATCCCTCCGGCAAATTCTTCTCGTACTCCGCCAACACTTGCTCCAGACTCTCAATCGTTTCCGTAGCGTTCGTACCCGCCATCTGGTAAACGATACAAGACACGGCCTTATGACCGTTCACCGTATTATTAAAGTTATACGTCAAACGACCCAACTCCAAATCGGCCACGTCGCCCAAACGAAGAACCTCGCCATTCGGGAGCGCCTTCACGACAATATTCTCGAATTCCGTCTCCGAAGACAAACGTCCTTTATAACGAATCGTATACTGGAACGACTGATTACCACGCTCACCAAACTGTCCCGGGGCCGCCTCGATGTTCTGCTCGGCCAATACGCCCGATATATCGCTCGGGTTCAACTTATATTGCGCCATCACGTCCGGCTTCAACCAAATACGCATGGAGTAATCGGTACCCATCACGTTCGCGTCGCCGACACCCTTCACACGCTTGATTTCCGGAATCAAGTTGATACTCGCATAGTTCTCCAAAAACTCGATATTATACTTATCTTCCTTATCATAAATAGAAAACACCATCAACATGGATGTCTGGCGTTTGTAAGTCGTCACACCGACTTGCGTTACCTCGGCCGGCAACAAACCCTGCGCTTGCGTCACACGGTTCTGCACGTTGACCTGCGCCATATCCGGATCGGTACCTTGGTTGAAGTAAACCGTGATATGCGCCGATCCGTTATTGGTAGCGGTGGACTGCATATACATCATGTTCTCCACACCGTTGATCTGGTCCTCCAACGGAGAGATCACGGAATTCAATACGGCCTGCGCGTTCGCGCCCGTATAGGTCGCGCTCACCGAAATCGTAGGCGGCGCGATGTCCGGATATTGGGTAATAGGCAACGTCGCCAAGCCGATAATACCCAAGATTACCAACAAGACGGAAATTACGGTTGATAATACCGGACGGTTAATAAATCTATCTAGTTTCATCCTCTACTTCTAATTACAATACTAATCATTCATTCATCAATTGAAAGCCGTCTCTAAATTCCCTTCACGCTGGTCTTTCAACGCTTGCTGGTATTTAGCGACCTTCTGCGCCTGTGTAATCGGCGTAATCGTCATGCCATCGCGCAAGGTCTGTACGCCTTCCGTCACGATCTTATCGCCCGACTTCAAACCTCCCGTCACCAAGAAATTCTTTCCATCGTTCAGGTTAGAGATCTGGATCTCCGTATATTTCACCGTATTATCCGATTGTACGACATAAACGAACTTCTTGTCCTGGATCTCGACCGTCGCGTTTTGCGGAATCACGACGATGTTATCGATCGTATACGGGAAAATCACGTTCGCCATACCACCGCTTCGCAACACGTTCTTCGTATTCGGGAAGATAGCGCGCATGCTGACCGAACCTGTCGTTTGGTCGATCACGCCACTCACGGCGTCGATCTTGCCCTCGTACTCATAGATCGTCCCATCCGCCAGTTGCAACTTAACGGCCGGCATCTTCTCCAACTGCTCTTTCAACGAGCCGCCCGCACGCGTCAGGTTCAGCAACTCTTTCTCCGTCATCGAGAAATAAACGTACAGGTCCTTAATCTCGGAGACCGTCGTCAACGGCTCCGATATCGAGGCGCTCACCAACGCGCCGATACGATACGGGAACGTGCCGATCACGCCATCCGACGGGCTTTTCACCGTACAGAAATCCAGGTTCTGCTTGGCTTGCACCAACTGAGCCTTCGCCTGCGCCAAAGCGGCCCGGGCGGAAAGCAGATTATTCACCGCCGTCTGATACTCAAACGAGCTGATGATTTCCTTCTCGAACAACACGAGCTTGTTTTTCTCGGTCAATTCCTGCGTTCGCAAGTTAGCCTCCGCGGTCTTCACGGCCGCGTCCGCTTGGTCGACCGCCGCTTTGTACTGCGTAGGATCGATCAAGAACAAAGGCTGCCCTTTCCGCACCGTGGCGCCCTCGTCCACATATAACTTTACAATAAAACCGGAGACCTGCGGACGGATCTCGATGTCTTGCGTTCCCTTGATGGTAGCCGGATAAGATGTCGTCTGGTTACTAGTCGTAGCGTTAACTGTCATAACAGCAAACTCATTATCCCCCATTTTCATTCCGCTCTGGCTGTTTCCACAAGCAGTTAATAAAGACATTCCAACCGCGAACAACGCGATTTGCCTTAACTGAGTAATCCTAATTTTCAGCATTCGTTTATCCATAAATTTGTTGTATATAATTATCTACACTATACTTACCACACATGAAGCTATACTCGCTGTTTCAACGCACAAAAATAGGAACTTTTTACGCAACAGAGAATTGGGCCTTATCTTTTTCACCTTAATTAATAGCTATTAAACCGCTTGATTCCCGCGTTCTTAGCGCTGTTGGTCCCAATCGAAAATAGAATTGTTTTTTTCAACAATATATCCTACATTCGCGATTAATACGATAAACATATATTTAACATGGAACCCAAATTTATCTTATCGGATGTTTTCAAGGCCGCATGGAAAGGAACCCGCTCGCAGCTTTGGATTTTAGCGGGACTATTGATCGGATACGGCATCCTGTTCTTTACGCTTGTCGCGTTCGCCATGCCCATGCAAAGCTCGATGGCCGGCATGATTGTCGTCAACGTCATCAGCGTGCTGTTCTCCTGCCTGTTCTCGCTCGGATACATGAAAAACATCTTCCAGGCTTTGGATGGCGAGGAGCCGCAATTCTCGGCGTACGGGCAACAAACGAGGAACATCCTCCCCTATTTCCTCGCGAGCCTCCTCGTGGGAGCGATCGTACTCATCGGTTGCACGCTCTTCATCCTGCCGGGTATCTATCTGGCCTTACGCCTTCAATTTTTCTGGGCGGCGATTGTAGAGGAACGGGCGGGAGCCATCGAGTCGATACGCAGGAGCTGGGAGATAACGAGAGGGCAACTGCCGAGTCTCCTTTTGCTCGCCATCACCCTGTTCGGTATCGTGCTGTTAGGTTGCATCTTGTTCGGAATCGGCCTGTTTGTCGCCGTCCCGTTGGTGTACATGATGTATGGCTATGCTTTCCGGAAATTGACGATTAACAATTGACAATTGATAATTGACGATTGACAATTCCGAAACGGTAATTCGTAATTCGTAACTCGTAATTCATAACTCATAACTCATAATTCCACATGAATTCCTTATTCGATATCCGCGAGAGAGTCATCATCCTGACGGGTGGCTACGGCATATTGGGCGCTTGCATGGCCAAGCACCTCGCCAAGGAGGGAGCCACGGTCGTCATCCTCGGGCGCGACCCGCGGAAAGGTGCCGCGCTGGTCGACGCGATCCGGGCGGAAGGCGGGGAGGCGCTGTTCGTTCCCGCGGACGTATTGGACAAGCCTTCTTTAGAACGGAGCGAGGAGACCATCCTCGCCACATACGGAAGAATAGACGTACTAATCAACTTAGCGGGAGGCAACCAGGCGGGCGCGACCGTACCGCCGGGCAAGACGATTTTCGACCTCGACATCGACGCGTTCCGAAGCGTCGTCGACCTGAATCTGTTCGGCACCGTCTTGCCTACGATGGTATTCGCCCGGACGATGGTAAAGCAAGGGAAAGGCAGCATTATCAACATCTCGTCCGAGGCATCGCTGCGCCCCTTGACGCGGGTGGTGGGCTATGGCTGCGCGAAAGCCGCCATCAACAATTTCACCCAATACCTCGCCGGCGAGCTGGCGATTAAGTTCGGCGAGGGCCTGCGGGTCAACGCCATCGCGCCGGGATTCTTCCTCACCGAGCAGAACCGGGCGCTCATGAGCGAACCGGACGGCTCGCCCAGCGACCGCTGCCGCGCCATCGTGGCGCACACGCCCTTCCGACGCCTCGGGCGGCCGGAGGAGTTGCTCGGCACCGTGCAATGGCTGGCCAGCGACGCTTCCGCCTTCGTGACGGGCACCGTCATCCCCATCGATGGCGGATTCGGCGCGTTCTCTATTTAAGCAAACTATCTATTTATGATTTATGATTTATAATAGGGCCAATATCATAAATCATAAATCACAAATCATAAATCACGAATAAAAATGTTTCTGTGTGAGCAAACATGGCGCTGGTACGGGCCCGACGACCCCGTCAGCCTGCAAGACATCCGCCAGGCGGGAGCGACCGGTATCGTGACCGCCCTGCACCACATCCCCAACGGCGAGGTGTGGACCGTCGAGGAAATCGAGCGAAGAAAAGCGACGATAGAAGCCGCCGGGCTGCGGTGGAGCGTCGTGGAGAGCGTGCCCGTGCACGAGCACATCAAGACGCGCGAAGGCGATTTCCAAACGTACATCGAGAATTATAAACAAAGCATCCGAAACCTCGGGGCACGCGGCATCCGCGTCGTGACGTACAACTTCATGCCGGTATTAGACTGGACCCGCACCGACCTCGCCTACCCGATGCCGGACGGCTCGCGGGCACTGCGCTTCGAGCGCGCGGCCTACATGGCGTTCGACCTCTTCATCCTGCGACGGCCCGCGGCCGCCGACGAGTACACCGACGCGGAGAAGGCCATCGCGCGGGCACGCTACGAGGCGATGAGCGAGGAGGAGCGGCGACGGCTGACGCGCAACATGATAGCCGGACTGCCCGGGGCCGAGGAGAGCTTCACGCTCGACCAGTTCCGCGAGGCGCTGGAGCGCTACAAGGACGTGGACGCCGAGCGGCTCCGCGCGAACCTCGTCGAATTCCTGCGGGCGGTCTGCCCCGTGGCGGACGAGGCGGGCGTGCGGCTCGTCATCCATCCCGACGACCCGCCCTACCCCATCCTGGGCCTGCCCCGCATCATGAGCACGGAGGAGGATTTCCGGCGCCTCGTCGAGGCGGTGCCGAACGAGAGCAACGGGCTGTGCCTCTGCGCCGGCTCCCTCGGCGTGCGGGCGGACAACGACCTCGCCGGCATGATGGAACGCCTTGGCGACCGCATCGACTTCGTGCACCTGCGCGGCACACGGCGCGACGCCGCGGGCAACTTCTACGAGGCGAACCACCTGGAGGGCGACGTGGACATGTACGCCTTGATGAAGGCGCTCCTGCTCGTGGAGCAACGCCGCGGACGCTCCATCGCCATGCGGCCGGACCACGGGCACCAGATGATAGACGACCTCCGGAAACGAACCAACCCCGGCTACTCGTGCATCGGGCGCCTACGGGGATTGGCGGAGCTGCGGGGGCTGGAGCTGGGCATCGCCCGCTCGCTGTACGGGGAATAAACCTCCCTCGGCATATAGAAAAAGATCTTTTTCTAAACAACCTACCGCTTGCCGACCTCCAAAACGACCGTTTTCTACCCGCGAACCCGGGTTCGCGCCCCAAAACGACCGTTTTCTACCCGCGAACCCGGGTGCCGACCCCCAAAACGGTCGTTTTCCGAGCTACCACCGCGGTTCGCGCCCCAAAATGACCGTTTTCTACCCGCGAACCCGGGTTCACGCCCCAAAACGACCGTTTTCCGAACCGCCACCGCGGTTCACGGCCCAAAACGACCATTTTCCGAACTACCACCGCGGTTCGCGGCTCCAAAACGGCCATTTTCCGCCCGCGGGCCCAAGAGCGGGCCTCGACCTACAAGCCAAACAGGCGAGGAACCAGCAAGCTAATCTCCGGAATGAAGGCGACCAGGAAGAGGACGACCACCATCGCGACGAACATCGGCAAGAGGGGACGAATCGCCTCGTCGATACGCACGCCCGCCACGCTGCACCCGATGAACAGCACCGAGCCGACCGGCGGCGTGCACAAGCCCACGCACAGGTTCAGCACCATCATGATGCCGAAATGCACGGGGTCCATGCCCAGCTGCGCCGTGGCGATGGGCAGGAAGATGGGCGTGAAAATCAGGACGGCGGGCGTCATGTCCATGAACATCCCCACGAAGAGCAATATCAGGTTGATGAGAATCAGGATGACGAACGGATTGTCGCTCACGCTCAGCAGCGCGGCGCTGACGGTCTGCGGGATGTTCTCGTAGCTCATGATCCACGAGAGGCCCGTGCACGTGGCCACCAGCAGGAGCACCACCGCCGTCGTCTTGGCGGACTGGAGCAGGATGCCCGGCAGCTTCCGCCACGTCAGTTCCTTATAGATAAACGCGAGGACGAGCGCGTAGAGCACGGCCACCGCCGAGGCCTCCGTCGCGGTGAACCATCCCTTCAGGATACCGCCGATGACGACCACCAGCAGCATCAGGCTGGGCACCGCCCGGAGGAACTTTCGCGCGGCCTCGCCCAGCGGCACCGCCTCGCCCACCGGATAGCCCTTCCGGGCGGCGAAGAGGGCCGCCACGAGCATCAGCGCCACGCCCGTCAGGATGCCCGGCAGATAGCCCGCCATGAAGAGCGACGAGACGGAGACGCCCCCGCTCGCCAGGGAATAGACAATCATGATGTTGCTGGGTGGGATGGTCATCCCCGTCGTCGACGAGGCGATGTTCACCGCCGCGCTGAAGCGGGGGTCGTAGCCCGCCTTCCGCATCTCCGGCGTCATCACGCTGCCAATCGCCGAGGCGGCGGCCGCCGCCGAGCCGCTGATAGCCCCGAACAGCATGTTCGCCATGATGTTGACCACCGCCAGCCCGCCGGGCAGGCGCCCCACCAGCACCTTCGCGAAGTCGATCAGCCGCAGGGCGATGCCGCCGCTGTTCATGATATTCCCCGCGAGCACGAAGAACGGTATCGCGAGGAGCGAGAAACTATCCAGCCCCGACGCCATCCGCAACGCGTAGGTCGTAAGCGCCGGCAGCGAGTCGATATGCGCGAGCATCGTCAGCACGCCCGCCACCCCGATTCCATACGCCACCGGCACGCCCAGCGCCAAGAGGAGGAAAAAACTGACCACCAATATAAGAATCCCGACTATATCCATCTCGCTATCAGTATTTTAAGGGTTTGAGGAACGAAACAAAGCCCGCGCGTTGTCGGCGGCGTAGTAGGCGGTGAGGCACCCGCTCAAGGGCAAGGCCAGGTAGACGTAGCCCAGGTTGATCTCCAAGGAGGCGGAGGTGACGCCCAGGCGGAAGCGCGTATATACCAGCCACGTCCCGCCCACCATCAGCACGGACACCGCGAACAGGAAAACGACCAGGTAGATGAACAGGCGCAACGCCCTCTCTTTCCGGGGAGGGAGATAGCGCGGGAGCAAGTCGATGGCCAGATGCTCGTTCTTCCCCGCCACGTAGGCGGCGCCCAGCAAGCCGACCCAAATCAGCAGATAGCCCGCCAGCTCGTCCGTCACGGAGCTGGGCGACACCAGCACGTAGCGGCTCACCACCTGCCACAGCACGTCCACCACCAAGAAAGCCATCAGAAACACCAACAGCCCTTCCAATCCTTTATCAATCATCCTCCTCATCGCGTATGTTGTATTTGTTCGATTAAATCGTGGAACACGGGATCGGCCTTATAGCGCTCGATCATCGGGGCGGCCGCCTCCTCGAAGGGTCGCTTGTCGGGGTAGATAATCTCCACGCCGCGCGCCCTCATCTCCTCCAGCGACTCCCGCTCCTGCTCGGCCCAGAGGCGGCGCTGGTACACGGCCGCCTCGTCCGCCGCCCGCCGCAGCCATTCGCGCTCCCGCTCGGAGAGTTTCTTCCACGTAGCCAGGCTGACGATGAGCACGTCGGGGCACATCGTATGCTCGTTGACGGAATAATAATGAATCACCTCGTGGTGGAAGGCGGTCGTCACGGACGGCGGATTATTCTCCGCCCCGTCCACCACGTTGCTCTGCAAGGCGGTGTACAGCTCGCCCCAGTCCACCGGCGTGGCTGAGCCGCCGAAAGCCCGCATCATCTCCACGGCGATGGGGCTTTTCTGCACCCGAATCTTCATCCCCCGCAAATCCGCCGGCTCGCGCACCGGCTTGTTCACCGTATAGAAGCTGCGCGTCCCCGAGTCGAAATAAGCCAGCCCCCGGAACCAGTAAGGCTCCGTCGACTCCAAGATACGTTGGCCCACCGGCCCTTCCAATACCTTATAATATTGCTCCCTGGAACTGAATAAATAAGGAATACCGAACACCTTGAACGGGTCGGCGAAGCCCTCCAGCGCGGCGGACGAGACCTTCGTGATGTCGAGGCTCCCTATCTGGAGCAACTCCACGCATTGGTTCTCCGAGCCTAACTGGGCGGAGGCGTAAATGTCCAGCCGCATCCGCCCGTCCGAGACCGCCTCCAGGCGCTCGCCCATATACAGCAAACCTTGATGTACCGAATGATTGGGAGGCAGCCCGTGCGCCAGCTTCAGCACCCGGACGCCGCGGGCGCCCTCGCCGCAAGCCGAGAGCAGCGACATGCCCACGCATAATAAGAACGATAAAAAAGCCTTCGCGCCGATTTTCATGGTCGATTTGTTAACAATAATCATTATCGCGGGCAAATATAGCGAAAAGAATCGGATTCCCGGAGTTTTTCCTACATTCGCGACAAAATTATAACGAATGGCTTCCCTAAGATACAAACAGATATTTCCCCTCGTCGCGTTATCGCTTCTCTCGTGCCACGCGCACAAGTCTGTCACCTACGTGGAGGCACCTCCCGAATACGTCAAACCGCCGGTAATCGACATCCCGCTCCCCAACGTCGATTTCCAATTCCTGCTGCCGGAACCGCCGGAGCTGGCGACGATACACGCGCCGCGGAAAGACATCACGGAGACGCTCACCGCGCGGGACAAAAGCCACGTCAAGGCCGAAGACCCCAAGCGCTTCGCCGACGGCGACACGGAAATCCTCGACCTCTCCCTCATCCCGAGGGAGGAATACGCGTTCCCCTTGCCGGGCGCGAAGGTGATATCGCCGTATGGAGGCCGGCGGAAATGGCATTCCGGCGTGGACCTGAAGACGCGCGCCAACGACACGATCGTGGCGGCCTTCGAGGGAATCGTGCGGATGGCCAAGCCCTACGCGGCGTATGGCAACGTTGTCGTTATCCGTCATTACAACGGGCTGGAGACCGTCTACAGCCACAACTCCAAGAACTTGGTCAAGCCGGGCGACCACGTGCGGGCCGGGCAGCCCATCGCCTTGACCGGGCGCACGGGGCGCGCCACGACCGAACACCTGCATTTCGAGACCCGCATCAATGGCGACCATTTCAATCCCAACGTCATCTTCAACCTGCGTAGGCGGACGTTGCGCCACCGGTGCATCATCTTCACAAAAAAAGGAGCGAATGTCGCCATCCGCTCCGTCGACCTTTTCCCGCACCAGCGGACAGGCCCTTATCATCCCTGAAAAACAGTAATTACTTTTTCAGCCACTTATCCAGCCACTCGAAGAAGGTGCGCTGCCAGAGAATCGCGTTCTGGGGCTTCAGCACCCAATGGTTCTCGTCCGGATAAATCAGCAGCTCCGCCGGGACGCCCCGCAGCACGGCGGCGTTGAAAGCGGCCATCCCTTGGTTCGCCAAGATGCGGTAATCCTTCTCGCCGTGGATACAAAGAATCGGCGTGTCCCACTTGTCCACGAAACGATGCGGCGAGTTGGCGAAGGTGCGTCGCGCCACGGCGTTATCCTTCTCCCAGTAAGCGCCGCCCATATCCCAGTTGGCGAACCACATCTCCTCGGTCTCCAAATACTGCATCTCCATGTTGAAGATACCATCGTGCGCGATAAACGCCTTGAAACGCTTGTCGTGATGCCCCGCCAACCAATAGACGGAGAAGCCTCCGAAGCTGGCGCCCACGCATCCGAGGCGGTCCTTATCCACGTAAAGCTCTTTCGCCATCTCGTCGATCGCGGTGAAGTAATCCCGCATGCACTGTCCACCGTAATCGCCACTGACCGCCTCGTTCCATTCCATGCCGAATCCCGGTAGGCCGCGCCGGTTGGGAGCGACCACGATGTAATCGTTCGCCGCCATGATCTGGAAATTCCAGCGATACGACCAGAACTGGCTGACCGGGCTTTGCGGACCGCCCTCGCAGAACAACAAGGTCGGGTATTTCTTGCTCGGGTCGAAATGAGGCGGATAGATGACCCACGTCAGCATTTGCTTCCCGTCGGTCGTCGTCATCCAACGTTCCTCCACCTTGCCCATCTCCAGCTGGTCGTAAAGATGCTTGTTCTCGAAAGTCAATTGGGCCACCGCGTTACCCGCCGCCAAGTCGATGGTATAAATCTCGTCGGCCATGCTCATGGAATGACGCTGGGCGATGAGCTTATCACCGGCCAGCAAAGCGACCGAGCCGTAATCGTACATGCCCTCCGTCAACGGGGTGATTTGGTCGCCGTTCGCCAAGTCGATCTGGTAGACGTGCGACTCGCCATGCCATACGCCCGTGAAATAAAGCTTCGAGCAATCGGCGCTCCAGCAATACGAATCCACGTTCGAGTCGAACGCCTTGCTGACAAACCGCTTCTCGCCCGTCGCCAAGTCCATCACCATCAAGCGGTTCTGGTCCGACTCGTAGCCGTCGCGCTCCATACTCAGCCAAGCGATGCTCTTCCCGTCCGGCGAATAGGTCGGGTTCGTGTCGTATCCCATGATTCCCTCCGTCATATTCACGGTCTGCTTGGTCTTCAGGTCGTACACGTAAATATCCGAGTTGGTGGACAGCGAATAAGCCTTGCCCGTTTTCTTCCGGCTCGTATACGCCACCTTGTCCGAGGTCGTATTCCAAGCCAGCTGCTCGATGCCTCCGAAAGGCTTCATCGGGCTCTCGAACAACTCGCCCTCCATAATATCCACCGGATTGGTGACGCGCTCGCCATCGAAATCCGCCACGAACGGATGCGGAGCGGTCGTCACCCACTCATCCCAATGCTTATACATCAAGTCGGTAATCACCCGTCCGGTCGTCTTATCCAAATCCGGATATTTCTCGGCGGTACTCTTTACGGTCTTCACTTGCGAGATAAACAACACCTTCGTCTCGTCGGGCGAGAAGGCGAATCCCTCGATATCTTTCTCGTAATTAGAAAGCCGCTTACGGCCCGTGCCATCCGGGTTCATCTCCCAAAGCTGGCTGCTGCCACCCTCCGCGCAGAGGAACGCGATCTTCGAGCCGCCCTTTATCCACGCC
The DNA here is from genome assembly GCA_019114945.1 of Candidatus Parabacteroides intestinigallinarum. Lineage (GTDB taxonomy): Bacteria > Bacteroidota > Bacteroidia > Bacteroidales > Tannerellaceae > Parabacteroides > Parabacteroides intestinigallinarum. Next base: position 33,451 of record DXEN01000032.1, on the reverse strand, counting down.
ACGTTGCTCTCCGAGAAAGGCGTCTCCGTAATCCGCCGGTTCTCCGAGCCATCCGCGTTCATCACGTAGACCTCGCTATTGCCCTTATTCTCCGCCACGCTATAATAGCTGACGGTATAAGCCACCTTCTTCCCGTCCGGGGAGACACTCATGCCCCCGATGCGCCCGAAAGCCCACAAAGCCTCCGGTGTCATACGGCCATTCTCGATCTTAATATCCGATTTCCCGATCACGGGACCCGCGGCGGACGATTCCGCGTCTTTGCCCGTACCCGCGTTACACGACGCAACCAACAAAGAAGTCGCCATCATCATGATTCCTATAGATTTATTCATGCTGTTATGATATATTACAATTTGAGTGCGAAAGTACTAAATATAATTTATATCTTCGCGCTACGAATTTATCTAAAAGGACAAAACAGTATGAATAAGATTTGGTTAATGGGAGCCGCGGTATGCATGATTGTGGCATTCGGCTCATGCAAACCGAAGCAGAGCGCATACAAGGCCGCTTACGAACAAGCCAAAGAGAAAGAATCGACAGCGCCTGTTGAGGTTGTAGAAGAGACGGAAGAGGTCGTAGAGGTCGCCCCTGTCTCTAAACCCAAAACCTCTACCACTACGGTGACAACGACACGCACGGAGAAGATCAATCCCGTGCAAGGCGAGGATGCCAGCCGCCTGAAACGTTACAGCGTGGTCGTGGGCAGTTTCAAGAATAAGACGAACGCTTATTCCTTGAAAGAGCGTATGCAGAACGACGGTTACAACGCCGTATTGGGCGAGAACGAGCAAGGTATGTTGCGCGTGATCGTGGCCAGCTTCGACGACAAGGCCGACGCCGCCGCCAGCCGCGACGCTATCAAGGCGAAATACGCGCCCAATTTCCAAGACGCTTGGTTGCTGGAGAGACAATATTAAATATAGAATAAAAACTCCCGAGAGGAAGGTGTGTCAAAATCAAGTATTGGCACGCCTTCCTCTTTTTTACGGGTATACGATCTTGACAAATTGTCAATCGTCAATTCTCAATCGTCAATTGCCCGAAGGGCTATAAGTAGGGCTATCACCTCCGAGTAATTCTTCGTTCCGCTCGATATCTTATTCCCTTTCAAGAAGAGGTTGTAAAGCGTCTCCTGCGCCTCGCCAATCCACGGGTTATACAGCGAGTGCCAATACTCGACCTTCTCGTTATACAACGCTTTCACTTCCGGACGAATCTTTCGCGACCAAGCCTTGAAATCCGCCTCATCCATCACGGCATAGGCATTGCCCAGCACATACGGCAACAGCGACAGATACCCTGACAGACGGATCTCCGGCTCGGCGGCGTTCGTACAAACCCAATAACTATATAGATTCGCCTCCGCCTCGTTGGATATACCCAACACGTGCGCCAATTCGTGCGCGTAAGTCGCCGGGTATTGAATGGGCAATAGCTGACCGTTCAAATGATACTCGATAAAGAACGGACCGATATAGCCCGTCACGCCCACGCCGCTCATCAACCGGGAAAACAGCATGGGCTTTGGCCGCAGATACGCGTCCGGAGCGAGCAGCCCGAAACGCTCGGACATCGCCTGATACCCTTTCCGCACCACTTTCCGCACCGTCTCCCGGTCGACCGTATCGACCGGTACCCAAGCGGCGTTCAAGGAATCCGTATAAGCCATCAGGAACGACTGGAAACGCTCCGCGGAGAAGGCGACGTACGGTATCTCCGTGCGGGCGAAGAAGTCTTTCCGGAAATAATTCAACCCCCAAGCGAGGTAAAACCAAACATACACCCACGCCAAATATTCCACGACATGCCGAAGCGTCCGCCCGAAACGCCTCCTCGCGCAACCATAAACGAAGTACGCCAACAGCCCGGCGACACTTCCATAAATGAAGCAATCGCCGATAGAGAACGGGAACCACGAGGAGATACGAGAAAGAACGGCCGAGACATACGGATAAACCGCCCGGGCATACCACTCGCCCCGGGCGGGACTTCCCATCACGATCCACACGCCTATCAGCAGGACCACCAACAAAATCCAGCGAAGGCGTATCCCGAGACGCCCTTCCCAAATACGAACGCTCCGCATGCGGCTTACGGGTTATGAACCACGATTCCCCGCATCGATACCTCCGTCGCCGTCGGGAAGTCAGCGGGGACTTCCTGCGTCACCTCTCCGGTAGCGGCCCACTCCGCCCCGCGCTGCAACGTCACCTGAAAGCCAGCGCATTGCATCGCCGGAGAATCCTCCACCGTCTCGCCCGCATGCCCCAGCATGGTGTGGAAAATCCGGGCCTTCCCGTAGTCCACGGTGAATATCAATGGCTCCTCTCGTCCCGAGCCGCCTGTCGCCGTATCTGAGAAAGCGGTATACAAGCAATCCTTGATATTGCCGGGTCCCCGCATCCGGTCGTACAACTCGTCCTGGGCGTGCAGCCACCGCTCCGGAAGTCCCCGCATAACGGGATGCTCCGACGTACGGGCATTCAATACATACGTGTGCTGCCTGCCATGCGAGCCACCCACGCCCGCGGTCGTATCCCGAACCAATCGCCCATCCTGCCAATATACGTACGGACCCGCCTTCTCGTCGCGGCCTTCCCAACCGCCCAAAGCGCATATCCGGTTATACTCCGGCCAACGGGCGAACGCGTTGTCGGCGGCATGATACACCACGACACCTCCACCCGCCTGGACATACGCCAAGAAGCGACGGTTCGTCTCCTCCGGCCAAGCGTCGCCGTTATAATCCAATACCACCAAATCATACGGTGTAAAATCCAAGAGAAAGCCGGACATATCCTCGCCCGCCTTGGGCGAGATGGCGAGATCCACGGTGAAAAGCCCCGTGTCCTCCAATATCTGTTTAAGCACGACATGGCTGACCGGCCAATTGTGGTTGTTCTGTCCTGTTATCAATAACGTCTTTATCGACTCGCGTTCCGGCGTACCGCAAGCGGCGCATAAAGCCACGCAAAGAAACGCCAGCACGCCTCGTAACCAATGACTCATGGTATTCTTTCTTTACTAAATTATCGTTTTATCTCATTATTTCCCATAGCAAAGCGAAGCCGCCCCGAACAATCCCGGATGCTCAAGCGTGGAGAAAAAGATCTTCAAACGCTTGATAGAATTAGGATAGGCGAAATCTTTCAAGCCCTCGTACATACTTTCCTCGAACAAGGCATGAGCGGCTGTCACCGAGCCTCCGAACACGATCATCTCCGGATCCACCGTCAACACCACGATCTTGATGGCGGCAGCCACGTGCTCGCCCAATTGCCGATAGGCCTCCAAGGCTCGCTCGTCCCCACGTGTCGCCCGCTCGTACATCTCCTTGCCATCCACGCCCCACACGTTGGCGAAATAAGACCCGCTGCAATAATACTCCAAAATCTGCCCTTGATACGGAATCATGCCGAACTCGCCCGAACCGCAATTCGCGTCGGCCAGCAACCGACCGCGCTGGATGATTCCACCTCCAAGACCGGTTCCCAACGTCAGGCCCACGAAATTCTCGTAATCCTTGCCCACGCCAAAAATCCGCTCGCCCAAGGCGAAACAATTCGCGTCGTTGTCCACAAAGACCGGCACGCCGAAGCATTCCCGCAACCGCTCACCCAAACGTACCTCTTCCCAATGCGGGATATTCACCACGTTGTACACGATTCCCCGCACACGATCCACCACGCTGGGCACGCCGATGCCAATCGCCCGCGTCTCCTCGCTCCATACCGAGCGGATCACGGCGATCAGCGCCTCCAACGTCTCCTCTTGATCGCGCGCGTTCTTGGGAGTCGGCGCGCTATCTTGCGCCACCAAGCGATTTCCCTCGATACGACCCGCACGGATATTCGTCCCGCCCAAGTCGACTCCGATATAACAATCGTTTTTTCTTTCGTCCATAATTATCTTCATGATATTTGTTTACGCTCACAAAAATAGACATTGCGAACGGAACCGCCAAACATTTCATACGTCCGGGGAAACAATGCTTGCCACACTCCGCGATTTTCCTTATCTTCGCAACCCAATCAAATTCTAATAGTATAGGCGATAGATCATTAAGGAGTCCTTATGTATGAACTGAAACAAGTAGGTCCGCAAAGCTACTACATAAACAGTCCTGCGAAGATAGGCATATACAGGCAATCGGAAAACGAGGTCTATCTCATTGACAGCGGAAACGACAAGGAGGCCGCGAAGAAGGTATTGAAGATTGCCGGACAGAACGGATGGCGTATCAAAGGCATCATCAACACCCATAGCAATGCCGACCATATCGGCGGGAACCAGTATATCCAGAAACAGACCGGCTGCCCGATATTCGCAAGCGGCATTGAAGGGGTTTTCACCCGGCATCCCATCCTTGAACCCTCGTTCCTATTTGGCGGCTATCCGTTCAAGGAACTAAGGAGCAAGTTCCTCCTGGCAAAGGAGAGCGAGGTCTCGGATTGCTCGTCGCCCGGCTTCCCGTCAGAGTTGGAGCTTATTTCCTTACCCGGCCACTTCTTCGACATGGTGGGAGTCCGCACCCCCGACAATACGGTCTTTCTTGCGGATTGCGTCAGCAGTCCGTCGGTATTGGAGAAGTATGGCGTGACTTTCATTTACGATGTAGCCCAATACCTTGCCACGCTCGATTACATAGGAACCATTGACGCGGCAGTCTTTGTGCCCTCGCATGCCGATGCCACGACCGACATCCGGCCGCTTGCCGCCCTCAATCGCGCCAAAGTGCATGAGATTGCCCATGCCATCGAGGAAATCTGCGCCGATCCGCAGACCACGGAAAGCATCATCCAAGCCATCTTCCGCGCCTACCGCCTGACCATGACCGCCGAGCAATACGTACTTGTGGGCTCCACCATACGCTCTTACCTTTCGTGGATGAAAGACAGCGGCAAGCTCGATTTGGTGATTGGGGAGGATTCGTTGAGGTGGCAGACAAATCCAACCAAGATATGAACAACTTCAATCTATACATTAAGCACATAGATGCCGATACGCTTAAAGACCTGTGCGTCCGCTACGGACGGCTCAAGAGAATCGCATCCTACTTGATGATAACGCCTACGCACATGAGCCGCATCCGCCGGAAGCAGTCATTCGGCTGACGAAGCTTTCAACATAGGTTAAAAAATCGCCACAATGAGGAAATCTTTTCCTTCAACTTTAAATTTCCTACCAACTTATTTCCTACATTTGCGCATAACATTCTAAATCGCAGAAATATGAAAACGAAACTATTCTTGTCCCTGTTCGCGCTCCTCGCCCTGACCGGTTGCCTCGATGACGACACGCCAGAGGACAAAGTGGAAACCGTGAACGTGGCAATTTCCGCTATGACTTACATTGACAGCCCAGGTATGGAGAACTATCCGATGGAAGGCCTGTGGGCGAAAGTGGGGAACGATGCCGATTACCAGTTCTTACATTTTCAAGAAATCGAAGGCTTCACCTTCGAGCCGGGCTATGCGTATGAATTGCAGGTGGAACGAACCACCTTTAGCAACCCGCCCGCCGACGCCAGCCGTTACGGTTACAAGCTCATCGATGAACGCTCAAAACAACCCGTCGAATGCACACGGGAAACAACGCACCTGTATGTCTCCGCGGAGACGGGCAGCTACGATTGGGGAATCCCGCAAACCGACGATGCGCCTTGCATGAGAATCCGCGAGTCAGAAAACGAGGACTGGACGAACGTCCCGTTCAACAAAATCATCGGCTTCACCTACGAGAAAGGGAACGCCTATGAGCTTTCGGTGGAGAAAATCACGCTCGACACCCAGCCGACGGATGACCGTTGCCAAACCGTGCAATATGTCCTGCGGGAAATCATCTCACAGACGCGATAGCCGCGCTTATATAACTCGTATAACGCACGTATGTGAAAATGCCAAGTCACGTATGTGAAATGGGCGACACACATACGTGACTTTGCCCACGCACGTATGTTCCCGAAAGGAAACGGGGAGTAGAGGAGAAACGCCCCTAAGCTATCTTTCCATATTTAATCTCATGACGCAACAGCTCATAATTGTATTTCGCGCTTTGGTAATACAAGCCCGTCTCCAAATCCATAATTTTCTCGTAGAGCTGAGAGTTGTACACCAATTCCAAGGCTTGAGGTACGGATATCTCGTAGTCCTCAACAAGCTTCGAAGCAAGCTGTTCCACCAATGAATCTATCAAAAAAGAGGTTTCGTCTGTCATAACGCACGCAATTTTGAAATTGACAATTCCGTACCAAAGAAATATTGCCGATTCAACTTCCGATAAGTCAGTTCCTTTACTAACGTATCCAAAGTAATCATATGTCGCATATAACGTTCCAACTGAAAAGCCACCCCATCATCAGCGATCGGACCAATCACGATATCATAGCATTCTCTCGCCAGTCCCTGCCGATTCTCCAAAATGAACAAAGCCCATTCCTCGCTTGGCTTGTCAAATCGCTTAACGCGCAAAGATGCGTCATCCAACAAACGTTCATCAAACGCATATGCCGTCACGATAGGAGATCCTTCCCCCGCGATACGAGTCCGACGAACAGCCATTTGTCGAGCCTGCTCCTCTATATCGGTCAAATAAAATCCTTTCCCGAAATCTTTATACGGATGACACCGGTTAAGGTCTATTTCCTCGATCCTTACGTTCGACCCATGATACAAAATAATCATCCTAAACCTCCTCCGTTCCGTTTGCAAATAATAGAAAGATCGTTTACGGCATCATCCAACGACAATTGATGCTCGGCTTCATAACATTCGTCCAAGAATGCCATACCCTTAAAACGACTTAGGTAAGCGAACGCTTGTTTGGCCGTCAAGCGATAACGACGGGCGAAAGCATTCACACAATAAATCATATACGTGACGCGATTGTGAAGTTGCTCCTTATCCATATTCGTTTTTTATTTTCCATCAGCAAACAAAGATAACCTTTTCTCCCGGACTTTCCACCGGTTTGCGTGAATCTACTCCTCGAAATTCTTCTTTTCGTCGACAATATATTCCGGCCGCGCCTTGATCTCGTCGAAAAGAATACCCACGTACTGCCCCAGCACACCGACCGTCAACAGCTGAACGCCCCCGAAAAAGATAATCGAGGTCATAATCGAGGTCCAACCCTCCTCGGCATCGCTAAAGCCATAGATTTTACCCAACGTGAACCATACAGCCAGCACGATGCCCACCACGACCGAGATAAAACCCAAGCTGGCCGCCAACCGCAACGGCTTCTTCGAGAAATAAAGCATCGCCGTGGAAGCGAACTTCAGCATCTTGCTCAAAGGATATTTCGTCGTGCCCGCGATCCGCGCCTCGCGCTCGTAGTAGAAAGGCACCTGATGGAAACCTACCCAGCTTATCAGGCCTCGTATATACTTACCCCGCTCCTTGAAGCGGTTGAACTCATTCATCACCTTCCGGTCGATCAGGCGAAAATCACCCGTATCCAACGGAAAATGCACCTCGCTCATGTAATTCAACACCCGATAAAACATCTTCGAGGTAAACAACTTGAAGAAACTCTCACCCTCGCGGGACTTGCGGACGCAATACACCACATTGGCATTCTCCTTCGCGTGCAACGCCAACAAATCCGGGATCAGCTCCGGAGGATCCTGCATATCGGCATCGATAATCACGGCCAAATCCGCGTCGCAATGATTGATGCCCGCCGTCACCGCGGGCTGATGTCCGAAATTGCGGGAAAAATGAATCACCCGTACATCCGGATCGTTCGCCGCGATTTGGTTCAACAAATCCCGGGTTCCGTCCTCGCTTCCATCGTTAATATAGATTATCTCCGTCGGATTGGGCAACCTCTCCAAGACTGCCTTCGTGCGCCGATACGACTCCCCGATCACGGCCTCCTCGTTATAGCACGGAACAATCACCGCTAATTTCTTCATTCCATTCACACTTTAAACGTATAAAACTTGTTCGCCAAGAAATTGAGCACGGTGTAGAACACCATCCCGATCAAATGATTGTAATAATGATCGATCGCCAGCCGCGCGTTCAGGAAAAGCACCAATCCGTATTGCAAGGCATAACACACGCCAAAGGCGATCGCGAAGCGAACCGCCCCTTTCGTCCATCCGGTCGTACTTCCCTTGAAAGTCCATTGCTTATTCCAGACAAAGCTATTCAATAATCCAGCCACATACCCCGTCAGATTAGATAATCCTTCCCGGCAATCAAGCCCTTTCATCATCACCCAAATAACAATCATCGTGATCAAGGTGTTGCTCAATCCCACCACGCCATATTTAACCGCCTGCTTAATTATTTCCATCCTTATTGACCAGCTCGAGGATCTCCTCGTGTGTTAATTCCTTTACATTCGTAACCGTATAAGAAGCCGATAAGAAATTGCCGTATTGATTGCACTCATTGACCAGCCTATCCAGCAAAGGTTTGATATCCACGCGTATCGGCAAAAGGAACAAAAGCTCCACGTATTGCTCCCCAATCGTCAAACGCTCGATCTCGCAATCGGCCTTCTCTAAATAGTAAGCGAACTCCCGTTCGATTGTCTGACGCTGATACTCCAGGAAAGGCTTCTTCCCATTAGACAACATCAAGACATAGAAACGAAGCTTCTCGCCTTTCCCGCCCATGCCGGTCGATATATAAACCTGCTTCTCGTTGGACAAATCGGATTCCAACGAGATGCGCGACTCCATCAATGCCATATACGCCCATTCCGTCACCAACGGGTCCGGAGCCTGCACGTATTCCTCCAACAAACGATACGCCCGCACCGACCGGGAGGTAGCCAACAAGCACAACAGGTATCTCTTCCTCGCCCGGTCCGCGGTATCGGAAGAGACCAACTCCTCGTAAAGCCTCTCGCACTCCTCCTCCGAGAAAGGACGAGGCGCGGGGTTTTCTTTTCTCACCCTATCGGAGTATTTGAAGTAAGCCATTTGAAGCTCAACCGGCACACGTTGCTCCAGTATATGAAGATGACCATGCAAGCTGTCGAAAGAATCTCGAATATCCTTAAACACGTCTTCTCCTCCGTTTCTCATACCCATAGCCTTTCTCCTTCTTTATTGAAATGGGACAAAAATAATGCTTTTTTCTCATATACACGCACCATTCCCCATGTCTCTCGCGCAATCCGTACCAGAGAAACGGCTCTTCTATCATTTTACCGCCCGGCCATAAGTTCCAATGAGCGAATTCGACTATCTTCGCGTGTTGTTTTCGCGATAAGGATATGAAAGAAATCTTGCTGCTTCTAAAAAAGTTCTTCGGATACACCTCTTTCCGGCCCTTACAGGCGGAAGTCATCCAACGTATCTTACGCAAGGAGGATTCGCTGGTACTGATGCCTACGGGAGGAGGCAAATCTATTTGCTTCCAATTACCGGCTATCTATCTTCCAGGGACGGCTTTGGTGGTCTCCCCGCTGATCGCCTTGATGAAAGACCAAGTAGAAGGATTGATCGCCAACGGCATACCGGCCGCGACCCTGAACAGCATGATGCCTGAGGAAGAACAGCAGCAAGTCAAGCAACTGTGCATACAGGGAAAAATCAAGCTGCTCTATATCTCTCCGGAGCGGATCCAAACCGAGGCCGATTGGTTCCTGCCCCGCCTGGATATCTCGTTGATCGCCATCGACGAGGCACATTGCGTATCACATTGGGGGCACGATTTCCGCCCGGAATACACCCAGTTAGCCATCCTAAAAGAACGTTTTCCTAAAATCCCCATTGTAGCGCTGACAGCTACCGCCGACAAGGTGACCCGCTTGGACATCATCCAGCAATTGCGGTTACGGGATCCGGAAACTTTTATCTCGTCGTTCGACCGCCCCAACATATCGCTCACCGTCCGTAGGGGATTAAACAAGAAAGAGAAGATAACCTCTATCGTACATTTTATCGGCAAACACAAAGGACAAAGCGGCATTATCTATTGCATGCGCCGGAACGACACGGAAGACCTGGCCGAGGAACTAAAGACATACAACATCAAGGCGATCGCCTATCACGCCGGCCTATCTCCCGCACTTCGCGAGAAAGCCCAAGACGACTTTATCAACGACCGTGTGGATGTGGTATGCGCCACGGTCGCTTTCGGGATGGGCATCGATAAAAGCAACGTGCGCTGGGTCATCCATTACAACATGCCGGGAAGCATCGAGAATTATTATCAAGAGATCGGGCGGGCGGGCCGGGATGGCTTGCGGAGCGACGCGCTGCTTTTCTATTCGCTGGGCGACCTGATCGTGCTTCGACGTTTCGCCGAGGAGAGCGGGCAAAGCGAGGTGAACCTGGAGAAATTGGAACAGATGAAGCGGTACTGCGAATCCGACATCTGCCGCCGGCGCATCCTGCTGAGTTACTTCGGCGAGGAAATGGATCACGATTGCAGCAATTGCGATGTATGTAAAAATCCACCCAGGCGTTTCGACGGGAGTATATTGGTACAAAAAGCGCTAAGCGCTATCGTGCGGACAGGCGAGCATGTAGGTATACAAATGCTGATCGACATCCTACGGGCCTCGGCCAAGGCGGAGTTGGTAGCGAAAGGATATGACAAACTCAAAACTTACGGAGCGGGAAGAGACCTTTCTTCCCGAGAGTGGAAAGAGTACATTTATCAAATGTTGCAGCTCGGTTATATGGAAATCGATTACCTGGCGGACCGAGCCTTAAAGATGACCCCATTAGGGCGAAAGGTCCTATATGGAGAGCAAAAAGCCCAATTAGTCGCTTTCCAAAAGCCGGACGAGCTGGCTCGCCCCGTACGCGACAAAGAGAAGACGACACGTTTCAAGGCACGCCCCATCCGCCCGATACAATCCGAATCCATCGACGAGACCTTATTGGATTCCTTACGGCAACTTCGCAAGCAAATCGCCGAACGCGAGCATACACCCGCCTACATTATCTTCTCGGACGACGCCTTGGCGGACATGGTAGAGAAAAAGCCCGTCACCTTAGAGGCTTTCAGCGATATACGGGGAGTTGGCCAGATCAAGCTCAACCACTATGGAAAAGTATTCGTGGCGCTGATCCGTTTCGTGTTGAAACTACCGAAGACCTTTTAGAACCGTACATTCCACACGTATTTCAAAGCGATGTGCCAAACAGGAAAAGATTACATTCTCCCATTTGGCACATCTTTATTTTATCCTCGAAAAGGAGTCGGACGATGCCGATCAACCGTTCATCGAAGCCAAGAATTCCATGTTATCAACCGTCTGCTCCATCCGTTGCTTCACGAACTCCATCGCCTCCAACGAATTCATATCAGACAAGTACTTGCGCAAGATCCACATGCGATTCAACGTATTCTCGTCCTGCAACAAATCATCCCGGCGCGTGCTGGAAGCCGTAATATCCACCGCCGGATAAATACGTTTGTTCGACAACTTACGATCCAACTGCAATTCCATGTTACCCGTACCTTTGAACTCCTCGAAAATCACGTCGTCCATCTTGGAGCCCGTATCTGTCAGCGCCGTAGCCAAGATCGTCAAGCTACCTCCGTTCTCAATGTTACGAGCGGCGCCGAAGAAACGTTTCGGCTTCTGCAAGGCGTTAGCGTCCACACCACCGGAAAGCACTTTACCGGAAGCCGGTTGCACCGTGTTATAAGCGCGAGCCAAGCGCGTGATAGAATCCAAAAGAATCACCACATCATGTCCGCTCTCCACCATCCGTTTCGCCTTATTCAATACAATCTCGGCGATCTTCACGTGACGCTCCGCCGGTTCATCGAACGTAGAGGCGATCACCTCCGCATCCACGCTACGAGCCATATCGGTCACCTCCTCCGGACGCTCGTCGATCAGCAACACGATCATATACACTTCCGGATGGTTATAAGCGATCGCGTTCGCGATATCTTTCAGCAACATCGTCTTACCGGTCTTCGGCTGGGCGACGATCAAACCACGCTGTCCCTTTCCGATCGGCGAGAACAAGTCTACCACGCGCACGGCGATATTGTCATACACTTTCGGCGATTTGCGCGCCGTAAGCATAAACTTCTCATCCGGGAATAAAGGTGTCAAATGGTCAAAAGGCACGCGATCGCGCACTTCCTCCGGCGTACGACCGTTGATCCTATCCACCTTCACCAGCGGGAAATATTTCTCTCCCTCTTTCGGCGGACGAATAGCGCCTTCCACCACATCACCTGTTTTCAAGCCGAACAACTTGATCTGCGATTGAGAGACATAAATATCGTCCGGGGAAGTCAAATAATTATAATCGGAAGAGCGCAAGAAACCATAACCATCCTGCATCATCTCCAACACGCCCGTGCCCGTCAAGATGCCATCGAAATCATACTGCTTCTCTTGCTGTTGCTGATTATTACCCGCGTTATTACCGTTGTTGTTACGATTGTTGTTATGATTATTATTATTCTGCCTATTTGTATTCTTGGCTTGGGGAGCGGCCTCCGCTTGCGGTTTAGCGGCCTCTTGCTTCGGTGTCGGAGAGAACGGGAAAATCTGGTCTAAAACGGATTTCGTATCCGGATGCCGGAACACGATTCTCTTATGATCTTCCTCCGAGGCGGATTGAGACAACTCGTCGGCGCCCTCTTCCCGCGCGCCAGAAACCGGCTCATCCGATACCGCTTTCTTTTCTTCCGGATTCGACTCCGGGGCAAGCGGAGCGAAAGCTTTATCCTCCGCTACCACCATATCCTTCGGCTCTTCCTTCTCTTTCGCGGGAGCCGCTACCGGAACCGCCTGAATCTCCTTAGAGACAATCACCTCAGGATTTTCATCCGTCGAAGCGATAGCGGCCGCTACCTTTTCCTTTTTCTCTATACGTACTCTTTTCTTTCGTTCGGGTTGTTCCTTTTTCTCAGCGGAAGCCGTCGCTTCCGGCTTATTCTCGGCCGGAAGAGCTTCCTCTTTCGCCTCCGCGGCCTCGGCCTTCTCCGCTTTCGCTGCGGCCGATTTCGTCGAACGGCTCTTCTTGCGGCCCTCGGATTTCTTCACATCCTTCTTCTTCTCGGCTTGGATACCGGCATACGAAATCGCCTGCTCGTCAAGGATTCGGTAAACCAATTCCTCCTTTTTCAAACTGTCCACTTTCTTTATTCCCAACTCTTCCGCGATGCTCTGAAGCTCAGGAAGAAGTTTCTCATTTAGTTCTAGAATGTTATATTTCTGCATATCGCGAAGTAATAAGATGGCACGTACATACATATCGAGTATATAAACACGAAGCATGAAGTCCCATAAATATTATTGTATCTTTATATTAAACTTATCATTTCCATGTAAAACCGGATTGTTTAGCTAATTTGGATCATTAGTAACATATCTGCGGAGTAAAATCTGCGCGAATGTAAGAATATTTTCCACAACTAATAGCGTTTTAGTCCAAAAAATTCACGGCTAATACGCGCTTTGTGCCCGAATCGATCCGGAAACGATTGTCGGCACGCTCTCCTATCAACCAAATAATAGCGTCTCCGCTACAAAGAAGCCAGGCCTTCTCCTTTTCGATCCGGCTAAATTTATGGTCGGAGAAATAATCGCTCAATTTCTGACGTCCCTTCATTCCGAAAGGCACGAACCAATCACCCTCACGCCATTTTCGCAAGGTCAAAGGAAACCGAAGCTTATCCGCGTCGAAATAGGCGAATCTTCGGTTTTTCTCTATCTGGAAATCAGGAGTAATAGGCAACTCCCGAAAGGTCAAACCGACCGGCTCCCGATATATCTCTCGCGACGGATCCAGCAAGAAAGAGGTTTTCTCCGCTTCCCGCTCCAAAGGAACAATCCACAAATAAGCCCGATCCTTTAGCAAACGATGCGTCTTGGAATAAAAGACCTTGCCGGATTCCTTCCGCAAGGCATCGAACACCTCCGCGGAAACCCACCGGGAAAAACCATATTCCTTTAATAACTCATATAAAATAGCCTCCGGCGCGGGGAAACGGCATAAAGCCTCGATAGAAAGACAACCTTCCGAAACGATTACCTCCTCGCGAGCCCGCGCTATCTCATACGCATACACCGAGGCGACCGCGGAAAGATGCTCCGCGGAACGGGCTATCGCCTCCCGTACGGACGGATTGATTCTCTCCAATAAAGGCAAGACATTCAACCGGATGAAATTACGGGTATACGCATCCGACAGATTCGTGCTGTCCGTCACATAACGGATGCCTTGGTTTTCCAACCATGCCACGATATCCGCTCGGCTCACGCAAAGCAGCGGACGGACAACGAAGCCATTCCTCGGACGAATCCCGGTCAATCCCCGGATGCCCGTACCCCGGATTAAATTCATCACGACCGTCTCTACGCTATCGTCCCGATGGTGGGCTACAGCGATCGCTTGCGCGCCCAATCGCTCACGCGTCTCCTCGAACCAAGCATAACGCAGCGCACGGGCCGCCATCTCAATGGAAAGGTGATGCTCCCGAGCGTACGCGACCGTATCAAAATCCGTTTGATAAAAAGGGACTCCCAACGACTCCGCGAACGTACGGGCAAAAGCCGCGTCCCGTTCCGACTCCTCGCCGCGCAAATGAAAATCGCAATGCAACGCCACGCAAGCGTATCCCAACCGAACCAATACACTTAACAACGCCACGGAATCGGCTCCGCCACTCAATCCCACCAATACCGGACGACGATCATCGTCCGACAGCAATCGGTTTCGCTCGATGTATGAACGCACTGTCCGCCACATAGCCTCGCTTACAAACAACAAATGGCCCCAACCCCGAAAGTTGAAGCCATTCCATTCTTTTCCTGAGAATTATTATTCTTCACGCACGAAAAAGTCATTCCTCTACGCCTGCCAACTCCGGATCGATCATGATACGACCGCAGTACTCGCAAACGATGATTTTCTTGCGCAACTTAATATCCAACTGTTTCTGGGGCGGAATCTTGTTGAAGCAACCTCCGCACGCGCCACGTTGCACATACACGACCGCCAAACCATTGCGAGCGCCCTTACGAATCCGCTTGAACGCCGTCAACAAACGCGGTTCAATAACCGTCTCCAGCTTCTTCGCTTTCTCGCGCAACCGCTCCTCATCCTGCTTGGTCTCGGCGATGATTTGGTCCAACTCGCCCTTCTTCTGCTCCAAGTCGGCTTTCCGGCCATCCAGACGCTCCGTCAGCTCCGCGATATCTTTTTTCTTCGCATCGATCGCCTCTCCGAACTCACGGATCTTCTTCTCCGAGAACTCGATCTCCAGTCCCTGATACTCAATCTCCTTCGACAGATTATCAAACTCCCGGTTATTGCGTACATTATCCAACTGTGCCTTATAGCGCTCAATCAACGACTTCGCCTCCGTTATCTTGTGCTTTTGCTCTACGATAGCGGCCTCCGAGTTCTTGATATCCGCCTGATAATTCTGCAGACGCGTCTCCAAACCGGCGATCTCATCCTCCAAATCCTGCACCTCTAAAGGCAACTCGCCACGAAGCGTCTTTATCTTATCAATCTCAGTCATCAAGGTCTGAAGTTGATACAATGTAGAAAGCTTCTCCTCAACCGTATATTCTTTTTCAGTTGATTGTTTATCTGTAGCCATTCTATAAATATTTTACTGGGTTTGCACTAACATTCGACAAATGTAACGCGAATGTAGGGAATTTTTTCGATATGATGTTATAAAATATATCTTTTGTACAGATTTCCGATTCGTAATGGCCGATCACCGCCAACAAGATACGATCTTCCACATCATAAAAATCATTGTATTTCGCCTCACCGGTCAAGAAAACGTCGGCGCCATAGGCGATCGCGTCTTTTATCAGGAAAGCGCCGCTTCCCCCGCAAATGGCCACCTCGCGAATAGGCCGCCCCGTAAACCGGGAATGCTTCACGCAGCCCACATCAAACAGCTCCTTGATTCGCAGCAAGAAATCCAATTCGTTCTCTTCCTCGGGCAACTCGCCTACCACCCCGGAGCCAGCCTGCTCCCACGTGTTCGCCAAAGGATAAAAATCGACAACCGGCTCCTCATACGGATGAACAGATAAGAGCGCACGCGTCACCGCCATTTTCTTGAAAGCCGGCAGAATCATCTCGATACGGGTCTCTTTCTCCATGTGCAACTCGCCAATCTCTCCGCAAAACGGATGGCAATCCGCCCCGGCCCGGAAGGTTCCCTCGCCCTGGATATTATAACTGCACGCGTCATAATCGCCGATGCATCCCGCCCCGGCATTGAACAAAGCGTTCCGTGTCATCTCGGCGTAAGCGTCCGGCACAAAAGTCACCAACTTCAGCAAAGCGTCTTTCTGCGGCGATAGAATCCGCACGTTCCGCAAGCCGATCAACTCCGCCAAGCGATAATTCACGCCACCCACGGCATTATCCAAATTGGTATGGGCGGCATAAATCACGAGGTCGTGCTTACACGCCTTAATCAAGCAACGTTCGATATACGTACTTCCCGTCAACGATTTAAAAGGCTTGAAAGCCAACGGATGATGGGAGATAATCAAGTTGCATTCCCGATCGATCGCCTCGTCGATAACCTCCTCGGTCACGTCCAGGCACAACAACGCGCCCGTGGCATATTGGTTCACGTCGCCCACTTGCAAGCCCGCGTTATCGAACCCCTCTTGAAGCGGAAGCGGGGCATAAAGCTCGATCTCTTTTAATATATCCTTGATTTTTAACATAATAGAGCCTTCTTATTTTATTCGGAGATAAATAAATTTCCTTTCGGGAGAAAATAAAATTTCCTCCGAAGGAAATTGGAATTTCTCTCGGAGGAAATCTCGTATGGGTTTAGGACTTCAAATCGACCGTCAGATGCAACTCTTCCAGTTGCGCCGGATCCAGGACACCCGGAGCGTCGAGCATCACGTCTCTTCCGGAGTTGTTCTTCGGGAAAGCGATGCAATCGCGGATAGAATCCAAGCCGGCGAACAACGATACCAAACGATCCAAGCCATACGCCAAACCTCCGTGAGGCGGAGCGCCATACTTGAACGCGTTCATCAAGAAGCCGAAGCGCTCCTGCGCACGCTCCTCGGTAAAGCCCAGCAACTTGAACATCTTGTCCTGCAACTGGCTATCGTGGATACGGATAGAGCCGCCACCAACCTCGACACCGTTAATCACCATATCGTAAGCGTTCGCGCGAACCGCTCCCGGATCGGTATCCAGCAATGGGATATCGTCCGGATTGGGCGATGTGAACGGGTGGTGCATCGCGTAGAAACGCTGGTCTTCCTCGTTCCACTCGAACAACGGGAAATCGATGACCCACAGGCAAACGAACTTGTTCTTATCGCGAAGACCCAACTGGTTGCCCATCTCCAAGCGCAACTCGCACAACTGCTTGCGTGTCTTCATCGCGTCATCGCCGGAGAGAATCAACATTAAATCGCCCGGTTGCGCCCCGAAAGCCTCCTTCATCCGCTGGAGCACCTCCTGGCTATAGAACTTATCCACGCTCGACTTCACGGTGCCATCGGCGCCCACACGAGCGTACACCATTCCTTTGGCGCCTACCTGCGGACGTTTCACGAACTCGGTCAGCGCGTCCAGCTGCTTTCTCGTATAGTTGGCCGCGTTCCGCGCGCAAATACCACCAATATAGGCGGCGTTGTCGAACACGGAGAAGCCATATCCCTTCAGGATGTCCATCAGCTCCACGAACTTCATGTCGAAACGCAAGTCGGGCTTATCGCTTCCATAATATTTCATGGCGTCTTGCCACGTCATGCGCAGGAAAGGCTCCTTGAAATCGATGTCGAGGATTTTCTTGAACAAATGCTTCGCCATGCCCTCGAAGATATTCAACACATCCTCCTGCTCCACGAAGCTCATCTCGCAATCGATTTGCGTGAACTCCGGTTGACGGTCGGCCCGCAGGTCCTCGTCGCGGAAGCATTTCACGATCTGGAAATAACGGTCGAACCCGGACACCATCAGCAACTGCTTCAAGGTCTGCGGCGATTGCGGCAAGGCGTAGAACTGACCCGGATTCATGCGCGAGGGAACCACGAAGTCGCGGGCGCCCTCCGGCGTCGAATTGACGAGTACCGGCGTCTCCACCTCCAGGAAACCTTGCTCGTCCAAATAACGGCGCACCTCGAAAGCCATCTTATGACGCAGCTCCAGGTTCTTACGTACGCAAGCGCGGCGTAAGTCCAGGTAACGATATTTCATACGCAAATCGTCGCCGCCATCGGTCTCCTCCTCGATGGTGAACGGAGGCGTGAGCGCCGTGTTCAGCACGTTCAATTGGGATACGATCAACTCGATATCGCCCGTCGGGATATGCGTATTCTTGCTGGAACGCTCGCGCACCGTCCCCGTAACCTGAATCACATACTCGCGCCCTAACTTATTCGCCTGCTCGCACAAGGCGGCATCCACTTCCTGATTAAACACCAACTGCGTAATACCATAACGGTCGCGGAGATCGACAAATGTCATTCCGCCCATCTTGCGGATGCGTTGTACCCACCCGGCCAGTGTCACCACCAAGCCCTCATCCGCAAGGCGTAAGTCGCCACAAGTTCTTGTTCTATACATCTTTATATCTTATATTAGCTATTTCGCAAACTCTTTACCGGTTCTTCCCCGAACCCGGAACGCGAAGATACAGACAATTCTGTCTTAATCATACAAGGATACACAAAAAACGAAGGCGACAAAGGAAAAAGCCTATTACCGAGCCCGCCGCCTCTTCCACCACAGGTAGTAGCCCGTGAGGGGCAACGCGGCGCCAATCAAGGCGGCGAGGAAATAGAGCGCTTTCGTGGCCGTCCCGCCCCACGAGCCGGTGTGGAGCGTGTAGAGGAAACGCTTCCGGCCCTCGGGCGGCACGAAGTCGAGGAGGCTCCAAAAGGCCTCTTTCCACCACGGGAACGACCAGACCAGCCCCGTCAAGCACATGAGGAGCAGAGGAATGGTCGCGTAAAAGCCTACCGAGACGTGGCTGTCGTACCAAAACCTGCGCCAGCCTTTCCCCGTGGATACCGAGAGGCGATTCCGCAATACCTTCTTATTCCGGGGCCACCATACGACCACGCCGCTGAGCAGGACGGCCGTCATCGCCAACGTGCCGTAGCCCACGACCTCCTTCCCCACCGACCGCTCGCCTTTCTTCGCCGGGGCGTCTAATAGCCAACGATGCAGGCGGAGCGTCTCGCGGAAGAAGCCGTAGCCCGTCAGCTCCCGCCTCGCCGGGTCGTGCTTCCTCATCGAGGAAACATCCGCTTGGGGATTGAGGAGCTGGAGCGCCTCGTTCTCGAACACGAGGATCGCCCCCGTCAGGCAAATCACCGCGAAGAGGATGCCCAACGGGAGAGAGAGCCATAGATGTATCTGATGAAACAACCGGCGCGTCATAAGGCGGCAGGGTCATAGGTGAGTTTGCCGATACCGGTGATTTGCGTAGCCTCCACCTCCAAGCCCCGCGTCGCCTCGGCGGTCTCCGGGTCGATGGCGTAGACGGCGGGCTTTCCGTCCGTCGTGGTCACGGCGATGTAGGCGGTGCCGTCCTCCACGTAGGGCGTGTCGCCGAAGCCGCTCACGCTCTCGGGCAGGCCCGTCACGTAAGTCAGCGCCCGGTCCTCGGCCTTGAAGACGGCCAGCTCGGTGGCGGCGAAGCCCTCCTCGGTCAAGGGGCGGTCGTACATGAGCATCAGGAAGTAATCGTCGGCGATGGGCCAGACGCGCAGGAAGCTCTTGCCCTCGCTCCGGGCCTCGATGTCGCAGTAATAGTCGTCGAATTCCTCCGCCCCGGCGGGGATGCGTACCACGCCGGCGGGCAACGTGGTCTGCTGGCGGGCGTCTTTCATCGTTTTGGCGTACGAGGGCGAGAAGACGTACACGTCGCCGTTGCCCGCCTCCCAAATCATCTGGTAGTATTGCGACTTGCGCCGTCCGGCGGCGTAGCTGATCTTGTCTGTCTTGATAAGCTTCTTGGTCGTCAGCGTCTCGTCGTCGAAGATGGCCACCCAGCACTCATCGGGATATTGCGTCCATTGCAGCTCGTCCTTGTCGTACGAGCCGCTGCCTTGCCCGCCGCTCTCGGTCTTGATAAGGTCCTCGTTGCCCGGAAGCACCCACTTGTAGCTACCGTCGTCGTTCCTTTGCATACAGCCGTATTGGCTCAGGCCCATCGGCACGGCGGCGGAGTAGAGCTTGCCGTCGCGCTCCAGCAGGCCGGCCAGGGTGACGTACTCGCCGTTGCCCAGGAAATTCTCCGAGAGGTACGCCTCGTCGCGCGTGTCGTTGGTGGAGTAGTTCTCGTTCTCCACGTCGAGGTACGATACGAGGAACGACTGGGGCACGTAGCCGTTCGCGTCCGCCCAGTCGGTCGGGCCGTCGCCCGTCGAGGTGGTCATGATGTAACGGTCGTAGATGCCGTAGGTGGTGAAGCGGCGGATGGTGTACTCGATGCCCCGCTTCTCGATGGCGCTGTCGGCGTTGAGGGCGAACGAGGCGGTGGTGCCGCCGTTGCCGTCGTTATACTTCAGGCCGTACAGGTATTTATCGCCATAATAGACCCAGTACGAGGCGCCGTCGTTCAACAACCCGTCGCCTTTCGCCGATACGCTTCCCTCCGTCAGCGAGGGGGCTGTGAGGAGCGTGTGCGAGGTGTTGTTCGATGCGGTGGTCGATGCCGATATCACGAAGCGGGAGAACACCTCCTCGGTCGGAGTCTCGTTTCCGCCGCCGTTCCCGTTTCCGTTCCCGTTTCCGCCCCCGGTAATGGGGTCGTCCTCCTCACTGCATGCCCCGAACAGGCAAATCGCTACTAACGGCAACGCCGCCAAAAAATAGTTTTTCTTCATCGCTTTTCTCATTTATGATTTATAATTTATGATTTATGATTTAGATGATCCGTATGTCGTTATCGTACCCCATGTATGGGTGTCCATCATTACCCATATATGGGTGTTACTCATTACCCATGCATGGGTGTTCACCATTACCCATGTATGGGTGTTCATTATACCCCACGAGTGCCCTCTTATCATACCCCACGAGTGAGTGTCAATTCCCGAAGTAAACCCGTACTTTCCCATAGAACGCCCGCCCGGCTTTCTGGAGGCTGAAGTTGTCGTACAGGTCCTCGTCGGTGAGGTTGCGGCACTCGAAGGAGAGGTTGTAACGCCCGCCTCCGAAGCTGTAGGCGAGGGTGAGGTTGTGCGAGAACTGGTCCGGCACCATATAATCGTCGCCGCTCTGCCCGATGACTTCCGAGTAGTACGAGAAGCTGTGCAGGTACTGGTTGTCGTACGTCAACGTCAGCCGGTCTCCTTTCCGCAAGAGGCCGCCTCGGGAGAGGGAGATGTCCATGTCGGCAAACTGGTAAGGGATGTTCGGCATCCTCGCCCCGTAAGCGAGGTTCTCGGTGGTCGTGCCGAGTTGCGTCTTCTGCCGGTCGCGCACGTCCATACGGGTGAAGTTGCCGCCCACGCTCAGCCAGTCGGCGATGGCGTAGCGCACGGATAGGTTGAAGCCTTTCGTCTCCACCTTGCCGTAGTTCACGTAGGTGGCTCCTTCCTTGCCGCCGCTCAGGTCGGTGATGTTTCGCTGGATGTAGTCGCGTGTGTAGCGGTACACCAGCCCGCCTTCCACGTAAAGCGATTGCTTGCCGAATACCCGGTTATAGCTGATGTTCAGATTGGCGTTGTCGCTGTTCTCCGGCCGGATGGAGAGATCGCCCATCTCCAGGTCCTCGTCACCGAACATCTCCTCGATGGTCGGTAGGCGGTAAGCCTTCTCGTAGGAGAGCTTCGCTTGCAGGCCGGGCAGGATGAAGTAGGTGCCCGCCGCCCCGTAGCCCGCGGAGCTGACCCGGCGGTCCACGCGGATGTACTCGCTCTGCGTCTCGTCCGCCGCCATCGGCCCCGCCACGTACTGGTTGTAGTACTTCCCGAAGACGGAGAGGTTCCACTTCTCCGAGGGCATCAGGCGGTACGATAGGCCGGAGATGTTCTTGCGGGTCTCCTTGGCGATGGCGTCCTCGGCCTCCGCCTCGGCCAGCAACGAGGTGTTGCGGCGGTGGAAGGCGTTGAGCACGTGGTTGAAGGTAAAGGTATGCGCCCGCCCGAGGCGGTAGTTGAGCGTGAGCGTCCCGTTCCAGTTGTCGTTGTCGGCGCGGGAATGCTGGCGGCTCTGCTCGCCCGGCGTGTTCATGCGGTATCGCTCGCCGTACCAGTTGTAATGGTAGTACGAGGTATCCACGTTGGTCGTGGCGTCGCGGTTATAGTTGGCGGTGAACGTCACGTCGAGCCCTCTCGTCAGCAGGTCGCGCTTGCGGTATTCCAAGGAGGGCATCAGCGAGTGCCCCCGGCGGTGCTTCTCGCCGTAGACGGTCACCTGCCGTACGCCCGTCTGCACGTCCTTGTACATGCGCGAATAGGTGAAGCCCAGCATCAAGCGGTCGGCCCACGGCTTGTCCACCACGCCTATCTTGCCCATCACCGCCTCATTGTGGTAGGTGTCGTTGAAGCGCTTCACGCGCACCTTCTTTCGATTATCTATGTAGGTCGATACCGAGCCATCAGGGTTGAAGTTGAATACCTCGACGTTCGCGTCCACGTGGTAGTCGTTGTCCGAGTAGTTCTGGAAGGCGTTGACCTCGTAAGTGAAGCCGTTTTGGAAGGTCTGCCCGAAGTTCGCGTACGACTTGTGCGTGTTGAACGAGCCATAGGAATAGGAAGCGTCGAGGAACCAACGGTCGCGCTTCTTCTTGGTGATGATGTTTATCACGCCGCCGATGGCGTCCGTACCAAAGCCCACGGGCACGACACCCTTGTACACCTCGATGCGCTCGGCGAAGTTCACGGGGATGTTGTTCAGCCCGAAAGAGCCTCCCACGCCCTCCTGTGGCACACCGTCGATAAATACCTTGATGTGCTTCCCGCTGAAGCCGTCCATCATCAGTTGCATGTCCGAGCCTACGCCGCCCGACTCGCGGAGCTTCATGCCCGGCGTCTTGGCCAACGCCTCGCTCAGGCTCTTGGTGGAGTTTTCGAATTCCTTCGCGTCGAGCGCCACGGCGTTGAAGGCCGAGCGCTTCACCCGGCTCACGCCGCTCGACACCACCTCCACGCCATCCAGCTCGATCGCCGCCGGGCGGAGCCGTAGGTTCATCTCTTTCTCATCCCTCTCGCCCAAGGAGAACGCCGCCTCATAGGTCTCGAAGCCTAAGGCGGATACCACCAAGGTATATTCACCCGCCGGGGCGTGCATCCGGAAGCGGCCCCGCTCGTCGGTGACGCATCCATGAGCCGTCCCTTTCAGGTAGACCGAGGCGTAATCCGCCGGAGTTCCGTCGGTAGCCTTCACTTGTCCGTAAATAGACGATTGTCCATGTTTGGAAGTTGAATAACGTTCGTGATAATGACGCTCAGAGCGGACTTCTCCATGTTGGGCGAACGCGGTGAATGTCGTCATACTCGCGCACATAAACGTTAGGGCATAATAAATTCTATTTGTTTCCAATCGCGTTTAATATTATAGCGTTATTAATTTCACCGCGAAGGTAGAAGCGTGACGAAAGCGGCGCAATCACCGCTTTCAGGTATTTTCCTCTCGTACGAGCCTCGCGCCAATCCCTCTAAATAGGTAAATCAATAAAAGCGACCGCTATTTCAGCCCCTCCTTACGAGCGCGTACATGTCTTTTTTCGCGTTCCGCGAGGATATTCCAGCTATTTTCCGTATTATCGCGCAAAAATATGGATAGACGAATAAAATCAACACCATGAATAGACGAACTTTCATGCGGAAAAGTGGACTGATCGTATCCGGATTGGGCTTATCCCCCCTGATCGGCTCCTCTTATACTTCCCTTTTTGGACAAACAGCGCCCAGCGATAAGATAAAGGTAGCTTTAATCGGATGCAGAAGCATGGGTTACGGCGACTTAAACACGTTTCTGGATTATCCGGAAACGGAGTGCGTGGCCTTATGCGACGTGGACGATGAATGGCTGAACAAACGGGCCGCCGACGTGGAGAAGAAAACCGGGAAGAAGGTCCCGAATCTGTATAAAGACTGGCGACGGGTAATCGACAATAAAGACGTAGACCTCGTGATTATCGGCACGCCCGACCATTGGCATTGCCTCCCGACCATCTGGGCTTGCCAAGCGGGGAAAGACGTGTATGTGGAGAAGCCGCTTTCCAACACGATCGAGGAATGCGACTTGATGGTGAAGGCGGCCCGCAAGTACAACCGCATCGTGCAGGTAGGCCAATGGCAACGTAGCGACCCGCACTGGGACGAGGCGGCGGCATTCCTGAAAGCGGGCAAGATAGGCCGTATCCGCACGGTGAAAGTATGGGCTTATCAGGACGGGAAACCCACCCTGCCCGTGAAGCCGGATTGCGACCCGCCCGCGGGAGTGGATTATGATATGTGGCTCGGCCCGGCGCCCAAGCGCCCGTTCAACCCCTATCGCTTCCACTATAACTTCCGTTTCTTCTGGGACTACGCCGGCGGATTGATGTCCGATTGGGGCGTACATTTATTGGATTACGCGTTGGAAGGCATGAACACGGGACTTCCGCCCCGCGTCCTTTCGAGCGGTGGCAAGTTCGCCTACCCGGACGACGCGATGGAGACGCCGGATACGTTGATGGCCATCTATGCCTACGACGATTTCAACATCGTATGGGATCACGCTTGCGGTATCAATCACGGGCTGTATAACCGGAAAGAGGGATTGGCTTTTTACGGCGAGGACGGCACGATGGTACTCGACCGGGCTGGCTGGGAGGTCATACCGGTCGTAGCGAACAACGCCCCCCGCATGGAGGCCGTTCCTTTCAAGAAAGGCGAAGGCAAGGGATTGTATAACCATGTGGGCAATATGCTAAGCTGCGTAAAGAGCCGGGAATTGCCTCACGCCGACGTGGCGATCGGCGCACGGGTAGCGAAGATGGCGCACTTGGCGAACATCGCCTGCCGGGTCAAACGGGAAGTCCGTTGGGACGATACGAACCACCTATTCGTAGGCGATAAAGAGGCGACCGCCCTATCCAAGGCCTACTACCGGGCACCGTGGGAGTTGCCGAAGATATAAAAACAACAAATAAATAAACAGACATATAATATAAGATGAAAACAACAAAGTATTGGCAAGAAGAGATAGAGACCATGCCCCGCGAGGAGCTGGAGAAATTTCAGCTGGAACGATTAAAACAAACCATAAAGCAGGCGGCCAACTCACCGTTCTACCATCAGGTATTCGAGGAAAGAGGCATCACGCCCGATAGCTTCCAGTCGTTAGACGATTTGCGGAAACTTCCGTTCACGACGAAAGACGACTTGCGAAGCCATTATCCATTCGGGTTCGCCGCTATTCCGCTCCAGAAGTGCGTGCGCATCCACTCCTCCAGCGGAACCACCGGCAACCCGACCGTCGTGCTGCACTCCGCCAAGGACTTGGACCAATGGGCCAACCAAGTGGCACGTTGCATGTATATGGTCGGCCTGCGGGATACGGACGTATTCCAGAACACCTCCGGATACGGTATGTTCACCGGCGGATTGGGCTTCCAATACGGCGCCGAGCGATTAGGGGCATTGACCGTCCCGGCCGCGGCGGGTAACACGAAACGCCAAATCAAATTCATCACCGATTTCGGGACAACTTGCCTACATATCATCCCCAGCTACGCGACTCGCTTGGCGGAGGTGATGTTCGAGATGGGCATCGACCCGCGCAAGGACACGAAACTACATACCGTATGCATCGGGGCCGAGCCTCACTCCGAGGAACAACGCAAACGCATCGAGCAACTGCTGGGCGTCAAGGCTTATAACTGCTTCGGTATGTCCGAGATGAACGGGCCGGGCGTGGCATTCGAGTGCCCGGAACAGAACGGCTTGCATATCTGGGAAGATAACGTGATTGTCGAGATCGTAGACCCTGTCACCCTGAAGCCGGTGCCCGACGGGCAAGTGGGCGAGATGGTGCTGACCACGATCAACCGCGAGGCGATGCCTTTGCTCCGTTACCGTACCCGCGACCTTACCTGCGTCCTGCCGGGCGATTGCCCTTGCGGACGCACGCACAAACGCCTCGCCCGTTTCAAGGGACGTAGCGACGATATGATTATCCTGAAAGGCGTGAACCTCTTCCCGATCCAGATCGAGAAAATATTGATGCCATTCAAGGAACTGGGCAGCAATTACCTGATCACCCTCGAAACAATCGGCAATAGCGACGAGATGCTGATCGAGGTAGAGCTGAGCGACCTCTTCACGGATGACTACTCCGCGTTGCAACGGTTGACGAAGAATATCACCCGGCAATTGAAGGACGAGTTACTGCTTACACCACGCGTCAAGCTGGTAGCGAAAGGCTCGTTGCCCACCTCTGACGGGAAAGCGGTACGCGTGAAAGACCTCCGCAAACTTAGTTGAGAATCATAACAAGATTGTTTTACCTATATAATATATAAGCATTATGACAGTCAATCAAATTTCCATTTTCCTGGAGAACAAATACGGAAAGCTTAGCGAGATATTGACCTTATTGGCGAAAGAGCACATCCGCATCGTGGCGGCTACCGTTGCCGACACCTCCGAATATGGCATCCTGCGCATCATCGTCAGCAACCCGCAGAAAGCGTATCAGATCCTGAAAGAGCACAACGTGAGCGCGAATCTGACAGATGTATTGGCCATCGTTACCAGCTCCGACGCGGAAAGTTTCGCCACGACGCTATCCAGCTTCACGAAAGCGGGCATCAGCATCGAATATATGTATTGCTTCTCGAATCACGAGAAAACCGTGCTGTTCCTGCGCACGAACAACCGGGACAACGCCCGGGAAGTCATCCGGCGGCAGAACATCGGATACCTTTGCGAGAATGATTTGGTCGATCTTTAATAAGGAAAGAATATGTTTGGCATCAACGACCCCGGCATTTGGTTGGCTTACCTCTTGGCGTTCGCCTGCCTCCTATTCTCCATCTGGTTCGGTATAACCACTTGGAACAAAGACGACGACAGTACGAACACGACTAAACATCCCAACGAATGAGCACACTCACATTAGGCATCATTGTCATCATTTATATGTTTGTCCTCGCCTGGCTCGGTTATCTTGGTTACAAGCATACCAAAAACGCCAGCGACTATTTATTGGGAGGACGGAAAGTCAATTCCCTGATCATGGCACTCTCTTACGGGGCCACGTTTATCTCAGCGTCGGCGATCGTCGGGTTTGGCGGTGTCGCCGCCACGTTCGGAATGGGCATTCAATGGCTTTGCTTGTTGAACATGTTCATGGGGGTCGTGATCGCCTTTATCTTCTTCGGCCGAAGAACACGAAGGTTAGGCGAAGAGCATAACGCACGCACATTTCCTCAACTCTTGGGAGCGCACTATCAATCGCGTGCCATACAGGCTTTCATCGCGTCGATTATCTTTATCGGCATGCCGCTCTACGCGGCGGTCGTCATGAAGGGCGGAGCGGTCTTTATCGAACAAACGTTTCATATCGACCTTCACCTCTCTCTCTTGATTTTCACGCTGATAGTAGCGGCCTATGTCATTACGGGCGGCATCAAGGGTGTCCTCTACACGGACGCGCTGCAGGCGATCATCATGTTCACGTGCATGTTGTTCCTGCTCTTTTGGTTCTATCGAATCATGGGCTTAGGATTTATCGAGGCCAATCAAAAGCTGACCGACATCGCCCCGCTGGTGCCCGAGCACTTGAAAGAGGTAGGCCACCAAGGATGGACCGCCATGCCCGTGACCGGCTCTCCACAATGGTACACGCTGGTCACTTCCCTGATTTTAGGCGTGGGAGTCGGCTGTCTTGCCCAACCTCAGTTAGTGGTACGCTTCATGATGGTAGAAAGCTCCAAGCAACTGAACAGAGGTGTTTTGATCGGATGCTTATTCCTGATTATCACGGTAGGGGCGATTTACCACGTCGGGGCTTTATCCAACCTGTATTTCCTAAAGACAGAAGGCGTAGTCGCGTCGGAAGCGATAAAGGATATCGACAAAATCATTCCGTTGTTTATCAACAAGGCGATGCCGGGATGGTTCGGAGCGATCTTCATGCTTTGCATCCTATCGGCAAGCATGTCGACCCTAAGCGCGCAATTCCATACGATGGGAGCCGCTTTCGGGGCTGATATTTTCCCGGAACTTGGGCGAAAGAAAAACCCGAACTCCACCTGGGGCGTACGAACCGGCGTGTTATGTTCCATCTTGATCAGTTACGCGATTTGCTATACGTTGAGCGCGAATATCATCGCACGCGGTACCGCCTTGTTTATGGGCATTTGCGCGGCGACATTTTTGCCCGCTTATTTCTGCTCATTATACTGGAAAAAGACAACACGGCAAGGAGCGTTGGCCAGCCTGTGGGTAGGAGCGTTGGCCAGCCTATTCGCCATGTTGTTCTTGCACAAGGCGGAAGCGGCTCCGACGGGATTGTGCGCGGCACTGTTCGGGCGAGATGTCCTTATCGATATCTATCCTTGGTATATGATCGACCCGATCCTGTTCGCTCTGCCATTATCCGCGATAGCGATTGTTGTCGTTAGCTTAATGACCCAAAGGAAGAACGTTTAGATTTTATTATAACAAACGGAATATTTATTAATATCTCATCTATCCCTGCTATATAGGAAAAACCGTACTTTTGCACGTGTGGTTTTTTCATAATAGTATTAGATTTAAGGTTAACAAGTTTGGTTAGGGGTTACCGTGAGGTAATCCTTAATTGTTTTATAAAGGCCACTATTCCCCGCTCCATAAACGCGAATACTCGGAAACAAAAACGTATATTCGCGATTCGATAATAATGTATAGGCGAACGTATGGCAACTATTTTTCATACCCTCATCGCCCGTTCTTTACAAATCCCCGCGGGACAAGTGGAACGGACGGTCGGACTTTTAAACGAGGGAGCGACAATCCCATTTATTAGCCGCTACCGGAAAGAAGTGACCGGAGGATTGGACGAGATACAGATTGGCGCGATCAAAAATCAATGGGATAAACTGACAGAATTGGAGAAACGCAAGGCTTCCATCCTCGCGACCATCGAGGAGCAAGGGAAACTTTCCCCGGAGCTTCGGAAACGAATCGAGGACTCGTGGGATAGCACGGAGATCGAGGATTTATACCTGCCTTACAAGCCCAAACGGGTCACAAGAGCGGAAATCGCCCGCAAGAAAGGATTGGAACCATTGGCGAAGATTCTCATGCTACAAAACGAGACGAACCTGCCGGCACGTGTCAAAAGCTTTGTCAAAGGCGAGGTAAAGAACACGGAGGAAGCCTTGCAAGGCGCACGGGATATCATCGCGGAATGGATCAACGAGAACGAGAGCGCCCGGAACACCGTGCGCCGCTCGTTCGCACGCACGGCGGTCATCACCTCGAAAGTCGTCAAGGGGAAAGAAGAGGAAGGCAACAAATACAAGGATTATTTCGACTTCAGCGAACCGCTGCGCCGAACGACCTCCCACCGCCTATTAGCGCTCCGGCGAGGGGAAGCCGAGGGAATCCTACGGGTAAGCATCTCGCCCGACAGCGAACCCTGCGTGGAACAATTGAAACGACGTTTCGTAAAAGGGCAAGGCGAGGCCTCGGAAGAGGTATCCACAGCGGTCGACGACGCTTTCAAGCGATTGCTAAAGCCGTCCATTGAAACAGAGTTCGCCAACCAAAGCAAAGCGAAAGCCGACGAGGAAGCCATCCGGGTATTCGCGGAGAACCTGCGCCAGCTACTCTTAGCGCCGCCCCTCGGGCAAAAACGGGTATTGGGCATCGACCCGGGTTATCGCACCGGTTGTAAGTTGGTCTGCTTGGACGCGCAAGGCAATCTATTGCACAATGAGGCGATCTTCCCGCATCCTCCGCGGAACGAGAAAGGGAAAGCCGCCGCCAAGGTAGCCCAGTTGGTCGCCACCTACGGCATCGAGGCGATCGCCATCGGCAACGGCACGGCAAGCCGCGAGACCGAGCAGTTTATCACGGATATTCGTTACGACCGCAAGGTGCAGGTATTTGTCGTCAGCGAGAACGGCGCCTCCATCTATTCCGCCTCCAAGATCGCCCGGGAAGAGTTCCCGGAATACGACGTAACGGTACGGGGAGCGGTCAGCATCGGGCGCCGCCTTATGGATCCGTTAGCGGAGTTGGTAAAGATCGACCCGAAAAGCATCGGTGTCGGGCAATATCAGCACGACGTAGACCAGACAGCGCTGAAGAAAAGCCTGGACCAGACCGTGGAAAGCTGCGTAAACTTAGTCGGGGTCAACGTGAATACGGCGAGCAAGCATCTTTTAACGTACGTATCAGGCCTGGGTCCCACTTTGGCGCAAAATATCGTCAACTACCGCGCCGAGCATGGCTCCTTCGCCTCCCGGAAAGAATTGATGAAAGTCCCCCGCATGGGCGAGAAAGCGTTCGAGCAAAGCGCGGGCTTCCTGCGAATCCCAGGCAGCGAGAATCCGTTGGACAACTCGGCCGTACATCCGGAAAGTTACCCGATCGTCGAGCGCATGGCGAAAGACTTGGGCTGCTCCGTGGCGGAGCTGATCGCCGACAAGGAACTGAAGAAACGATTGGATATCGAGCGTTATATCACCGAGAAGGTGGGGCTCCCGACCCTGCGGGACATCCTGCAGGAATTAGACAAACCGGGACGCGACCCGCGGCAAGCCATCCAGGTATTCGCCTTCGACCCCAACGTCAAAAGCATCGAGGATGTACGGGCGGGGCAAATCCTGCCGGGCATCGTGACCAACATCACCAACTTCGGCTGCTTTGTCGACATCGGCATCAAAGAGAACGGACTGGTACACATATCGGAACTGGCGGACCGCTTCGTCAGCGACCCCACGCAAGTGGTCTCCATCCACCAGCACGTCCGGGTAAAGGTATTAAGCGTGGACCTCGCCCGCAAGCGGGTTCAATTATCCATGAAAGGAATCTGACAAGATGAAAGAGAAAATAAACAAGACGAACGTGGCACGCTTGCTCGACAAGGCGAAAATCGCCTACCGGCTCGTGCCTTACGAGGTGGACGAGAACGACCTGAGCGCCACGCACGTGGCGGAGCAATTGGGCGAGGAGATAGAACGAGTGTTCAAGACGCTGGTATTGCGCGGGGATAAAAGCGGCTATTTCGTATGCGTCATCCCCGGGGCGGACGAGGTGGACTTGAAGAAGGCCGCCAAGGTATCGGGCAACAAGAAGTGCGAGATGATCCACGTGAAAGAGCTGCTGCCGCTCACGGGATACATACGGGGCGGTTGCTCCCCCATCGGCATGAGGAAACGCTTCCCTACCTACATCCACCAGACGGCGACCCTTTTCGGCACGATATACGTAAGCGCCGGCCAACGGGGCCTGCAGATAGAGATCGCCCCCGCCGACTTAATACGGGAGACGCGAGCCACGACGGCCGATCTCATCGCGTAGGGAGCGAGGCCGCGAGCCTCCGCGGGATGACATAAACGATTTTTAAATATCGAGGCGCTCGCGTTTGCGAGGAATACGCCTCTTTTTCCCGAATATTTCACGTATCTTCGCGGATATAAACATAAAACTTCAACAGCATGTCTATCTCACGCTTCAACGCCGTGGAGAAGGCTTCCAACCGGAAGGCCGTGGAAGCCGTCACTCCCGAGCACAAAGTATCCGAATATTATGGCGAGAACGTCTTCAACCGGAAGGCCATGCAGAAATATCTCTCCAAGGAAACGTATAAAGCCCTGACCTACGCCATCGACCACGGCATCCCCATCGACCGGGAGGTAGCCAACCACGTGGCCGCCGGCATGCGTATGTGGGCATTGGAAAAAGGCGTCACGCACTACACGCACTGGTTCCAGCCGCTCACCGACGGGACCGCCGAGAAGCACGACGCCTTCGTGGAGCACGACGGGCACGGCGGCATGATCGAGGAGTTCAGCGGCAAGCTGCTCGTACAGCAGGAGCCGGACGCCTCCAGCTTCCCCAACGGCGGATTGCGCAACACCTTCGAGGCACGCGGATACTCCGCCTGGGACCCCTCCTCACCCGCTTTCATCGTGGACGATACGCTGTGTATCCCCACCGTCTTTATCGCCTACACCGGCGAGGCGCTCGATTACAAGACGCCGCTCATCCGCTCCATCGAGGCGCTGGGCAAGGCGGCCAAGGAGGTCTATCAATATTTCGACCAAGACGTCCATAAGATTATCACCTACTTGGGATGGGAACAGGAGTACTTCCTGGTGGACGAGGACCTCTATTCCGCCCGCCCGGACCTCTCGCTGACCGAGCGCACGCTCCTGGGGCACGAGAGCGCCAAGAACCAACAGCTGGACGACCACTACTTCGGCGCCATCCCCTCGCGGGTGCAGGAGTTCATGAAAGACCTGGAGACCGAGTGCTATAAATTGGGCATCCCGGTGAAGACCCGCCACAACGAGGTGGCCCCGAACCAGTTCGAGCTGGCACCCATCTACGAGGAATGCAACCTGGCGAACGACCACAACCAGCTGCTGATGTCGATCATGAAACGCGTAGCCCGCCATCACAACTTCCGCGTGCTGCTGCACGAGAAGCCCTTCAACGG
Organism: Candidatus Parabacteroides intestinigallinarum; assembly: GCA_019114945.1. GTDB lineage: Bacteria > Bacteroidota > Bacteroidia > Bacteroidales > Tannerellaceae > Parabacteroides > Parabacteroides intestinigallinarum. Next base: position 888 of record DXEN01000032.1, on the reverse strand, counting down.
CGTGAACGGATCGGGCAAGCACTGCAACTGGTCGATGGGCACCGACAAGGGCGTCAACCTCTTCTCGCCGGGCAAGAACCGCGAGGACAACCTGCGCTTCATCACCTTCGTGGTGAACACCATCATGGCGGTATACAAATACAACGCGCTCCTGAAGGCCAGCATCGCCTCCGCCACGAACGCCCACCGCCTGGGGGCGAACGAGGCGCCGCCCGCCATCATCTCCACCTTCCTCGGCACGCAAATCAGCGACATCCTCGACAAGTTCGAGAACAGCTCCATCGAGGACGCCATCGAGGTGGACGACAAGAAGGGACTGCACCTCGGCTTCGGGCAGATACCGGAGCTGCTGCTCGATAACACCGACCGCAACCGCACCTCGCCCTTCGCCTTCACCGGCAACCGCTTCGAGTTCCGCGCCCCCGGCTCGTCCGTGAACTGCGGCTCGGCCATGCTGGCGCTCAACTCCGCCGTCGCCTACCAGCTGCGCCAGTTCCGGAAAGACGTGGAGGCGCAACAGGCCGAGGGCAAGAGCAAGGAAGTGGCCATCTTCAACGTGCTGAAAGCCTACATCAAGGAATCCAAGCCGATACGCTTCGACGGCAACGGCTACTCCGACGCCTGGAAGGCCGAGGCCGCCCGCCGGGGGCTGGATTGCGAGAACAGCGTGCCCCTGCAATACGACGCCTACCTCCGCCCCGACTCCATCGAGATGTTCGCCGCCACGGGCGTGCTGACGCGGAAGGAGCTGGAGGCCCGCAACGAGGTGAAATGGGAAATCTACACCATGAAGGTGCAGATAGAGAGCCGCGTGCTGGGCGACCTGGCCATCAACCACATCGTCCCCACCGCCGTCATCTACCAGAACCGCCTGCTGGAGAACCTGCG
>DXEN01000031.1 GCA_019114945.1 Candidatus Parabacteroides intestinigallinarum | reverse complement strand
AACGCATCCGCACATTCCGAGGCCGGACGGATAATATATTTATAACGTTTTAATAAAGTTGGTTCCGTAAATGTTCCTTCATCTTTGTTTGCGCCAGTCAATTGAGTAATGTCATAGTCGGTATAATTACTGACATCACAATACAATACATCTTCATTACTACCTAAATCAGCAGGCGCCGTATATTGTATTGTTGAAGCGCATGACGATAAATGAGCATATTTCCCGTCGCTAGTTTTGTTTGTGTTATAAAACCCATCGTACCACCACCAGCCATCTGTCGCGTCACGCAAATCAGTAACGTACCATCCTCCATAAATACTTCCTCCTCTTGCGGTCGCTTCATTTGAATCTAAATATATGTCTATTCCTTTTATTTCCCCTCTTGCATTATACCAATGCACATACCATTTGTAGCCTGCATCCCAATGTCCATCATTAATCTTCAATTCGGGAATAGATAATACGCGAGGCTTAGTCGGATCCACATAGATAATCTCCGTTCTCGTATGTACCGTATCCCTATTGCCAGCCGCTAAAATTGTCGTTTGCCCCCACGCCTCATTCCAGTTGGCTCCAATAAACAGCAAGGCGAACACAAATGTAAGCAATTTGCAGGCTACCGGATAGGGACGTACGGAATGGGCGAAATTCCCTTCGGAGGAAACCGCGGTTTCCTTCGGAAGAAACTTTTGTTTCATTCGGATGAAACTCTTTTTTCCCTCGGACGTATTTCGAGCGTCCCGCACGGCCTCGCCGCGGGCCTCGCTCCTATATATAGTATATGTATAGTCTTTTCGTGTCATGGTTAGTTGCCTCCTTCATAGTTTAATGTAATCGTATAAGGTAATATAATCTCTTGTCCGCTCGTGTGAGTGGCCACCAACGTCAGCTTCACTTTCGCCGTGCCGGATGCCAGTTCCTGTATACGGAGCTTAAAGCTACCGGAAGTCTTACTACCCTCGGTCGGTTGTAAATTAAAACCTTTTTGAGAATCATCCAGCCAATCCAAATCTATCCATATATTCTTCTGGCTCTCGTCATCCTTATCGTCATCACGCACCAAAATCAAGCCATTCGGATTATCTTCCACTTGCGCCATGCAAAATTGCTCGCCGGGTTGATAAGTTGATTGTAAATACTTCAAGCTCCAACCGTTCGTTTGTCCGTTGATCTCTTTCAATGCGTAACCTATCGTCACGATGCCCGCATGATCCAACGTCACCGTTTGGTCGGCGATAATCGCGCCATTGTCGAAGAACAACTCCGCGGGCACTCCGCCAATCGGCATATGCCGCTGGGCGACAGTTATCGTTGTTTGCGCGTTCGATATCAAGATGGGAATGCGCAACCAATCATTCCGCCGGATAAAGAAAAAGCGAGTATCTTGCTCTGTCTCATCTTTCTCGATGCCGCTTACCTTCATGGCTATCGTCATATCTTTCGCTCCGCCACCCTCTTGGTTCTGGTTGCCTGTCTCGTTGATGTAAAAGGTGTACGTCCGCTTGTTCGCGTCATTCTCCGCAGAAGCGAATAATTCCTTATCCGCCGTTTCCGGCAATGTCCAGTCATTGCCCACCCTTTCGCTTTCGGTAGGGAACGAAGGGTTCAACAATTTTTTCTCGTCTCCCGTGCCGACCATCAAATTACCCGTGCCGTTATCGCCTGTCGCCACGTCGTAAGGCAACAGATAAATCTCGCCCTCGTCGCGGAACTTGCCCATCGTCAATTTCTCTATCTTCACGTCTTTCCCGGAGGAGTTGGTCACGTCCAGCTCCACCTTGCCCAGCAGACGAATCAAGGGGATGCGCAACGAGTTGTTATCCGCTTGCACGGTGACCGTATAACCGTAGCTGCTCATCGGGATGTAAGACGAACCTTCGCCCTCGTGGTAGCTGTTCATGTCTAACAGCTCGACTCCTTCCTTTTGGAATTCCGCCTCCTCGAAAGAAGCCGCATTCAATCCTTCTATCCATTTGATAACATCTTCGCCATTATCCAAACCGCCTAAATTAGCGAAGGCGTAGAACTTGTACGTGTCATAAATCAATAGTTCCATCTCTATCGAGGTCTCGGAATCCGGATGCGTGTTGTTGGCGGTCGGGCTATTGGAAATCAGTCGGTCGAATTGATACGCACCGTCTTCTTGATGCAATACCAACAGCCACCATTTGTCGATATAATGCTCGTAATCCGAATCATTGTATTCATCGTCGATAATGTCGCTCTCTATATATCCGTCATCGTCTACCGCCTTCGTGGCGGCGGGCGTAGCGTTATCCAAGCTACCCAACGAGATGACGAGCTTGGCGTATTGAGCCTCGGGGATGTCCGCTCCTCCCCCTTCGTCGTCGGAGCAGGCGGGAAGGACGGACAGCGCGAGCAGCAGCGCCGAGGCCACCGCCGCCATGTGTTTGTATGTATCTTTCAATCGGTTCATATTCTATCTATTCAAATTGATAATTGACTTTTCAAATTGACAATTGACAATTGACGATTGACAATTGGCCTTTCAGATTGATAATTGACCTTTCAGATTGATAATTGACTTTTCAAATTGACGATTGACAATTGACAATTGACGATTGCCTTCGGGAGCGCTTAATTGTCAATTGTCAATCGTTAATTGTCAATTTAACACACCCCCTGCCCCCTCTCAAGAGGGGAAATTGTCAATTGTCAATCGTTAATTGTCCATTGATATTATAGTTCCCCCTCGTTCAGGCGGATTACCCAGTCTTTTACCTGTATCTTGTAGCACGCGTAGCCTACGACTACCGGCTCATCCGGGTCGGGATAGTCGGGGTTATCCGGATTATCGGGATTGTCCGGCTCATCGGGATCATCCGGGTCGTCGGGGTCATCCGGGTCATCGGGGTCCGGACAGTCGGGGCAGATGATGGGCGTCAGGAAGAAGACGATGGAATACTCGTCCTGACGGTCCAGATACTCCTGCGCCGAGATGTTGTGTCCCTCCATCTGCGTGTAGAGCAGGTAATTGTTGAGGTTGACGTTGAGCACGTCGTCCTCCCATCCATCGTGGCGCACCACGAGGCGGTAGTTCTCGCCCGCCATGAGGCGCATCGTGTTCAGCTCCGCCGCCACCACGTAGCTGTTGGCGGGACGGCCGTTGATGCTGTCGCCCTCCGCCACGGGCAGGTTCTCTTTATAATAAGGCGTATAAGTTATGGAGGGGTCGGGCAACAGGGAGTTGTCGTAGTCCATGTAGCCGTTGTCCGCCACGATTTGGAACGTGAAGTCCGAGGCGTCCATGCTGTAGCCCTCGGTGTCTTGCAGCACGACGCGCAGCTTGTTGGTATTCTTGGCGAGCGATATTTCTTTCTCCTCGTGGCGGTCGCCGGTGATGACGAGCGTATCCAGCGCGTGCCACAGGGGCTCCAGCTCGCGGGGTTGGGTGCCGTCCGCCTCGCGTAGCGTACGCACCTTGATATCTTCCACGGTAGACGTGCCCGGCGTCAGGTCGGGCCAGGTGTACGAGCCGTCGTCCAGCCCCGCCCAGGTAAGGAGGGTGTAGGTGCCCGGCTCCAAATCCATCACGACGTTGTTCGCCTTCAGCTCCGTGCCTTCCAAGTCGCGCCGCTCGATGAAGGTACCTTTATCGTCGCAGATAAAGAGCGCGGCGCGCGTCACCTCGTGCTGGAAGGCGTCGGCGAACTTCATGTTGTAATCGTACACGAAACGCAAGCGGTACTCGCAAGGCGCGAGCGAGTCGTCGTGAATATACTCGCAAGCCGCCAGGCCCGTCGCCAGGGCCAGCGTCCCGATTGATTTAATCCATATGTTCTTCATTCCCTGCATCTTTTTCTAATTGACAATTGACGATTGACAATTGACAATTGTCCTTTTTCTAATTGACAATTTACCTTTCTATAATTTTCTTTGTTTCCCCACGAACTGATAACTGATAATCGTCAATTGTCAATTGTCAATTGTCAATTGTCAATCGTCAATTGTCAATTCGTAAAAAGTTCCCCGGGGTTCCCTCTTCCTATTATCCCTAACCGAAAGAAGCCATCGGAACGCTACTATAGGGTCACTTTATGGAAAATAACGCCCGAAGTCCCCGGCAGAATTAATTTCTTAAAAAGGACACACCCCTTACGGTTCAGTTCCCCCACCTCCCTTATCGGGAATGTGTCCCCGGTCAAGACGTGCTCTAAACAAAAAGCACCTTTTCTTCTCTCCTCCTCCCGTTAGAGGATGATGCCGCTGTTGCTGCGTACTACCCAGTTCTTGACGTACAAGTTAACCAAAATGCTAACTTCATCATTTTCGTCCGGGTTGTTCGGATCGTCTTTACCCGGAGTGAAAGGCAGAGGGTCACCCAAGTCTCTTACACCACTTACCTGCAATTGGTAAACATTGTTACGAACGATACAGAACTCCATAACACCCATCCTCTTATCATCATTGTTGTCGTCATGGCGAATCCAGAATTTATGGTAGCTCTTACCAGCCTTGTAATAAGAGACACCGAAATCCTTGAATAAATTAGTATTGGTTTCTATTAAACCAGAACCTTCTGTAGACGCCAAGAATTTCTCATAAGTCAATTTATCTTTTACCGAAGCCCAATTAGCCGCATCGGTATTGGCAATCCTTGACAGATACGTCTTAAAAGCAGATTCAACCTTGTTTGATTCTTTCATTTGGTCGATTAAACCTTGGATGTTCGTTAACTCTTGATCAGTCGACGGCCAAGTTCCATCCATAAACCCTTTATACATATCCGTAGTCATAAACTCTGCTGAGATTCCATCGAAAGCCATAGCCGCGATTGTTTTCAAGTCCGCATAAGTCACTTTTTGGGTAGAATTCCCATTTTGGTGGTTAGCCATATAGAATGTTTTATTACTACTTTCTAAAGCCACCTCGCTCACGGTTCCATCTGAATATTTGCTAACCTTAAAATTCTCATTCGGAGTAAACTCAGACTCAAAGATGACACCGGTAGAATAACCATTCAATTGATTTTTGACCGACATCGTGTTCTCTTTGGTGTAAGCAATTTTCTTGAAAGCCGAAGAAGAGAGATTAGTCAAAGTTGTCACCCATTCATTATTTGAAGTAAGAGTGTTCAAATCACCATCCTCACTAAACGGATTCAGATAAGAAGCCGTCATAAAGTCCGTACCATTCTTCTCGCGAGTCTTCGGTTCGATTACATAATTATAAGAGCCTGCGGGGACAGTACCTGTCTGAACCCACTTTTCATCGCCTAAATACTTCTTGGGATCGCCGGCCGCATAAGTAGTGCTCGCATCTGGAAGATCGGCATCCCAAGCACTTACCGTGGGAGAAACCTGCTTAAACATATAGCTATCGCCATTCCAACGGTTTACGACCGTATAGCCGGTCAGTTTGAATGTTCCTTTACCGTTAGCGATCGCTGTTTGATCCGTAGTAGAATAACCGCTGTTCAACAAAGCCTCATCCACTTTCAAGTCAATACGGGCGGCAAGTCTTTCCACATAGACGTTCGTCACCGCGGGATTACTTTCGCTCATATTCGCGGCGGAAAGGGTCACTACTGAATTTCCAGGCACACCTGTCATCTTGTGAGTAGACATGACGAACTTGTCCTCCTGTCCAGCCGTGCCAGCCCATACAACCGTGGAATGCACATAGTCACGCAAATCTGCCAATGTACTAATATTTGACAGTTTCTCACCCGCATTGACCACCGTAAACACCTGGTATGTCTGAGCATCCGTTCCGGAAATAGGTTCGGTCAGTTGCATTTCCACTTCTACCTTGTCATGATTCGGCTCCGTGCCACCATCGGGTGTTAATCCATTTTCAATAGAGGTATAACCTTGTCCGGCGATTTGAATAGTTGAAGCATTCGTCGAGTTCAAAAGGTCGAGCAAGTCAGCAGGATTGTCCGTACCGCTTACCAGAAACACATTGACATCATATACCATGTCCTCTTTCCCTTCTTCCTCCAGATAGGTATCGCCCTCTCCGTTCGCTTTAGTCATGAAAGAACCGCCCCCGGTCGCTATGTTGACGGACATAAAGTAGCCGCCATTTGTCGCATTCTCATTGTTATTGCCCGGGCCATTCTCTTCCAAATCGTCGGAGCACGACACCGCGGCTACCGCGAATGCCAATGCCCAAAGTGTACTTTTTAGTTTCATGTTCGTTTTCATTTCGTGTATTATTAAATTAAACTTGCTTTTCCTACTGTCTTCCGAGGTCTGCCGCAGGCACCCTCCGAGGTTAGCGGCAACCTCCTTCCGAGGTTAGCGGCTATCCCCTTCCGAGGTTAGCGGCTATCCCCTTCCGAGGTTAGCGGCTATCCTCCTACCAGGTTAGCGGCTATCCTCCTACCAGGTTAGCGGCTATCCTCTTACCAGGTTAGCGGCTATCCTTGGAAGAGGATAGCGGCAAGCCTTGGAAGAGGTCAGCGGCTAACCTCGGGACAATTGACAATTGACAATTGACCTTTCAAATTGACAATTCACAATTGACAATTGACAATTGCCTTCGGGAGCGCTTAATTGTTAATTGTCAATTGTTCATTGTCAATTTAAACGGTTCCCGGGGATTCGGTTTCCTCGCCGCCCCCGGTCGTCTCCTCGCCCTCGGGCTTCTTGGTGACGCGCGTGTAGGTCGCCTTTTCACGCACGTCCTTCAAAACCATGCCGGGCGTGAATACCAACTTGGGCGTGCGCATCATCGTGGCGGCGTCGAATTCCTTTTCCGTGTCGGCTCCTGAACTGCACAGTACGAAGCGGAAGCTGCCCAGCTCGCCTACCTGCACGTTACGTCCCTCGCGGAGGTGGCGCGCGATGATGCGCGGCAACCGGTCGAGACAACTTTTCACATCGGCGCTTGTCAGCGCGGTTTCCTCGGAGATGCTCTCGCAAATCTCCTCCAAACTCGCCGTTCCGTTGCTTACCAACGTGGCGTAATACTTCTTGTCGGTGGGCTGTGCCCCCTTCGTGAAGTCTCTCCTCTGAATCAATTTGTACTTTATGGCCATCCCTCTTTATTATTAAAAAATTTAAAGTTCAAAGTTCATAGCTCACCCCCTCACCCCTTCGGGGAGCTCCCCCCTCGCTACAGGGGGAGCAGGCTGTGTCAAAATAGAGAAAGTACATCCCTGCTTTTTGAAAAGCTCCCCCGGGAGGGGAGCTCCCGCGAAGCGGGTGAGGGGTTGTTCTCTCTGTCTGATAGCGCTTCGCGACCCCTCAGTCTCGCTACGCTCGCCAGCTCCCCTCCCGGGGGAGCTTTTCAGTTAGCTTTTTGACACACACTCAGGGTTACTTTTCTTACTCCCCCACCTGCTCCAAGTTGGCTCTCGCTTGCTCGCCTACGGCGGGGTCGCTCGCCAGCGACTCGAAGATTGACTTCGCCGCATCGGTGTCGCCCTCCAGCCAGGAGGCTACGCCCTCGGCGAGGCGCTTCTCAGGGCCGTCCGCCGCTTTCGCCAGGTATCGGCGGGCGGCGGCGGGATTGCCGCGGCGCAAGGCGGTGTTGGCGGCGTTGAGGTTCGACACCGGGTCGTCCGGATACATGCGGACGGCAATCTCGAACACCTCGTTGAACTCCGGGCTACCCGCCTCGTAGGTACGCGCCACCTGGAACATCTCGTCCAGGCTCAGCTGCCTCGGGTCGGTATAAATCAGCTCCTTCGCCTCCGCCACGCTGAGCGGGCGGATGGTGTAGGCCACCTCGTAGTCCGAGTGGCGCAGGGCCGGGTAAATCTCCTTTAATAAATAGCGGTAGCTCTCGCCGCCGTTCAGCGTCTTCAGCTTCCACTCGCGGGCGTCCCAGTCGGCCGGCTCGTCGGCGCGTATGATGGCGAGGATGTCCGCCTTATCGGCCAGGTCGGTCGCCTCCACGCGGCGCTCCAGGCCCGCCCAGTCCTCCGGCTCGTAGTCCACGCGGGTCTCCACGCCGGCCAGGTCGTAGCGGCCGCGCACGTAGTCGAGCAACGCCTCGGAGCGTCCCTTCGCCAGTCGCTCGTTGTTGGCGTACGAGCCTTCGGGCGAGGCGTATCCCTTGATGTTGATGCCGGTGATGGTGGCGTATTTATCCGTGCGCACTTGGTCGATGGTGGCGCGTATCTTGACCAGCTCGGCGGCGTTGCCGCGGTAGTCCGGATGTATCTCCACGCGGTTCACGGGGAAGTCGAGGAAGGCGCTACCGCTCAGGGCGCGCGTCTTCACCTCCGCCTTCGGGGCGATATAGGCCAGGAAGGGTTTCGGCTCGGGCCGCTCCAGCGCGATGGGGAACAGCTCGTCGCGCCCCACGCCGGCCGATTGCCAGCCGCAGCCGCAGTCGTCTATCGCCATCTCCATGGTAGATTGCCCCATCCACGCGGCGTAGGGCACGCGAGCGTGGTAGTCGAACGTCTGCTCGGTGCCGTTGCGGCGACGCAAGGCGAACTCGTTGTCGGTCGCGGCGTCGCGGCCGGTGCGCTCGTACAGGATGTGGCGCGTGCGCCCGTTGACGATCAGCGGGGGAAGCGCCCGCGCGCTATCGCCCCGCGTGATCAGCGGTGTATAGATGATAGACTGATTGGAACTCACGTGTATATCGCTGAGGTTGAGCGTGAGGTCGACCAGCAGGTAGTCGCCGGAGCGCTCAATCAGCTGTTTGTCGACGCGCAGGGTGTTGTCCGCCTCCTGGGCGGCGATGCCCGTCACCGCGAAAGCGGCGGCCGCCGTTAATATGATTGATGCTGCTTTGTTCATTTCAGATTTCAGATTTAAAATTTAAAATTTCAGATTTCAGATTTCAATCATTTCAGATTTAAAATTTCAGATTTCAATCATTTCAAATTTAAAATTTCAGATTTAAAATTTCAGATTTCAATCATTTCAAGTTTCAGATTTCACGGCTTACGGGAACACCTAACCTTTAAATTTTAAATTTGAAATCTTAAATTTGAAATCAAAAGAGATAAATCAGGCTCACCGCGGCTTGGGTGGGACCGAAATAATGTTTCGTGTTGTCCTCCGTCTTGTTGCCGCAATTGGCGCAGGGGAAGCGGTCGTAATTCAGGTAGAGATAGCCTACGCCGAGCGTCGCCTCCACGTTCCAATGCTTAGAGAGCAGCCATTGGTAGCCGTAGCTGACGCCTACGCCCGTGCCCCATCCCTGCCGGCGCTCGTCCTCAAGGTCGAGCACTTTCAGGTCGGCGAAGTTGTAGGCGATAAACGGCACGTGCAGTCCGAGGAAATGCCCTTGGAAAGCCTCGCAAAACCAATAGCGGATTTCCGGGTGCGCCCGGAAGTGTTTCATCGTGCGATCGTAGGAACCGTCGTCGTTCTTCCCGTCGAAAGGATTCAGGCCCGCCTCGATGTCCAGTGTCCAATGGCGGGCGAGGCGGAACTCCAAGCCCGCGTTGAAAGTGGCGGTGCCCCAATAGGGCAAGTTGGTCTTGAGCGCGACCACGGACCCCTTTTCGTCGCCAAGCGCGGCGCTTTGCGCGTAGAGTTGGCATACGGCGCAAATCGCTACCAACACAGTGATTAGCCTTCTCGTTTTCATCGTCTGTATTATTTTATTTTTATACTCCCTTTTTCTTTTTATCATCGTTTCCTGAACCCCTCGCGTCCCTCGGTAGGAGCTTTTTGCCTGCACCTTATTTACGAAATAAGTTGAAGGCCTTAATAACTTCCTTATATAGAGTTATTTATATCTTACCGAAAGAGCGTCTTGACTTCGTTTTTTCACGATAGCAACCGCAAAGTAAGGTGATAAATAACAAATAAGCAAATATTTCCCGGTTTTTTTTACCGCGTTCGTTGCTTGTCATACCGTAGGGGATCTCAAAAGAAGGATGCTTACCGCTTTTTAACCGAAAAATCTCATCTTTAACCCATCCTTCGCAAACAGAAAAACGAGGTCCCTAAAACCACTGTGTCTTTTTATTAATTAACAATGCCATTAAAGTGTTTTTATGAGTGGTATAGATCCGCAGACAGCGGTTTTTACTCCCTAATTCTTCCAGTTTTGAGCGCGATTCGCGTTTCCCAAGCGTGCGATTGGGGGTAATCGCCTACGCGGGAAAAATCGCCTTCAACTTATTTCGTAAATAAGTTGTCCATTTTTACCCTATATATTTATTCAAAAACCCGGTTACGCGGTCGTTCGCCTCGTCGAGGGCGGAGCGGTCGAGCTGCTTCAGGTAGCACCGTGTGGTCTGCTCGGACGAGTGCCCCAGCGCCTGGCTGATGATGGCCACCGACACGTCGTTCGCCAACGCCTCCGACGCCCACGTGTGGCGCATGACGTATGAGGTGAGCCGCGTCGTGGCGCCCACTTGCTCCGACACCCGCGCCAACGCCCTGTTGTGCCTGGCGAGCAACAGCTTATAGGCGGCGTAGCCCTGCCGCTCGATGGCCTCCTGCTCCAGGGGGAAGACGTAGGGGGTATTATTGGCATACCTCCGGAACAACGCTTTCATGGCGGGCGTCACGCCGATGCGTATCTCGGCGGAGGTCTTCCGGCGGCGGTACACGATCTCGCCGTCGTGGATGTCCGCCTTGCGCAGGCACACCACGTCGACGAAAGGCATCCCGAAGGCGCAAAAAGCGAACAGCGCCAAGTCGACCGCCCGCTGCCACTCCGGGTTGTCGTTCAGGTCCAGCCGGGCCATCTCCTCCACGACGGAGGCGGGCACGGCCCGCTTGGCCGTTATCTCCCGCTTCAGCCGCAAGCCGGCGAAGGGGTTCGGCTCGCCATCCACCAGCCCCTCGCCCACCGCGGCGTTGTAGACGGCCCGCAAGCTGCTGAGGTAGCTGTTGATGGTGTTCGTGCGCAAATCGCGCGCCCGCAGATAATCGGTGAAGTCGGCCACGAGGGTGGCGTTCACGTCGCACAAGCGGCACGGGCGCCCTTGCAAGAAGCGCGCCCAATGCCTCCCCGCCACGCTATAAAGCTCGGCCGTGGCGTGCTTCCCCAAGGTGGTCTGTATCTTCGCGCGTACCTTAATATACTCCGAGAAGGACGGGGAATCCTTCTCCTCTCTTCTGTTTCTTCTTCGTCTCATACACTTTATCTCCTATTAATTGTTTATGTCCTTATCTATAAAACAATTTAGGCACCCAAAAAGTGTATACCAAACGCCGGTATTGGCACGCGGAGGCTGAAGGAATCACACGTCGGGCAGTCTCCACGGCGCGCGATACTCCTTGCATAGGTAGGCGTCCGCCTCGGCGTCGTGGAAGCTCTTGCCGTCCCACGCGAGCTTCTTGCCCGTGCGATAGGCGATGTTGCCCAGCTGCGAGAACTTGGCGATGTGCGCCCCGATCTCCACGCTGGCGTTGCAAGCGCGGTTCCGACTCTTGACGCACTCCAGGTGGTTCTTCACGTGCAGGTTCAAGCCGCCCTCGCCATACGCCTTCCGGAGCGGCACCGCCTCCATGCGCGCCTGTCCGTTCACCCGCTCGGGGATTACCTCCCAGCCGCCGCGGTCGACCACGAGGGTGCCGTTCTCGCCCACGAAGCCGAGGCCGTGGTTGCGCCCGTAGGCCCCGTCGTCGATGCCGATGGCATGATCCCACATCACGGTGAAATCCTTGAAGGTGTAGATGGTCTGCAGCAGGTCGGGCGTCTCGCAAGCGTCGTCCGGATAGCCGAACTTACCGCCCGACGCCATGACGGACTCCGGCGCGGTGACGTTCATGCCATACAAGGCGTAGTCCAGCAAGTGGACGCCCCAATCGGTCATCAGCCCGCCCGCGTAATCCCAGAACCAGCGGAAGGTGAAGTGGAAGCGGTTGCGGTTGAACGGGCGCTTCGGCGCCGGGCCGAGCCACATATCGTAGTCCACGCCGGCGGGCACCGGCTCGTCCGGCCTCACGGGGATGGAGGGGCACCACCCTTGGTACGAGAACACCCGCACGGTGCGTATCTTCCCCAACTTGCCGCTATGCACGAAGGCCATCGCGTCCTGCCAATGCGGGTCGCTGCGCTGCCACTGCCCCACTTGCACCACACGGTCGTAACGCTTCGCCGCGCGCACCATGATATTACACTCCTCGATGCTGTTGCCCAGGGGCTTCTCGCAATAGACGTCCTTGCCCGCCTCGCAGGCCGCCACCATCTGCAGGCAGTGCCAATGGTCGGGCGTGCCGACAATCACGATGTCGATATCCTTGTTGTCGATTAGCGCGCGCCAATCCTTGTAGAGGTGTTTCACTTTCCGCCCGGTGATTTTAGCGGTGTCGGCCGCGCGCTTCTCCAGCACGCCCGCGTCGATATCCGACAAAGCGACACACTCCACCTCCGGGACGCGGAGGTAGGCCTTCAGGTTCTCGAAGCCCTGCCCGTTGCAGCCAATCAGGCCGACGCCTATCTTGTCGTTGACGGATACGCCGGCGCGCCCGGCGCTGATAAAGAAAGGACTGATGGTAAGCCCGGCGCCCAGCAAAGCCGACTGCCGGAGAAAATCTCTTCGTGTTGTCATAGCTAATAGATTTAAAATGTAAGACTACGCGATATTAACGGAAAATCCGCGAAATCCCAAATCCCGCCCGGGGTAAATGGAAACGAGGGTGTAAAAAAAGTTATTAAAAAAGCGAGAGGCGACGCCGTAACGGATAAAAAACTATCTTTGCCGCTTAGCGAAAGAAAAAGGACACTATGAACCTACGGACGATTCTTACCTGCGCGGGCCTGTCGCTCCTGACAGCCGCCTGCATCCGCGAGGAGGCTCCCAACGCCGAGGCGGATATCCTGACGTGCGTCGTGCCGGGCGACGTACTGAAAGCCGAGCCGGAAATCACGAACGAATCGGTCACCCTGACGGTGAAGAGCGACGCCGACATCACGAGCCTGGCGCCGGAGTTCACCCTGACGCCCGGGGCGACCATCTCGCCCGCCAGCGGCACGGCCTTCGACTTCACCACGCCCCAAATCTATACGGTGACCTCCGAGGACCGGGCGTGGACGAAACGATACACGGTGCGTTGCGTCGTATCGGGCGTGAGCACGGAATACCACTTCGAGAACGTGACGCTGGAACCCAACAACGGCCGCTACCAGATATTCTACGACTATACCGAGCGGGGCGACTCCGTGACGTGGGCGAGCGGCAACGCCGGATTCGCCCTGACGGGCGTGGCCGAAAGCCCGCAAGACTTCCCCACCATGCAGGACGAGGCGGGCTACAGCGGCCGATGCGCCAAGTTGGTGACCCGCGGCACGGGCAGCTTCGGCGCGATGCTGGGTATGCCGATGGCGGCGGGCAACCTGTTCGTCGGCTCGTTCGACTTGGGGAGCGCGCTGCCGGACGGACGGGCGGCGGTGCGCTTCGGGCGCGTCTTCGAGCACGTGCCCACTTACGTGTCCGGCTACTATAAGTACCGCTCCGGCGACTCGTACACCGTGGGCAGCGAGGCCGTGAGCGGGAAACGGGACCAGTGCGACATCTACGCCATCTTCTTCGAGACGGACGACGAGACGGAGTACCTGGACGGCTTCAACCGCTTCTCGCACCCGAACCTCATCTCCGTGGCACGCATCGAGAACCAACAGGAGACCGACGAGTGGACGCACTTCTACATCCCCTTCATCGCCCGGCCCGGCAAGGTGGTGGACAAGGAGAAGCTGGCGAACGGCGGCTACCGCCTGGCCATCGCCTTCACCTCCAGCATCAACGGCGACGTCTACGAGGGCGCGGAAGGCAGCACGCTTTGGGTGGACGAGGTGGAGATTATTTATTCCGATGAACAGTAACAAACACATAAAAGCGCATCCATCATGAGAAGATATATAGCGATAACAAGCCTCCTGCTACTGCTCGGCGCGCTCTCCGCACGGGCGCAAAAGGAACAGAACAGGGGTATCATCTGGTCGTCCCTCAGGGGATTGGAGTACACCGTGAAAGCCGGGGTGAACATCGGGGGCACGACGCCGATGCCCCTGCCCCGCGAGATCCGGGCCATCGACAAGTACCGCCCCACGCTCTGCATCTCCTTGGAGGGCGACGTGAAGAAATGGTTCGGCCAACGGAAGACGTGGGGCATGATGTTCGGCTTCCGTCTGGAGAACAAGGGCATGGAGACGAACGCCACGGTGAAGAACTACAGCATGGAGATTATCGGCGACGGCGGCGAGAAGCTGCGGGGCAACTGGACCGGCGGCGTGCAGACACAGGTGGAGAACTCGTACTTCTCGATACCAGTCGTGGCCCTGTACCGCCTGAACAACCGGGTGAGCTTCTCGGCGGGACCGTACTTCTCGTTCGTCACGGGCCGGAAATTCTCCGGATACGTGTACGAAGGCTACCTGCGGGAAAACAACCCGACGGGCGCGAAGGTGGAGTTCGCGGGCGACAACCGGGCGTCGTACGACTTCTCGGACGAGCTGCGGAAGTTCCAGTGGGGCGCGCAAATCGGCGCGGAGTGGCAGGCCTTCAAGCACTTGATCGTGTACGCCGACCTGACGTGGGGACTGAACGATATCTTCCGGAAAGATTTCGACACGATTACCTTCGCGATGTATCCCGTCTACCTGAACGTGGGCTTCGGATATTCGTTCTAACCGCGCCCTGTCGCGATTCGGAACAGTTTTCTTTTCGTATGAACGATAACTCTCTTCCGAATATCGTGTTAATTCGCGACCGATATAATGAAAAGAGCATTATGGAGATAAAAACGGCGGACTTAAAGAATTTAGATACGAGCGGATTCGTGGTGTACGACAACGGCAACCTGGCCTTTTTCGACCAAGCGCACGACTCCAATATCGACACACGGAAAGTGGTACTCCCGGAGATATTCATCACGGTGGTGACACTACGGGGCGAGGCGTCCGTACGCGTGAACGATGTCGATTACACGCTGCGCGAGCACGACTTGCTGATTTGCCAACCGAACGACCTGCTTGAGAACCTTACGCGGAGCGCGGACTACGAGTGCCATTGCGTTTGCGTGTCGCCCGCCTATATGCGGCAAATCGTCCCGCTGGCGGAGAACGCGTGGGCCATCAAGTTCCTTTTCAAGGAGCGACCGGTGTACGCCCTGAACGAGCGCGAGGCCGCCGTGTTCTGCCAATATTACGACCAGATGCGCTCCAAGGGCTACCTGCCCGCGGACGTCCGGAAGAAAGTAATCGACACCCTGATGCTCGCGTTCATCTACGAGCTGCGGCAAATCCTGCGCACGAAGACGCGGACCCCCGACCCGCGCCCCTTCACCTCGGCCGAATACCTTTTCAAGCAATTCATGGATATGCTGGAAAGCGCCTACCCGAAAGAGCGGAGCGTCACCTTCTACGCCGAGCGCCTGCACGTGACGCCCAAATACCTCTCCGCCATTTGCCGGCAAGTGAGCCAACTGACCGCCTCGCAACTCATCAATCACTATGTGCGAAACGATATCGAGTACCTGATGAAGCACTCGCTGAAGAGCGTCAAGGAAATCGCGTTCGAATTGGGCTTCCCCAACCTCTCGTTCTTCGGGAAGTACGTGAAGAAGCATTGGGGTCTCTCGCCCAAGAAGCTGCGGGAGAAGTTCCTGGACGAATAACCCCTTAAAAGCTCATGCGCATCGTCATGCGGATGCCCCGCTTCTGGATGTCGGGATGGTCGAGGTAGTTCAAGCGCCACGTATAGTCGACGCGCAGGAACTTGAAGATGTTCTCGATACCCACGCTCACCTCCATGTACGGCTTCTTCCCTAAGCGGTACGTCTCCTCCGGGAAGGCGAACAGCCCCTCGCCGCCGTTCTTCGCCGGGTCGTTCTTGTCCGTCAGGTGCCCCCACAGCCCCCGGAAGCAGAACACCTCCCGCCACTGTAGCTTCTTGATGAGCGGGACGCGGTTCAGCAGGTTGCCGTTCATGTAATAGGTCATGTCCCACGACAGGTACTCGTCGTTCATGAACTCGAGGGCGTTCATGTTCGTGTAGGTCTCCGGCTGGATGGTGTAGGTCATGTTGGCGTTCGGCAGGATGAGCAAGGGATAGGGCACCTTCGTCCACACCTTTCCCGCCTTGGTGATGAGGTCGACATAGCCGAAGGCGGAGAGCCAGAAACGTTTCTGCACGCCGATATCCGTCCGCATATAATCGTACGACGAGCCGAGGAAGCCCTTCTTCGCCATCACGTGGCTCAGGTTGAAGATGAGCGCGTCGTAAGTGATGGGGATGCGCCAGTTGCGCGTCTGGTAGAACTTCTCGTCCTTGCCGTAGCGGAAGCGCAGCTCCAGCTCCGTCATGTCGTAACGCGAGAGCGGGGTCAGCGAGCCATCGGCGCCGATGCGGTCGAAGGCGGCGAAGGGCGTGGCGTACTCGCGGAAGTTGCGCAGCGTGGCGCCGTAGGAGATGCCGTTGTAATGCTCGCGGGTGTAGGTCAGCTCCGCCCGCCGCAGGTAGGTGGCGAAGTTGTCCTTCTTCCGGCGGATGGCCAGCACCATGTTATCCTTGCCGGTGTACATATAGTTCTGCCCCAGTTTGTTGAGGTCGTACATATACTCGAAGCGGAGGGAATGGATGGGGAACTCCTTGCGGTAGTCCTTCCGGGCGTTGAACGAGTACTCCGCCAGGATGTCGTACTTCATCTTCCGGTCGCGCGTGCCGTAGGCGGCGTAGCCGTCGAGGAAGAAATGCTTGTTGAAAGCCGGAGTCGTCGTGCCGCCCACCCGGAAACGGGCGCCCTCGATGGCGTTGCCGTTGAAGGTGGAGTTCATCGGCCCGAACTCGAACTTGCTCTTCAGCGGATCCTTGTTCGTCGGGATGTAGCCGCCGATGAGCGCCGTCAGTATCTTCTCGGAGTAATAGAAGACGGGCACGGCGCGCAGCTTCGCCATCAGCGCGTCCACCGAGCGGGGATTCCGCCGCACCGCCTCTTCGGGACGCGCCGCCACCCAGAAGCTGTCCGGGCGCTGGTAGGCGCCGGCGAGGGAGATGACCGGCTCGGCCCGCTCGAACACGAGCGCGGCGTCGCCCGCGGGCGGCTCGAACGAATGGCCGCGGTAGCGGTTCAGCCGCCGGGCGTACATCCCCTTCGATTTCTCGCTCAGCTTGAAGTTGACGCTGATGTCGTCCTTCGTGATGAGGCGGACGCTGTCCGCCGTGCGGACGAAGGTCTGGTCGATGGTCATGCGGGAGACGAAGTTGAGGTTGATGTCGCGCGGCACGTTCAGGACCGCTCGCTTGAGGAAATACGTGGAGTCGAGCGACACGTAGAGATGGCCGGTGAAGGCGAACGTCTCCGAGTTGAAGGGCGCGAAGCCCAGGTCGACGCACCGCTCGCCGTCCACCTGCACCGTGTCGAGCAGATAGTACTTATAATAATACGGCCCTATCTTGGAAAGGGGGCTGACGAAGCGTTGCAGGAAGAGCGGGATGTTGTTCTGGAACAGGTCCACCTCGCGGAAAGCCTCCTCCAGGAACTGCTGCACGCCGTCGCGGGCGAACACCTCGTCCACGCCGGAGGAATGCGCCCCGCGCACCACCCGCTTCTCCGACCGCGGCTCGCGGCGGTAGTAGACCGTCTCCACCCGCTCGCGCTCGGAGAGCGGCAGGATGGTGGTGCCGGCGTCGAGCGTATCGACGAAATCGACCAGGAAATCGAACTTGCCCTGCTTGCCGTCCGCCTTGGGCTTGGGCGGCGTGTACTCGTTCATGGCGAAGATGACCTTCTCGTAGCGGTCGTAGCTGTAATAATCGCGCTCCCGCGGGTCGTGCTCGCCGCGCCGCTCGATCATCTCCCGCACGAAGGCCACCGCCGGGTTGCCCTTCCGCCGGTAACGCTCGCGCCCGGGGCGCACCACCACGTCGCTCAGCGTGATGCCGCTCGGCACCAACGCGATACGGAGCGACCGGCTCTTTCCCCGCGGCAGCGCCACCGGCTTCGTGTCGTACCCCAAGTAAGAGACCTCAATCTCCCGCGCGCCGGTGGGCACGGCGAGCGAGAAGCGTCCCGCCTCGTCCGTCGCCGTCCCGACAGTCGTCCCCGTCACGATAAGCGAGGCGTACGGCAGCCCCTCGCCGGAGAGCGAGTCGGTCACGATGCCCGCGATTGTCCGATTTTGTGCGTAAACACCCAGCCCGCAAACCCAAACAATCAGCGTGAAAAATATTTTTCTAATCATCATCCCCATCTTATCATTTCATTCATTACAAAAAACAAAGCCTTCCGGTCCCGGGAAACGTTCCCGCAAGCCGCGGCGGGTTTTCCCATTCCGGGAAACGTTCCCGCAAGCCGCGGCGGGCTTTCCCATTCCGGGAAACGCTCCCGCGAGCCGCGGCGGGCTTTCCCATTCCGGGAAACGTTCCCGCGAGCCGCGGCGGGCTTTCCCATTCCGGGAAACGTTCCCGCGAGCCGCGGCGGGTTTTCCCATTCCGGGAAACGCTCCCGCGAGCCGCGGCGGGTTTTCCCATTCCGGGAAACGTTCCCGCGAGCCACGGCGGGTTTTCCCGGCGCGAAGGTATATCCATTCCTCCGGCAAGGAGTGTTCCAAAAAAGAGATATATCCGTCCAAAACACGTGTCAAGGGACGAGACGCTCGCACAAGGCCTCGTGCCGCCGCCGCATATACGCGCACAAAGCGCCCATCACCACGATCTCGAACACGAAATACAACCACGGCAAGTCGAGCAGGCAGACGACGTAGAGCACGATCGCCCGGGTGTTGAACGTCAGTATATTGGTCCACTTCATCAGCGGCAACGAGCCCGCCCGGAAACGCTCGCGGAAGTCCCGCGGGATTCGCTCGGTCGCCCCGTAGCGCCGACGCAGCTCCGCCATCATCCGCTGGAACCGCGGCGTGCGCGCCTCCTGGCCGGCGGTATAATTGATGTAGCTTTTCAGGAAAAGCTTCCAAAGGAGATTTCCCTTCCAAGGAGTCTCGTCGTAAATACGCCGTTGCTGGGCGGAATTGTCCAACTCGCTTCCCGCCTCCCCTTTCAGGAAGAAGAGGTGGATTTGCCGGTAATAATCCGCCAGGCCGCACTGCTGGCTGTGGCATCCGAAACCGGAGTAGAGCACGACGCCGAAAAGCACGGCCGTTGCGAGCAGGGCGTTCGTCGGGGTATCGGCGATGCCGAGCCAACGGAACTCCATAGCGTGATGGACGTAAAAGCGATAGACCAATCCCAAGTAAATGGGGATGAACCAAACCTCGCTGGCGGCGCCGTCGAGGATGCGCCCGAGGCGCGTCTTCTGCCCCGTCATGCGGGCCAACTGCCCGTCGGCGCTATCGTAAAAGTTGGCCCACGTCAAAAGCAAGATGGCGACCAGGTTGTACCCCAAGCCGCTCCAGCCCTCCGTACGGTACGAGCCGTGGGCGAAGAAAAACGCCGACGCCGCGCCGATAATCATCGACAGGACGGTCACCGTATTGGGATGCACGCGCAAGCGCCGGAACAGCAGCGCCCAAGCGTAACCGATCGGGCGTGTCCAAACCCGATCGAGCCATTCCTCGGTATCGTCGGACTTATACGTAGATTTGATTTCCTCTTTCATACCATCATTCTATTCGCAAATATCTCGCTTGCCACGCCCGGTAATACGCCGGCGCGTCAAGCATCAATTGGCCCTCCGGGTCGATGAACAGCTGCGTGGTGGAACCCTCGGCGCACAGCGTGCCATCGCCTTCCCGGAACACTTGGTACGCGTAATCGAGCCGCGCCCCGGGCTTGTACGTGTAGGTGGTGCGCACCACCGCCACCTCGTTGATGAGCAACGGGGCGAGGTACTTCACCCGCAGCTCGTAGATGGGCGCGTAAATGCCCTCGCGCTGCATATCGGCATACCCGATGCCGGGATACCGGCGGCCGAACGACTCGCGCCCGTCCTCGAAATACGTCACGAACGAGCCGTGCCATACCCGCCGCATGGAATCGATCTCGCTGAAGCGGACCGGCACACGGCAAATATCCTCCAATGTATTCATCACTCATTCCCTCCTTTCAATAAATTCCAGATATACGCTCTTCCCAGCGCCTCGGCACAGGTGAGCAGGGCGGTCATCGTGACGCCATGCACGCCGTGCAGCATCAAGTTTTGCCCCGTCAGGAGCAGATTGGGTATCGGTGTCCGGGGCGAGAGCACGGTCGTCAGCGGCTCCCGATAGTCCTTGCGCGCGCCGTAGGCGGAACCCTCCGGCGTGGCGGTATAATCGCGGTAAGTGAGCGGCGTGCTGGTGTAGCGGCGCTCTACCATCCCGGAGAGGCCCGGCAGGAAGCGTTCCGCCAAGGCCACGCACTCGTCGGCCACCCGTCGCTTCATCGCCTCGTAGGCCTCGCCCCGCCGGCCGACCGACGTATCGCCCCAGTCGGCGCAGCGCGTCCACGGCATCGGCGTAAGCAAATCGATTTGCCGGGCGTAGCCGCTTCCGTCCGTCGGAACCCGGCAGCTGACCAGCACACCGCCGACGGGAGCGTCTTTTTGATAGAAATCCCACACATCCGCCCGGCGGTAGACGTACTGATTCCAGTTGAAATAGCGCGTCGCCCCCGGCTTCAGGAGAAGCGATACGGTAAACATGCCAAACGTATTCGCCAAGCGTTGGAGGCGATGGCGGTAGACCGGCCTCATCCGCTCGCTCCGTCTCACCCAGCCGCACGTAAGGGCGGGATGCACGTCGCTGACGAAAAGGTCGCCCTCGTATTCCTCGCCATCGGCGCAACGCGCGGCGACCAAGCGTCCGCCCCGCTCCACCAATTCCGTCACGGCCGAGCGGCAACGAATCGTCCCGCCTCGCTCGCGGATACGCTCCGCCAGCCTTTGGGCGATTAGCGAGCCATCGCCCGCCAAGCGCCAAGCGCTCTCAATGAAGCCGCTGTTGCCATGCGCGAGGGTGAAAAGCGGCAAGGACTCTTTCCGAAGCTCCATCTTCAGCGAGGTGGCGCTCAGCGCGTTTATCAACAACGGATCGCGGAAATTCCGCGTCAGGTAGTCCCACGCGCCGGTCGCGAGCAAGTCCGCCGAGAAAGACTCCTCCGCGGCGGACGGGTCCAACCCGCCCCATTGCCGCTGCCCGACCTGCCTTAGCAACGCCGCGTAACGCCGTATCGCCTCCCGCTCGGCGGGGAACTCCCGCTCGAATCCGTCGGCGAACGCGTCGAACCCCTGGTTGAAAGCGAACGAGCGGTCGCCTATCAAGACGCGGTCGAACGCCGTATCCATGCGATGCCACGGCAAATCCAGCAGACCCAGACAGCCGAAGGCGGCGCGCAATGACTCGCCCTCGCCCAAGCCGCCCACGTAATGGAAGCCCGTATCGAACGAAAAGCCTTCCCGCCGGTAGCTTTGCAGGCAACCGCCTATCCGCGCGCCCCGCTCCAGCAACAGGACGCTCCGCCCCGCTCCAGCGAGCAGCGCGGCGCACTCCAAGCCGCCCAAGCCGGCGCCAATGATAATCACGTCGTATCTCATCTCATCTCTTCTCACCTTCCTTCAACCGCGCTACGCATCTCGCCCGTGTATTCCACGTAGGTAACGCCCGCCTCCGTCATCCTCGCCTCCACCGTAAAACCGGTATCCGCGGGCGATAGACGCACCTCCACGTCCAGTTCCGGGCAGATAGCGGGCGAGACCAACGCCGTCAAGCGGCATCGCTTGATGGTAGCGATAAACAGGCGC
Organism: Candidatus Parabacteroides intestinigallinarum; assembly: GCA_019114945.1. Taxonomy (GTDB): domain Bacteria; phylum Bacteroidota; class Bacteroidia; order Bacteroidales; family Tannerellaceae; genus Parabacteroides; species Parabacteroides intestinigallinarum. The sequence continues at coordinate 17,114 of DXEN01000031.1, read as the reverse complement.
TCCCCCGCCACCCGGCAAGCGCACTCCTGGATGGTCCGGATGTTGCAGACGCCGGGGCTGACCGGGTTGCCGGGGAAATGCCCCCGATACACCGGGCAATCGGGCAGCAGGCGGATACGGAACCGCCCCTCCCGCCCCTCGACCGTCTCGCGGACGATTTGATAATAGGAATCTTCCAACCTCATCACTTTACGATTTACGCGTTCTTGGGGATGGATATCTTCATGCCCACCTCGGCAACCCGCTCATCCCCCACACGGCTCTCGCCCGAGACCAGCGCGATGTCGCCTACCGTATCGCCCCAGACGACGCTTGTACGCAACTCCTCGCCCACACGCGGACGGCGATAACACCGGAACTTACGCACCTCGCCGATATAGCCCACGGGAGGCGCCGGCGCGCCGGACGCCAACGCCCGGTAGCCCGCCAACGCCAAGGCCGATTGGGCGATATGCTCGATCAACCCCGGCTCGGCCATCGCCCCGTCGTCCTCCATGAAATAGTTGTCAGGGCGGACGGAGAGAGCGGCAGTCGCCGTCCCTCCATCCACCTCCACCAACCGGTCGACCATCCGGATGGGGTCCCGCTGGGGAATGAGCCGTTCCATCGCTACGTCGATCATTCCTTGGGCAAATGAGATTCGATATAATCGTATAAATCCGTAAACGTCTGGATACCTTTCAGGTCGCTCACCGGGATCTTGATCTTGTAAGTCTGCTGTACGAGCGCTACCAAGTCCACCAGGCTCAAACTATCGAGCGAGAGCGTCTCGCGTACGTTCGCCTCGGGGGCGAACTCGCTTTCTTCCACCTCAAATTCCTCTGCCAATAAACCATTGATTTGCTTTACGATGTCTTCTCTATTCATAATTTATAGTGTTTAATAATGTTTTTCCCTTGTTATTCTTTTATTTCACGTCACGCACGATCAGCGTCGAGTTCGTTCCCCCGAAACCGAACGAGTTGGAGAGGAACTGGTCGAAACGCGCCTCGCGGGTCTCCGGCACGATGTTCAGGCAAGCCGTATCGTCGTCGGGATTCTCGAAGTTGATGTTCCCGGCGATGAAGTCGTGCTTCATCATCAGGATGGAGTAAATCAGCTCGCTGGCCCCGGCCATCCACATCTCGTGCCCGGTCTGGCTCTTGGTGGAGGTGACGGGCACCTTGTAGTCGCCAAACAGACGGGCGATGGCTCGCGCCTCGCGGGCGTCGCCGATGCGGGTCGAGGTGGCGTGGGCGTTGACATAGCCAATCTGGTCGGGCGTCACGCCGCCATTGCGCAGGCAAAGTTCCAACGAACGAGCCGGGCCGTCGACATTCGGGGTAGAGATGTGATCGCCGTTGCCCGAGAAGCCCCAGCTGACAATCTCCGCCAAGATGGGCGCACCCCGCTTCACGGCGTGCTCATAACTTTCCACGATGAGCGTCGCCGCCCCACCGCCGGGCACCAGACCGTCGCGGTCGCGGTCGAACGGGCGGCTGGCCTTTGTCGGCGCATCCTCGCGGGTGGAGAAAGACTGAATCCCGTCGAACGCGGCCACGCTATATAAGTTCGCCTCCTGCGCCCCGCCGCAAACGACGCAATCCTGCAAGCCATCCCGGATTAGCAGATAAGCCAATCCCACCGCTTGCGAGCCGGAAGCGCACGCCGCTGAGGCGGTCAGGTTGATGCCCCGCAACTTGAAGAGGCAGGCGAGGTTCATCGTCACCGTCGAGTTCATGGACTGGAAAATGGCCCCGCTACCGCAAGCGGCCGTATCCTTGAACTCCCGGAAACTGTCAAGCGCCCGCATCGTGGCCTCGGCGACCGAATCGTTCCCGTAAATAATACCCACCTCATGGGCCTCGATATAATCCGAATCCAAACGGGCGGCCTCCAGCGCCGAGCGGGTAGCCATATAAGCGTATTGCGCCTCCTCGGGCATGAACTGCCGCTGGTTGCGAGGGATGAACGGCTTCAGGTTGGGTTTCTCCACCTGGGCGCACAAGGCGGAACGAAAGCCCAGGTCCTTGCGCTCTTGGCTGAATACGATCCCGCTCTTCCCCGTATAAAGGGAATCGCGCACCTCGTCGAGTGTCGTCCCGAGGCACGACCAAATTCCCATACCCGTGATTACGACTTTTCTTTCCATATCTTCTTTCCTTCTATATTATTTGATTTCTTTCTTATAGCATCGCCTGCGCTTCGTGAGGGTCGGATGGAGAGGCTTCCATTGGGAAAGCTCGCGGACGTTGTCCTCCAGCTGAGGCCCCGTCTCCGCCCAGCGGAAATGACACCGGTTGTAAATCGGGATTAAATCATGAAAGAACAACGCGTTCACGCCCAAGCCCTGGTAGTCGGGGCGCACCGCTATCAGCAGCATCTCCGCCTTCTCCTCGTTCCTCCATTTCAGGGAGCGCAACAAATGGAACCAGCCGAAGGGCAACAAACGGCCATTCGCCTTCCGCAAGGCGTGGGAAAGGCTCCCCATCGTAATGGCCACGCCAATCAACTCGCCCGCCTCGTTCTCCACGACGGGGATCAATCGCTTATCGATTAATGGGAAATAACGCCGGACATACAGGTCGATTTGCCGGTCCGACAACTCCGTATAGCCAAACAAGGGGGCGTAGGCTTGGTTCAGTAGCTCGAACACCTTCTTCCCGTAGCCCCGCTTGAAGATGTCGACGCCCGTCAGCTTCCGGACACGCAAACCGAACATCTCCTCCGACAGGCGGGCCACCCGGGCATAGCGGGCAGGCACCTCGCGCGGCACCTCGATAAGGACTTGCACCCAGTCCACTTCCTTCTCGTAGCCAAGCGCCTCCATGTGCCGGGGATAATAAGGCGGATTATAGATGGTAATCATCGAGCCCAATTGGTCGAAATCCTCCACGAGCATCCCTTCCTTGTCGAAATCGAAGATGCCCATCGGCCCTTGGACACGCGTCATGCCCCGCTCGCGGCCCCAAGCCTCCACGGCATTCAAAAGGGCGGAGGAAACGGACAAGTCGTCCACGAACTCGATGAAACCGAAGCGAACGTTGAGCTGATGCCACTTCTCGTTCGCCCGGTGATTGATGATACCCGCCACGCGGCCCACCGGCTCTCCCTTCGCGTCGTAGGCGACAAAGGCCTGGATCTCCGACTGGTCCAGCGCGGGGCTTTGGGGGTCGAAGGTCTCCCGCACGTCTATCTCCAAATCGGGCACGTAATACGGGTTGCCCGCGTAAATCCGATTCGGCAAACGCACGAAATCGTCCATCTCCCGCTTTGTTTCTACTCTCTTGACTCTCATCTCACTCTTCATACAGGCTCCATACTGGTCGCGAAAATAGGAAGAGTTGCCCTAAGGAGAATCGTGGGGAAAATACATTGCCCCCCTATAAACTACCATTCGGGAATTTTGGGACATACCCGGCCGCGGAGAATGGCGAGAAGGCACGCGGACAGCGCCAAGGGCGTGGATTTACGCGGGTTCTTTACATCTGCCAGGGGCCTGTTCAATCCAAATAAACCTCTTCCTCCGGATGGTGATACAGGTGGCGCATCCACCGGATTTGCTCGGGAAGCACCCGCTCCAACGACAGGGGTGGCAACGCGTCCACCGGGAAGAAGCCTTTCCCCAAGATATCGAACGCCTCCGTGAACGTCCCGCCCACCGGCTCGCAAAGGATGAAGAACTTGTAGACGTAATAAGGAATGACGGGATGCGGATGCTTGCTCATGTCCATCACCGCCAGCAGGCGCACGGGGCGCACGTCCAGGCCCGTCTCCTCCTTCACCTCCTTCGCGGCGACCTCCTTCGGGGAATAGCCCACGTCGCTCCACCCGCCGGGCAGCGACCAGCGGCCGTCCGCCTTCTCGCGCACCAGCAGGATTTCCTCTTTCTCGTTGAACACCACCGCCCGGATGTCTACCTTCGGTGTCACGTAATCCGTGGCGGGGCGATAGCCGCTCGCCACGTCCGCCTCGTCCAAGCCGGTGGCCAAGGCCGTTATCCGGTCGCTTAAATGAGTCAACTCCTCGTAACGCTCCGTGTCGTACTCGCTCAGGGAGTAGACCAGCCCGTTCTGCGCCAACGCCCGTACGCGTTTCGCCACTTCCACCAATCGCTCGCTTCTCGTTTTCATATCGTTTATCGTTTTAAGTAATAAGCACCTTCTATATAATTTACATGAAACAGAGAATCCCGCCTCAGATTGAGCTGCTCCAACACAATCGCGGACGAATCCAACTCTATCCGCAGCAAATCGGGATAGACGGATTCCGGTATCGAGTCGGACGTGCGGGACAAGCCCACCTTCTCCAATTGTTTCTCCAAGAGGACGTCGTAAGCCTCGCGGTAGACCAGCGTATCGGCGTCGTACACCGTCAGCGTGTCGCTCGGATGCGTCTGATTCCGTATGTCGACCAACGTGTTATAGCCTTGGATATCGACCGGCAGGTCCGATGAGATATAGATATACGTTTCCTCCGTCCGCTCCCGCTCCGGGTAGTTGCCCCGCGCCTTTTGGGAAACGCGCTCGATGTCCTTAGCGGTGATTCCGGGGATGTAGGTGACGACGCCGAATAAGCCTATCGTCAGGCAAGCCACGTACAAGTATCGCCCCCAACGCCTCGTGAGGAAAAGGAGGACGGTGGCGGTCAGTATCAACCCGACAACGACCAAGTAGACCCGCGGCTCGGTAAAGCCGTACTGTGCCACCCGATAGGCCGTGGCCACCCAGAACATGGCGAGCGCCGGGAGCGTCCACAGGCTGGCGTGGCGATAGAACCAATCGTACATCCGCCGCTCGACGAAAGCCTGGCATCCCCTCAACAGGAACGCCGCGATAATGAAACCGACCGAGATAGCGGCCACACCACCCTTCGGCAACGACCACGTAAGGGTTATCTTGACGAAATACAGGTACAAGATAGCGGCGTAGACGAGCAGCGCCGGCGAGAGGACGTAGTTCAGCAGGATGCCGAACAGCTTGCCGAAGCCCTCCCAACCCGTCTCTTTCCGCCGATTGAACAGCAGGAAGAGGAACGGGAACAGGACGAGGAAGACCCCATAGCCCGTATAAGCCATCAGCCGCGCGAAGCCGTCGCCATAGCCCAGATCGAAGATGTAGAAAATCGACTTATAGATAGACCCCGTCAGCAACCACGTCACCACCGAGAAGCCTCCGGCGAAGAAGAGCGAGCGCAGGTAAGCGAAGCCGCCCTCCAAGAAACGCTTGTTGTCGCGTTCCCACCCGCTCGACAGATAGAAGAGCTGGATGAGCAACCACGATACCGCGTAAGTGGTGGTGAACAAAGGTTGTTCCGGCAAGAGATAAAAAGGAATCCAGAGCAGCGGCGACAGGTAATACGCCCAACGCCCCATACCCCGCTTGAGCAGCCGGTTCAACGTATAGGTGAAGAGGAACACGACGGGGTAGTACGACAGCATCACATCCCAGCTCCGTCCCTCCCGATCCTCGTAATCGTAGCACGCCACCGCGAAGGCGGCCACCGAGAGCGCCACCTCCGCCGGATGGTTCCGCAAGGTCGCCCCCGCTTGGCTCGCGAGAACCGTCATCTTTTCCTTGATTCGTAACATAGTGTTTTATGTATTAAAGTATCTTTCTATTTCCCTTCTTATCGGCCATCCTCGGCACTGTCATTTCGTCAGTCCTAAAGGCGACCGGATGGGGTCCGTCACCGAACGATGTAAAGGTCGTCACCGAACAGGGTCTGGTGACGACCTTTACGGCCTCTGGTGACGACCCTTTCAAAACCGCCTTTTTGAGCCCATCCGGGCTACTGTCAAAATGTCTTATCCTCCTCCAGCGCCCGCAGGATGGCCTCGCCCCACAACTCGCCCAAGCGGGCGGCCCCATCGGCGTTCGGATGCAGGTAGAAAATACCGGCGTTCCCCCGCTCCGCCTGGAAATCCGTCCGGTGATGCTCCTTGAAATAATCGAACCCCTCCGTGTCGCCCAGGAAAACCTGTCCGGGGAAGCGGCGGGCGTAATCGTCCACCAGCTTTTGGAGCTGGGGATAATAGCTCTCCAACCGGCGCAACCCCTCCTCCATGTACTTCGAGCCGTTGTACGTGTTCGGGCTGTACCAGATGGGGCGATGCGCCACCACCCGGCAACCCGGGTACAAGGCGAGGAGGCGGTCGATAATCGTCCGCATATTCTCGTAATATCGCTCGGGCGACACGGGGCAGCCGTTCGTGCCCGAGATGGCGCTATCGTTCGTGCCCAGCATGATGGAGAACACCAAGTCCGCCCACGTCTCGTCCCGGAATGGGTCGGCGGCGGCGGTCATCCACGGGAAGAGCGTGTTCGTCTCCGGCAAGTAATCCACGGTAGTGCAGCCGCTCCGCCCGCGGTTGACATACTTCACCGAGCCTATCTCCGGGCGTTTGCTCAGGTACAACGCCGCCTTCACCGGCGGCGCCTCCCGCGTGGGATTCGACAAACCGACACCCTCCGTGATGCTATTGCCGATAAACACGATATTCACGTAACGCTTGCCCTCCGCGGCGAAGGCGGATAGCCCCATAAGCGTCCCCAGCAGCATACAAATCATAATCCTTACTCTTCTCATAGCCTTTTACGTTCTTTTTATGTAGAAAATACCATACATTCGCGCATATAAAACGAAAATACATTCCAAACATTGTATGAACACGCGTATAAGGAAAACACTCATTCTACCGCTGGCGTTGCTCTGCGGCCTCGCCGGCCGGGCGCAAGGGAATTTCGAGGATTCTTTCACGGAGAAAAGCCTCCGTATCGACTTCGCCCTGAGCGGGAACAAGGACAGCCAGTCCGCCGCCATCGAGCGGCTGCGCGAGGAGCCCGTGTGGGGCGGTCCCCGGAAAAACCTCGTCGATACCTTCCGTTACGGCGGCTACTATATAAACGTATACGACGCCGCGAGCGACTCGCTGCTCTACGCCCGCGGCTTCAACACGCTGTTCGAGGAATGGCGCACCACGGAGCAAGCCCAGACGGAGACCCAATCGTGGACAAACAGCGTAGCCATCCCCTATCCCAAGGCGCCCGTCCGGATAGAGCTTACGGCAAGGGACCGCAGCGACATGCGCTTCCACCCGCTATTGACGCAGACGGTGGACCCCGCCAGCATCTTCATCGACCGGGGAAAACTAAAGGAAAATACCGTGACGAGGTTGCGATACAACGGCGAGCCCGCCGGAAAAGTGGACCTCGTGTTCGTGGCGGAGGGCTACACCGCCGACGAGCAGGCGAAGTTCGTGGCGGACGCCCGGCGCTTCGAGGAGGCGTTGTTCGCCACGCCGCCGTTCGACACCCGCCGCGCGGATTTCAACATCTGGGCCGTGGGCACGGTATCGGAGGAATCGGGCACCGACCTGTCCGGCAAGGGCGTCTTCAAGCACACGGCGCTCAACTCCGGCTATTACACCTTCGGCATCGACCGCTACCTGACGACACCGGACATGAAAGCCGTGCGCGACGCCGTGTGGAACGTGCCCTGCGACGCGATCTTCATCCTCGTCAACACGGACGCCTACGGAGGCGGCGGGATGTACAACTTCTACGCCATGGGCACGGCGGACCATCCCCGCACACCGGTCGTGTTCGTCCACGAATTAGGGCACAGCCTCGCCGGCCTGGCGGACGAGTATTTCTCCTCCGAGGTGGCGTATCAAGACTTTTACAACCTGGAATACGAGCCGTGGGAACCCAACATCACCACGCTGGTGGATTTCGGGTCGAAGTGGAAAGACCTCCTGCCCGCCGGAACGCCCATCCCCACGCCATTGGATGAGAAGCACCGGGAGAAGCCCGGCGTGTTCGAGGGAGGCGGCTACGTGGCCAAGGGCATCTACCGCCCGATGGATCACTGCATGATGCGCGACTACGCTCCTTTCTGCCCCGCTTGCGTACGGGCGATCCACCGGATGATAGACTTCCTGACGGATAAATAAGGGTGAGAGCCCCCTCTCATCTTTTCGCTTTCAGGCGTTTCGCGTAGAGGCTGTCGATGATACCGTCCGCCAGACCGATCATCGGCACCCAAATCTCTTTCGACTGTCCGCAGCGGGCTACCTCCAGGAAAATCTCGGCGGCGGGCACGATTACCTCGGCGCGGTCGGGCTTCAGCCTGAACAGCTTGCGCCGCTCGGCGGGCGTGTAGCGCTTCAGCTCGTCGTTAATCTTCCGGAGCGACTCCACCGAGAAGATCGCCGCCTGCTTGTGTTTCTCCTTCTCCTCCGCCAGGCGGAACAGCTTGTTGATGTTGCCACCCGAGCCGATAATCATCAAGTCCGGATACTCCTTGGCGATCGCCTCGATATCCCGCCGCAGGGCGTCGAAATCCTCCTCCCGCACGGCGTTCTTCATCATACGGACCGTACCGACGTTGTACGACTTCGACGACTTCAACTCGCCCTTCGAGATGAAACTGATCTCCGTACTACCGCCACCCACGTCCACGTAGATGTAATTCTTATCGCGGCGCAAGAGGTTCTCGATGTGGTTGTCATACACGATGCGCGCCTCCTCCTGTCCGCTGATCACCTCGATGCGGATGCCGGTCTCTTTATAAATCCGCTTCACGATGGCCTTGCTGTTCTTGGCGTCGCGCATCGCCGAAGTGGCGCATGCCCGGTAGTCCACCACGTCGTAAATCTTCATCAACTGGCGGAACGACTTAATCAAGCGGACCAGCTTCTCTTCCTTCCGGGGCGAGATCTTCCCCCCGTTCGAGAAAGCCTCCTCGCCCAAGCGTACCGGTACGCGCAACAACAACTCCTTGGTAAACAACTCATCGTTCGCGTCCTCGTTCACGCTCTTAATTAACAATCGGGCGGCGTTGGAACCGATATCTATCGCCGCGTAACTCGCTTTTTCCATATTCCTAACTCGCTAATTTATATAATCTCGTTCTTATAACACGTGTACAACGCCTCCTGCGAGCGGAAGGGCAGGTTCTCCTCCGTCATCCAAGGCAGGTTGCGCCCCGTCCCGTCCACGATATGCCCCTGCATCGTGTCTCTCAAACCAAACTCGATCACACGTTTCAAATCCCGCTGGATATCCGGGTCGTACACCGGCGCCATCACCTCGATGCGGTTGTCGAGGTTGCGCGTCATCCAGTCCGACGAGCCGATGAAGTAACGCTCCTCGCCGCCGTTGCCGAATATCAGGATACGCGAATGCTCCAAGTATCGGTCGATGATTCCGTTGATACGAATCGTGTCGCTCACGCCGGGGATGCCCGTCACCAGCGAGCAGTTGCCGCGCACCAACAGGTCGATGCGCACGCCGGCGGCCGACGCCTCGTAAATCTTCCTCACCAACGCCTTATCCGTTATATGGTTGATCTTCGCCATCAGGTAAGCGGGCTTGCCCGCCTTGGCCTGCTTGATCTCGTTGCTGAGCATGGCGATCACTTTCTTGCGCATATCGTTGGGCGATACCAGCAAATGGCGGAAGGGCCTCGGCGAGTAGGGCTTTTCGATGAAATCGAACACGGCGTCCACCTCGTTCACGATGGACTTGCGGGCGGTCATCATCGTGATGTCCGTATAGACACGGGCGTTGCCCTCGTGGAAGTTGCCCGTGCTGACGCATACGATATCGCCTTTCGTCGAGCCGATATGAGTCAGCTTCGAATGTATCTTCAGCCCCTCCACGCCGAATATCACGTGGATGCCCGCGTCTTGCATCTTCTTGGACCAGTTGATGTTCGAAGCCTCGTCGAAGCGGGCCAGCAGCTCTATCACGACCGTCACGTTCTTCCCGTTCTTGGCGGCGCAAATCAGCGCCTTGATCACCCGCGAGTCCTTCGCCAGGCGGTATAGGGTCGTCTTGATGCTCTTCACGTCCTTGCTGATAGCCGCCTCGCGCAACACCCGCAGATAGCCCGAGAAACTGTGATACGGATAATGCAAATAACGGTCCTTCTCGCGGATGAGGCCCAGGATGCTCCCCTCGGCGAATTCCGGCTTTATCAACGGTGGCTGGGGCGGATACTTCAAGTCCTTCCGTCCGCAATCGGGGAAACGCATCAAGTCCTTCATATTATGATACCGTCCGCCCGCCACGCGGGTATCGAGCTTGTCGATGCGCAGCTTGTCCATAATCAGCTTGAGCAGCTCCTTGGGCATGCTCGCGTCGTACACTAACCGGATCGGGTTGCCGCGCTTGCGGCTCTTGATGCCTTTCGACACCTTTTCCATCACGCCGCTCCGCACCTCCGGATCGATCTCCATCTCCGCATCTTTCGTGAACTTGAAGGTGTACGCCTCGTATTGGTCGTAATCCATCCCCACGAAGATAAAAGGCAGGCAGAAGCGCACCACGTCGTCCAGGAACATCAGGCAAATCCGCCCCTCGTCGTCCGGCAGGCGGATAAAGCGCCCGAACTCGTTGACCGGCATCTCTATCAAGGCGTAATCCTTCTTCTTGCGCTCGCCTACCCGCTTCGTCAGGCGAATCGCCAAATAGATATCCGAGTCGGCCAGCTCGCCCAAATGCTTCAGCTCCGAGAGGAAATAAGGGAACGTGGAACCATTCAGGTCCACCTGATAAAGGTCGCGGATATAATCCTTCTGCCGTTCCGTCAGTTGCCGCTCGTTCACGAGGTAGATGCCTTGCGCCTCCAAATCCTTTACGATATCTTGGAACGTCTCCTCCAACTGGCGGGTATACGCCGTATTCAACTTATTGATTTGCTTAAAGATGCGCTGGGCGTTCTCGCGCTCCTTCTTGATGTCCTTGTCCTCGCACTCCATGATGCGATTCAGGGTAGCCACGCGCACCCGGAAGAACTCGTCCAGGTTGTTCGAGTAGATACCCAGGAAGGAAAGCCGCTCCAACAGCGGCACGTTCTTCTTCGCCGCCTCCAGCAAGATTCGCTGATTAAAATACATCCAGCTGACGTCGCGCTCCACATAGCGCGAGGCCGGAAGTTCCCGTTTCGACTTCATACGATTATCTCTCCATTATTATTCGCAAGCAAAGTAAGGGAAAATCCGCCACAACGTTGTTACAATCCTGTAACAAAATAGCCGCGTTATGAAGATTTCAGGAAAAGGGACATCCATATATGAAGAGAATTCGTTACTTTCGCGCAAATAAAACAAACTCATCTTGTAATATTAGTAACGTATGGCAATTTACTTAGACGATGTATCAAGAACTTTTGGCGAGTATTTACTGATCCCGGGTCTGACCACGAAGGCCTGCATTCCCTCGAACGTTTGCTTGAAAACGCCGCTCACGCGTTATAAGGCCGGCGAGAAGCCCGCTATCGAATTAAATATCCCCTTCGTCTCGGCGATCATGCAATCCGTATCCGGTCCGAAGCTGGCGATCGAGTTGGCGCGCAACGGCGGCCTCTCGTTCATCTTCGGCTCGCAGACAATCGAGAACCAAGCGGAGATGGTCCGCAAGGTGAAGAAGTTCAAGGCCGGATTCGTGATCAGCGATTCCAACCTCACGCCGGAGCATACGTTGGCGGACGTAATCGCCCTCGTACGCCAGACGGAGCATTCCACGATCGGCGTCACGCACGACGGTACCCCCAACGGCAAGCTATTAGGTATGGTGACCAGCCGCGACTATCGCGAGGGCAAGGACCCGATGGACCTGAAGGTGAAGGATTTCATGACGCCTTTCTCCAAGCTGATCACGGGCGACCTGGGCATCACGCTGAAAGAGGCGAACCAGATTATCTGGGAGCACAAACTGAATACATTGCCGATTATCGATAAGGAGCAGAACCTGCAATATTTCGTGTTCCGCAAGGACTACGACAGCCACCGCGAGAACCCGAACGAGCTTTCCGGCGCCGACAAGAAGTTGCTGGTGGGCGCGGGTATCAATACGCGCGATTATAAAGAACGTGTGCCGGCATTGGTAGACGCGGGTGTCGACGTGGTCTGCATCGACTCGTCCGACGGCTATTCCGAGTGGCAATACGACACCCTGCGGTGGATCAAGGACACCTACGGCGATAAAGTATTGGTAGGCGCGGGCAACGTGGTGGACCAGGAAGGCTTCAACTACCTGGCGGACGCGGGCGCCGATTTCATCAAGGTGGGCATCGGCGGAGGCTCCATCTGCATCACGCGCGAGCAGAAAGGTATCGGTCGCGGACAAGCCACCGCCCTCATCGACGTGGCAAAGGCGCGCGACGCGTATCTCAAGAAGAATGGCGTGTACATCCCCATCTGCAGCGATGGCGGCTTGGTGCACGATTATCACATGGTGCTGGCCTTGGCGATGGGCGCCGACTTCCTGATGATGGGACGTTATTTCGCCCGCTTCGACGAGTCGCCCACGAAGAAGCTGAAAATAGGCAACAACTTCGTGAAGGAATACTGGGGCGAGGGCTCCAACCGGGCGAAGAACTGGCAACGCTACGACATGGGCGGCAGCGAGGCCCTGAAATTCGAGGAAGGCGTGGACAGCTACGTGCCCTATGCCGGCAAGCTGAAAGACAACCTGAACGTCACACTGGGCAAGATGATCGCCACGATGTGCAGTTGCGGCGCGATCACCATCCAGGAGTTGCAGCGGAACGCCAAGATCACCCTCGTCTCTTCCACCAGTATCGTGGAAGGCGGCGCGCACGACGTGATCCTCAAGGAACAGAACTAAAAAGCACGCACGAACGCGGGCAAAGAAACAAACGTCCCGTTCCTCTTCCTCGCAGGAAAGAGGGGCGGGACAAATTTTATATGAGAACCCGCGTTCTTTCAACAAGAACCGATATCCATTTAGCTACATATCATCCATTGACAGCCCTTTGTAAGAGATTTTATACCCCTTGAACTCGCCCGAGGCACGCAGAAAGGCCGCGGCCTTATGTTCCAGCGCCTCCATGTCAATGTTCCCTGCCTTGCGTTTCACCTCGAAGAACGTCGCTTCATCGTTCAACTCGTTCTCGGCTACGATATCAATCTCATTCTCGCCCTTGCGATCCCACCATCCGCCGATGCGTGTATAGGCCTGACGTTCTATCAGCACACGCCTGAAATAACGTTCGAGCATCAAGCCGCTGAACGTCTCGTAGTCTCGGTTGATAATCGTCTTTACGCTCTCGTAGTTCTCTATCTCCAGTATATAACCGTACTTATAGATAAAGCGGAACCAGAACGTGAAGAAGTTGTCCTCTATCGTATAACGAATGTTCTTGGTAGAACTCTTCTCAAAAAGGGGCTGCTTCTTGGCGATGACCTCGTACTCGTTTTCCAATTTGGTCAGGTAGCCGCCGATTTCCCTGCCTACCACGCTCTCTATTTCCGAACGGGAGGTCTTGCCTCTCGCTATGGCCGACAAGATCGAGAAATAGACCCCATAGTCCTTGCCGAATTCCTCGATAAGGATAGCCTTCCCTTCTCCCAAGAAGATGGAATCGGCCTTTATGATGTGGTCAAGCATGGCAGCCTTGGTCGTCGCCCCGGCATCCACGAGCAACTGCACATACTTGGCCACGCCGCCCGTAAAGGAATACAAGGCCAGCAGGTCTTCCGCCGTGTGGCCGGGATGGTATTCCGCGAGGATTTCCTTCAGCGCCGCCGGAGTGAACGGACGCACGGTCATAAAACGAGTCTGCCTGTTATACAGCGGTTCCCTCTTGTCCTTAAATATTTTCGTCATCATGGAGTATATCGAGCCGCAGACGACAAGGTTCATGCGAGCTTTCGGACAATAGATGTCCCAGATGCGCTGCATATCGCTGTACACCGACTTGTTCACGCGAAAGAACTCCTGGAACTCGTCAATGAACAGCGTGATGGGACGTTCCATGGAAAGTTTCATCAAGAACTCGAACATATCGACGAAACGTTCCGCCCGTCCCATTATAGGGATTCCCAACTTGTTCTCGATTTCAAGCCGGTAATCCTCGCACAAGTCACCTTCGGCCTTGCGGGCGACAAAGAAATAAAGGATAGGTTCGTCCTCGTATGCCTTCCACACGAGGGAGGTCTTGCCGATACGGCGCCGTCCCGTCACCACAGTGAACTGGGCGTTGTCTCTTGACATCCCGCGAATCTCACGCAGGGATGCTATTTCTTCTGTCCTGTCAAAAAATCTCATACCCTTGCTCCTTTCTTTTAATATCCGAAACACTCATTTCGGAAATAGCCGTTTCGCTACTGCGAAGATAATGTGTTTTCTCATAATAACAGGCAGTTGGCTTGTTTTTATTCCACAAATTCTCATCCAAGCGCGGACTACCTCCCCAAGCAATCCTGAAACTGCTTAGTAAGCAGACCACAAACTGCTTACTAAGCACTACCCCCCTCTACTTAGTAAGCAGACACCCCCTCTGCTTACTAAGCAGTCGGGCATCTACTTAGGGAGGAGTTTTCACACTGCTTAGTAAGTAGTTTCCCGTTTGCTTAGGAAAGAGTTTCCGGCAGGCTTAGGAAGCACCCGGGACACTCCTTTCCACCGACCTCTTCTACCCTTCACGACAGTAACAAAAAGCTTCATTCCCTTATATATCCCTATCAAAAAAGAAGCGAGAGGTAAATTTTCGAATAAAAAGTGACAAGAATATTTGGTATTTCAAAAACTATTCATACCTTTGCGCTTAATCATTGGAGAGTGATTATTTAGAATTAATTTTATAGATTAGATTTTATATTTATAGCGTAGTTTTAATTTTTTATTCGAGATTTTATTTGAAAATTTATTTTAATAATTTGTTTACAGTTTTATTCGAGATTTTATAGTTATTCCATTAAGTATTTGATAAATAAGAGATTTAATAATATAGTTCTTTATTTCATTTTTTAATTCAGTTTTATTTTTAAACTCTCCCTTGATTCAATCATTAATTTTTGCTGCCTAAGGATCGTGTACGGAGAAGGCTCGTCCGTATCCTTACGCCATCCCGACAAGGTAGGTTTATCCTGACATGAGGAGAGGGATAAACATGCGCGTGAAAAAACCTCATGGCACTTTCATTATTATCGAAAAAACAAATTAATTATGGCTTTACGAGTCAGAAGAATAAAGAAAGCCTTCGGCTTTGACAAGACAAAGACGGAGAAGTATGTAATCGTCCCCGACAGGGCGACAGTAGTCACGTTCGATGACCTGTGCGAGCAAATCGCGACGGTATCGGGAGTAAACAACAGTTTGGCAAGGCACGTGCTCTACGGACTGGTCAGTTCCATGAAGACCTTCATCCGGCAAGGGCACTCCGTGCAAGTGGAAGGCTTTGGCACCTTCATCCCCTCTTTCAACGCGAAAAGCAGTTTGATAGAGGACGAGGCGAACATCGATTCCATCACGAAGGTTAAACTCCGGTTCCTGCCCAGCACGGAATTGCGGGAGGTAATCAACTCCATGGAGTTCGAGTTCGATGCAGCCGACAGCACGAACGACTCCCAAGCGGAGAGCGAGACCGATCCCGAAGGCGGAACGGCCAGTCCAAGCGAGATCTAATCCCCTAACGGGATTCACCCCACGAAGCCCCCGACCGGCAAGCCCGAAAGCTACCGACCGGGGGCTTTTTCATAACGCTCCAACATCCGCCGCAAAAGCTTTCCCATCTCATCCCGAAGCGAGGCGGGCCGTATAACCTCTATATTCTCCCGATGCCACAGCAGACGCTGAATAAAATCGTACGAAGGGCGCACGTAGTATTGGAACAAGGCATACTCCCCCGTTGTCTCAATCTCCTTTTGTGAAGCATGGATAGGTGTCGAGCGAATATAATCCACTTGATGACCGTAAACCTTCAGCACGATTTCCTCCGGTTGCTTGTTATCGCGAATGATGCCGAAACAGTCTCGATAAAACAAGCGCGGGGTAATGTCCGGAGACGGCTGGCAAGGCTTCTCCCCGATGGACAAACCACGCATCCGCTCCAACGCCAACACCCGCGTCTGGCTATGATCCAGATATTCGCAAACCAAATACCAACGATGCTCAAACATACGGACGAAACAAGGGATCACCTCATACGAGAAGACACGGTCTTTCGCGTAATAAGAAACGTAATCGAAACAAACCGTTTTTCCCTTGTCGATGGCATCCAATATAATATGCAGGAATTCCACCCCGGTAGGTATCTCCTGCAACATAATCTTTTCCCGATGGCGCAAAGCCAACGTGGAAAGATTGTTCACATGGATGCTTCCCAACAGATACTTGTAAAGCGAGTTCTCCCGCACCTCCTCGGGATTCGCCAGATGATACTTCCTGATACGCGGATCATAATCGATATCTATCTGAAAGGTCAAGGCGATATACCTACGATCCCGGTCGAATGTCCGAGGTGGAATCTCCTCGCCATCATAATTCAACGAATAGTCCCGGAAACGTTCGTTCAACTCTTTCAGCGACATATCTCCGTGGTCGATAAACGTACCGACCACCCAAAGGCAACGTTCGTATTTGTTCATAGGCGCATTTCCATATTTCTTTTCACAAAGAAAAGCATAATAATCGGACTAAATTTGTCCGAGCTGACTTTTTCTTTTGTATCGTGAAAATAAATAAAGAAAACAAGTTGGTTTATAAATGCTTTTCGTTACATTTGCGGTAATTCCCAGTGAGCCAAGCGAGGCTTCGAGTGGAAGGACATACTAAAAAGCGAAAAAGCGTTTACGATATTATTCCCAATCCAGAAAATCGCCAATTTTCATAACCCGGGAATAATAAGCAACAAATGCTTACGCTCTACTGTATTATTCTCTGTCACAGACAAGAAGCGCACAGAATAGAGCGTGGGCTGTTGCTTGGTTATCTGGGTTACGGGTGTTTGGCGATACCTCTGGATTGGATGATTGAGTAACAGTTCCCACGCTTTTTCTATTATTAATCTTAAAAATGATGCCGAACTTTTTGGGGGCTAGGAGGGAGGCGAAGGAATATTATGTTCGATACAACAAAAAACATTTTTATACAAATGTCTCAAGAGAAGTTTCTGAAATATCTTGACAATGGTACGGACTTACTTATATATCCCAACATTCCGGATGATGTCATAAATGAACTTCGTAAAAATTTTCAATTACATATAGATGAAGTTATATTATATGTAAGAGACACTTCATTTTGGGATGAAAGAAATCAAGGAACTGTTGTGACCGATTGGGGAATTACGTGTATTCCAGATAATGATTCTCCCGAAGAAAT
>DXEN01000030.1 GCA_019114945.1 Candidatus Parabacteroides intestinigallinarum | reverse complement strand
CGGCGGCGCACGGTGCGCACGGGGGCCGACTTCTGCGCCTTGGGGGCTTTCGTCTTCACGGTTGTCTCTTTCTTGGAGGCGGAGGATTGCTTCTCGGCCTTCTCTCTCTCCTTGGCGGCTCGCTTCGCCGCCTTCTTCGCCTCCTTGCTATCGCCAGCCAGCAGGGTGGAGTCGGGCTTGTACCAAAGGGCCTCCTCGAAGCCGGTCAGCTGCTTCTCGATGCGCGCCTGCTCGTTCTTCAGCGAGTCCGGCGTGGGGCAATAGGCTTGCAGGGGCTGGTTCATCAGGTTCTGCGTCTTGATGATGTCGCCCTCGAACATGCGGCGGCGAAAGTAGTCGTCCATCGTGAAGGTCATGGCGTTGTTCAGGTTCGAGGTCATGATATACGCCGTGTTGATGTAGGGGCGTATGTTCTCGTAGGGGAGCCAGAACATCGGCATGGTGGTCTCGCCCATGTCGCCCACGGAGGTGAGGATGGGGCAGATGGCGAGTATCTTGACGTCGAACATGGAGTTGTTCTGGTCGAAATACCAGGCCTCCTTCACGTAATAGGAGCGCACGTCGGCGCTGGGTATGTCGCTCTCGTTGATGACGAAGGTAGGCTCCTCGCCCCGGCGGCCGGGCACTTCCTCGTAGAGGATGTAGAAGCGGTCGAGCAGGTCCTTGAACTTGATGAGCCTATCGTCGGTGAATTCCTCGTAGCCGTCCAGGTACTCATAAGCCTTCACCTTCCCCTCGCCTAATAGCTGGAAGATGGTGGAGAAGAGGTTCATCTGCCCGTTCATGGGCCTCGTGGGGTAGTAGAGCGGGGCGTTCTCCTCCTTCATGAGGTCGAGCTGGCGGTAGATGACGCGCGTCCAGCGGGCGTTGCCTATCTCCTGCGTGAGCCGCTCGTTCAGGTCCTGCGCCCGCACGGTCAGTTCGGGCAGTCCGCTCTCTTTTTTCTCCTCGCGCGCTCCCCGCGAGGCTTGTGGCGAGCGGCGGCGTTGCTGGGTCGTCGTGCCGCTCTCGTTCTCCTCCTGCGCCTGCAGGGGCGCCGCCATCAGCAGGGCGGCCGCCCAAAGGGCTATGTAATACAGATGTCTCATATCTTTATGCGATGTTGATGCTTGTTTAATTTACGATTACCTCGATGGTCGGTATGGTGCGCTCGATGCCGTCGGGGCCTTTCGCTACCACCCGCGTGATATAAAAGCGTTTCCCCCGGCTCAGGTTGCGGATATAATTCTTCTGCCGCTGGGAGAAGTTGGTGCCCTCGGCCACCTCGGGGATGGCGTTGCCCATCGAGTCGAAGAAAGTCAGCTCGAAGCGCAGCACGGTGTATTCCACGTTCAGCAGGTCGTCGTCGATGGCGGCGAGGATGCCGTCGGCGGCCACGAGGTCGCGCTTGGCGATGCGTCCGCCGCGGAACTTGCGGGTGTTGCCGTTCGCGTCCTTATACTCGATGTAGGGCAGCGGGTCGGGCAGGGCTCGCACGCGGAAGGAGGTCTTCGCCATCTCCACGCTGCGTCCGTCGGCCATGCGGGCGTGTACGGTAATCACGGCGTCGGTGCCCACCTTCGAGGGGCGCGCCTCCCACGAGTCGCCCTGGCGGGTGAGGGTGCCGTTGGTCATCGTCGCCGTCACGTTGCCGCTGGGCACGCCGGGCACGGCGATGCGCATCGGGTTGGCGATGCCGGCGTAGAGCACGTTCATCAGCGTCGGCGCCACGGTG
Organism: Candidatus Parabacteroides intestinigallinarum; assembly: GCA_019114945.1. Taxonomy (GTDB): domain Bacteria; phylum Bacteroidota; class Bacteroidia; order Bacteroidales; family Tannerellaceae; genus Parabacteroides; species Parabacteroides intestinigallinarum. Next base: position 5,765 of record DXEN01000030.1, on the reverse strand, counting down.
GCGGTCGGCTCGGTGACGAAGTACTCGCTCTCGAACTCGCGGCGCATCAGGCTGCCGTCGCTATTGGGCATCTCGATGTATCCCTTGATGGGGAAGGTACCTACCGAGCCGGTGTTGACGGTGAAGAGGCCGTTGTTCTCGGCGGGCAGCTCCTTGCCGTTCACGTAGATGGCGGGCCGCTTGGTGGAATCGACCGCCGAGAGGACGATGTTCGCCCGGTACTGGCTGCCGCGCATCACGATCTGGCTCTCCGGGATGACTTGCGCCGTGATTTGGTTGACGCGGTAGTCGCCCACGTCGACGCTGTTCAGCAGGATGGAGAGCACCTCGCCCTCGGCATAGCGCACGTCGCTCTGCAGCTTCGTCAGCAGCGTGATGGCCGCCGCCACGGGCATATTCTCGAACAAGGCGGTCTCCCACGAGCGCGTGCCGCGGGGCGGCTGGGTGCTGAGGTTCGCCTCCAGCACGGCGGTCTTCAGCGAGTCGTCGATGAAACCGCCCATCCACGTGCGGTAGCGGTCGATAGTCTCCCGCAGGTTCTTGCCCTCGCCTCGTATGGGCGCGAGCATGACGCGGGCGGCCGCCTCCAGGTCGTCCTTTCGCTCGATGTCGTTCACGTCGGCGTCCTTGCCGTCGGCCTCGCGGGCGATGCGTACCTTCAAGTCTTGTATGTAGTTATACAGGCTGTCGGACGCCTGCTTCACCTCGCGTGCCTTCTCCGCCCACTCGCCCACCTTCACGGGGTTCTGGCGGTAGGCGGCCTCCATCTCGTCCGCCACGATCTTGTTGCGGCGCGACGAGTTGTCGATAGAGGTACGCAGGCTTCCTTCCACCAACTCGAATCCGTCCAGCACCTCCGACGACACGTTGAGCGCCATCATCGCGATGAACACCAGATACATCAGGTTGATCATCCGCTGGCGGGGGGAATTGGGATTATTTGATATTCCAGACATAGTAGTTCGTTCTCGTTACTTCATGGGGTTGTTGGGATACGGGGCTTGCGCCGTGTAGCCGCCGTAGGGCTGCTGGTACGGAGGCTGCGGCTGCTGGTACACCGGCTGCTGCGGTTGCTGTGGGGCGTGATAACCCATGTTGACGGTCATCGCCTGCAACAGGCGGCTGTATACCTGGTTCAGCTCGGCCAGGAGACGGGTCATCTTCTCGGTCTCGCCGCGGAAGACGGTGCTGTCCACCACCGAGCCGTCGTACATCTCGCGGATGCGGTTCAAGCCGCTGTTAATGCGCTCGATGGCCTCCATCTGCACGCTGACGCTCTTCACCTGCGCCTCGTAGATGGCGTTCAGGTCGGACACGTTGTGGTTCAGCTGCTCCATCTGCCGTACGTATCCCTCGGCGTTCTGGCCGAGGCCCTCGGAATTGTCGGTGATGCTCTTATAGGAGTGCAACAGCGAGTCGGAAGCGTCGTTCAGCGAGCTTGTCACCTCGTTGAAACGCTCCATGTTCGCCGCGACGCTGGACATTTGCTCCAGGTATTTCTGGGTGGCCTCCGTCAGCTCCGCCATCTTGGAGATTTGCTCGGCGGCGCCGCTCAGCTTCTTGATACTCTCCGAAAGGTTCTTCGTGTCCTCCTCGCTGATGTCGAGGTTGCCGGCGATGTTCAGCGAGCCGCCTCCGATGTTCACGCCACCCGCGCCGCCTTGCATCGTCGCCGTCCGCGGCTTCGAGGGGTCAATCAAGTTCTCCTCGGAATAAATCGTAGCGGATACCGAGGGGTCGAAACCGGGACGGTCCATCGGGTTCTTCGTGCCCAGCACGGGGAAGACATCCTCCCAGTGATACTCTTTCGTCGGGTGCTCGAACGCCGAGATGAAGAACACGATCGATTCCGTGATCATCGCCACGAACAGGATCTGGTTCGCGTAGGGCAAGTGCAACAGCTTGAACAACGCGCCCAAGATAACGATCGACGCGCCCCAGCTATACACGAAATTCAGGAAGCGTTTCCCTCTGTCGCTGGAGAGGAACATCTCAATCCGGTTTTTATATCTTCTATACTTTCCCATGGTCGTATTTATTTGTCTTGTCTGAATTAAATTTCATATGCTTATTTCTTCCCTTTCGAGCGCGAGAAACCGATTTGCGTGCGTACGCACCGGAATCCGATGTAGGAACGGCTCTCGTTCTGATACTCAAACGTCCGCATATCCGAGCGGATGAACTGCTGCACGTCTTTCCACGAACCGCCGCGCACTACCTTCTTCTTCAGGGCGTAGGGATCGTCCTTCGCGGCGTTGTAGCGCAGGTCGGGGTTGATATCGCTCATCTGGCTCGGTCCGGATTCGGAGTAGGCGGTGGAGGTCCACTCGGCCACGTTGCCCGCCATGTCGTACAAGCCGAACTCGTTCGGGGCGAACGAGCCCACGCGCGAGGTAATCAGGTGTCCGTCCTCCGTATAATTGCCTTTCCCCGGCTTGAAGTTGCCCAGGAAGCAACCCTTGTTATCCTGCAGCTCGTCCGTCGCCCACGGGAACTTGTACTCGTTCTTGCCCGTGCGTGCGGCATACTCCCACTCGCCCTCGGTCGGGAGGCGGAACGGCTCGATGGACTGCCCGGCGGGCAGGCTCAAGGATGATTTATACAGATTCGTCCGCCATACGCAGAAAGCCGTGGCCTGTTCCCACGAGATACCCACCACCGGATAATCGTCGTAGCCCGGGTGAGAGAAATACATCCGCGTATAAGGCTCGTTGTACGCGTTCTTGAAGTCGTTCACCCAACAATTCTCGTCGGGATAGATATTGACGATACGGGTGTTCAGGAAATCCCACTCGCTGCTGAGCGGGCGGGTAATCGTCTCGTTGATAATGTTGCCGTCATCATCGATATAAGCGGTGTCCTTCGAGATCATAACCACCTCGTTCGGATCCACCTCGATGTCCGTATTCCGCACGCGGTCCGCCGGGTTCAACTGGTTCTTCCGCAAGGCGGCCGCCGTATAGTCGTACCATTCGTACTTGTAAACCATCTGCCGGGGGTCCAGTTTCTTCTCGCCCGTGACAGGATTCGTGTAGTAGACGCTCTCGATCGCCCGGATCTCGTCCTCGTTCGCCCGCTTCCAAGGAATCGGACGGCTCCAATCCAGATAAGGGGTGATAGGCTCGCCGTAGCGGTCCTCCGTGATCTTGAACAAGTCGTTGCCTCCGTAAGCTGGATCCGCCAAGCGCTCGCGGATAATGGAATCGCGCACCCAATAGACGAATTGACGATATTTCGCGTTCGTGATCTCTGTCTGGTCCATCCAAAACGCGTCGAAGGAGACGCCCTTCGTCTCGGGTATGATTCCCCACAGCGAATCCTTGTCGGCGGGCCCCATCTCGAACGATCCTCTCTTAATCAAGACCATCCCGTATGGGGCGGGCTCATTGAACGCGACCGACCTGACTCCCGTCACCTCGCCGCCGGCGTTCCGGAGCGACCGGCCGCAGGCGGTTAACAAGACTACCGCAACAAGTACCAATAATACTCTTTTCATATACCTATAATATACGTACACTTTTATGTCTGTTCTTTCCTGTTTTCGTTTTGTTCAACTTCATGGCGTACCGCAAGCACAACTCATGGCTGCCGCTGCTGGCACGTCCCAAGGCCGTAATCGGGAAGTCGTATGCGTATCCCGCCTGGAAGCGGCCTATCTTCACGCCGAACATCACCCCTACCGACTCGTTCACCCGATAGGAAATACCGCCGTTGAACATCTTATTATATTCCAGCCTTGCCGTGATATCCGCATGAAAGCTTTGCATATCCGTCAGCAAAAATACGGAAGGCTGTAACTCTATCAACGGATTCCTCAACTGAATATTGTATCCACCCATCAAATTAAATGAACGTCCGATGTATGTATAGGCATTCTCGTCCAACTGCAATTCCGGTTGCGTTAGGTGCGTCATGCCAAAGCCGGCGTAAAAACGCTTGTGATTGTAGTAAATACCGAAGTTCAAGTCCAGCCCCATGCCGCTGACCTGCTCGGTCGGGATGGCGGCGTCGGTCTCTTGGTGGAACTCTGATTCGACCATCTCCACCTTGCTTCCGTCGAAAGACTGGTTGACCAAGCCAATCTGCAATCCGCCGCTGATGACACCGCCGAACAATTTGTACTTGTATGCGTATTGGGCGCCTACGTGCGTATTCATGAATAGGCCGATCGACTCGGTATAGACCGCTAATCCAATGCCGTGCTGGGTCTTGCCAATGTTCAGCGGCATATCCGAGGTAACGAAGAACGACATGGGGGCGCCGCTCATCCCTACCCACTCCAGTCTGGCGAGCGCCAAGATGTTCAGGTCTTCCGTAGCTCCAGCCACCGCCGGGTTATAGTAAGGTTTCGCCATGAAGTATTGGCTCAGGCGCGCGTCGTATTGCGCCCGCACGATTCCCGCGCAGGTACAGCATAAGACAATCATCAAAAGAAGGATTCTTCTCATCCGCATTCACTTCATGTTTCTATAAACAAACGCAATAAGCGCCCGTAAATTGTATCTGCCCCGAAAAACAACCGAGGAACGGACCGATACGATATGAGGCGACTCTTTCGAATCGCCTCATATCGTCTGAATAATAGACTTTCTGGATAAACTATTCGACTTAATATTCCTCTTCGTTGAAGAAATTTATCTGTATTGATTATCAATATATTATGCGACAATCAATGAAATTTGCGCAAACAAACCGCACCATCTAAGACGGTCTGAGGCGGTGAGAGGAAATGGTGGACAAACAAACTCAGTTTTATAGTAATCATTCTTCTACTATGTAAATTTTAATTCCAGGAGCTAAAAGATACGCTGCTGTAGTACTACTATTAGTTATAATACATAGTCCGTAATCTGAAGGTATCTCTTCTGTTTTGATTGCATAATTTGTAAGAATATCTGTTGTTGACATTTCTAAACTTCCTGAAGGATGGCTATGCCAGTCTCCGATATAATCAAGCATTCCGGCACTTCGTTCTTTAACCTTCAAGTACTCCTCACGCCAGCCTTTAGTCCCCAATCTCAATTTAGATGACCTTTGTTTTGAATCATCAGGCTTAAACTGATGCAAGACGTAGACTGTTTTGTGTTTCACATCTATATTCCCCATCAGATAACCGCCAACCTCCTTTTTCCCAGCTATTTTTGCTTCACGTTGAATTTTCTTCAACAAAGAATCAGGGATTCTTATTTGCCATTCATCATTATTTGAACATTTACAACTGAAAAAATACGGTACAGAATATCTCTCTGTAAACACTTGACCATCATATTCGATATTTACGTATGATAAATAGACAGTATTATTCAAGTCTCTGGCCAAAGCAGATTTGATAATACTTGCGGCAATTCCAGTATGTGTTGAGATTACGTCATCCCCCAATCGCATCGTTTTAGAATGACAACCTTCACCGATACGAATCAAATCCAAATTATATTTAGATTCCCTTTTCAACCATCCACTTACATCATCATTAACAACCGATTCCTGAGTTAAGTACATATAATAATCTGAGAGGAGGGTATCACGTTTTGTATTTATATATACATGACCAATATTTCCAGCGTCAGATAATGCAAAATGTACTACTGGTATAGAAGTATTTTGTGCAATTTTATCAAGCAATCGAAATACACTTGCAGATGCTGTTGCATCAATAAGCAGGTCATATTTGCTCAGGTCAGCACTTAAGGAACTTCAATAGCTGCATATTTAAGTCCTTTAATTGGATCTTCTTCAGTAATATTCATTGGAGGAGAATCTATTTC
>DXEN01000029.1 GCA_019114945.1 Candidatus Parabacteroides intestinigallinarum | reverse complement strand
CGGCGGCGCACGGTGCGCACGGGGGCCGACTTCTGCGCCTTGGGGGCTTTCGTCTTCACGGTTGTCTCTTTCTTGGAGGCGGAGGATTGCTTCTCGGCCTTCTCTCTCTCCTTGGCGGCTCGCTTCGCCGCGCCCGCGCAGAGCAGCAGGGCGAGGAGGAAGCTCGCGAGCGCGTTCCACTTGATTGTCTTCTTCTCCATAACAACTAAATTTTTGATGATGATACCATTCAACCGCGCGGAAGGTCAACCTCTCTTTGTCTAAAAACGTTCGCAAGGTACGCGAAAAAGAGCGGATGTACAACAAAAAATAATATATATGATAAATCGTAGCTCGTAATTCGTGACTCGTAACTCGTCATTAATGTTTACATTCGCGTCTGTTATGGGAAACGATTTTGACATAAGAGACGCGCGGATGCCGGAGAGCGAGCGCGAGTACGAGAACGTGTTGCGCCCGCTCTCGTTCCGCGATTTCAGCGGGCAGGCGAAGGTGGTGGAGAACCTGAAGGTGTTCGTCATGGCCGCCCGGATGCGCAAGGAGGCGCTGGACCATGTGTTGCTGCACGGCCCTCCCGGATTGGGAAAGACGACGCTGTCGAACATCATCGCCAACGAGTTGGGCGTGGGCTTCAAGGTCACCTCGGGGCCGGTGCTCGACAAGCCGGGCGACCTGGCGGGCGTGCTCACCTCGCTGGAGAGGAACGACGTGCTCTTCATCGACGAGATACACCGCCTCAGCCCCATCGTGGAGGAGTACCTCTACTCGGCGATGGAGGATTACCGCATCGATATCGTCATCGACAAGGGTCCGAGCGCCCGCTCCATCCAGATAGACCTCGCGCCCTTCACGCTTATCGGCGCCACCACGCGGAGCGGCTTGTTGACCAGTCCGCTGCGCGCCCGCTTCGGCATCAACATGCACCTGGAGTATTACGACGTGGAGACGCTGACGCGCATCGTGCTCCGCAGCGCCGACATCCTGAACGTGCGTTGCGAGCTGACCGCCGCGCGGGAAATCGCCTCGCGCAGCCGCGGCACGCCCCGTATCGCCAACGCCCTGTTACGCCGCGTGCGCGACTTCGCGCAGGTGAAGGGCAACGGGGACATCGACAAGGCCATCGCCTGCTTCTCGTTAGAGGCGCTCAACATCGACCGCTACGGCTTGGACCAAATCGACAACAAGTTGCTGACGACGATTATCGACAAGTTCAAGGGCGGCCCCGTGGGGCTTACCACCATCGCCACCGCCTTAGGCGAGGACCCCGGCACGCTGGAGGAGGTGTACGAGCCGTTCCTCATCAAGGAGGGCTTCCTGAAGCGCACGCCCCGCGGCCGCGAGGTGACGGAGCTTGCCTACACGCACTTGGGGCGCACGCGCGGCGGCGAGCAAGGTTTCTTATTCGACTAAAAAACGACAAGGTAAAAAGAAAGAGAGAGCGATATGGCAGGAGGACTGAGGCGGCTCGTGAAGGAGACCGCCGTGTATGGACTGAGCAGCATCGTGGGCCGCTTCCTGAACTGGATGCTGGTGCCGATGTACACCCGCGTGCTGGCGGGGACGGGCGAGTATGGCATCGTGACGAACCTGTACGGGTGGACGGCGCTGCTGCTCGTGTTGCTGACGTATGGGATGGAGACGGGTTTCTTCCGTTTCATCAACAAGAAAGAGGAGCGCGCCCCGGAGCGGGTGTACGCCTCCGTGTTGTATTGCCTGATGGGCAGCTCGGCGCTGTTCGCCGCGTGCGTGTTCGCCGCGCTGCCGGCCATCAGCGGGGCGATGGGCTACGCCGACCATCCGGAGTTCGTGGGCATGATGGCGGGCATCGTGGCGGTGGACGCCTTCTGTTGCGTCCCCTTCGCCTACCTGCGCTATCAGGGGAAGGCGTGGCGCTTCGCTGGCATCAAACTGGCGAACATCGGGCTGAACATCTTCCTGAACATCTTCTTCCTCGTCGTCTGCCCGTGGCTGCACGCCCGCTGCCCGGGGGCCGTCGACTGGTTCTACCGGCCGGACTACGGGGTAGGCTACGTGTTCGTGGCGAACGTGTTCACCACGCTGTTCACCCTCGTGGCGCTCGTGCCGGATATGCTGCCGGGCCTGCGGGCGAAGGCGGACGGGGCGCTCTTGCGGCAAATCCTGCGCTACTCGTTCCCCATCCTGCTACTGGGCATCGCCGGCATCTTCAACCAGACGGCGGACAAGATATTGTTCCCCTTCCTCTTCGCCGACAAGGCCTACGCCAACGAGCAACTGGGCATCTACGGCGCCTGCTTCAAGATAGCCGTGGTGATGGTGATGTTCACGCAAGCTTTCCGCTACGCCTACGAGCCGTTCATCTTCGCCCGCAACAAGAGCGGTGACAACAAGGAAGCGTACGCCGAGGTGATGAAATACTTCATCATCTTCGCCCTGCTCATCTTCCTAGGGGTGATGTTCTACCTCGACATCCTGAAGTACTTCGTGGGCGAGGCCTACTATCCGGGCTTGCGCGTGGTGCCCATCGTGATGCTGGGTGAGCTGTTCTTCGGCATCTACTTCAACCTCTCGCTGTGGTACAAGCTGATTGACGAGACGAAGTGGGGCGCCTACTTCTCGGCCATCGGCTGCGTGGCGACGGTGGCCATCATCGTGCTCTTCGCCCCGGTGTACGGCTATATGGCCTGCGCATGGGCGTCGTTCTTCTGCAACTTGCTGATGATGTTGCTCTCCTACTTCGTGGGGCAGCGGAAATACCCGGTCGCCTACGACCTGCGCTCGGCCCTCGTCTACGGCTGCCTCGCGGCGGCGCTCTATGCGGCGGGCATGTGTGTGCCCATCGAGTCGGAATGGCTCCGCTTAGGCTACCGGACGCTCCTGCTGGGGCTATATGTCGCGTTTTTGCTCCGGCGGGATTTGCGCGGGGTGATAAAAGGGCTCCGAAAGCGTTAGAAAAACAAACAATTGGAATATATTCGCGCTTTGTTATGTACTAAGTGAATAGTATCTCGTATGGAAAATAAAGGATTGCTGCATAAACAGATTGTCGACTTCTTCGTGCGCAACTTCGATATCCGGCAGGAGAAGGAAGACGACCGGGAAACGATCGAGTCGATCAAACGGGGCGTGGAGTTCAAGGGAACGAACCTGTGGGTGCTCATCTTCGCCACGTTTATCGCCTCGTTAGGCTTGAACATGAACTCCACCGCCGTGATTATCGGCGCGATGTTGATATCGCCGCTGATGGGTCCCATCATGGGCTTCGGCCTCGGCCTGGGCACGTTCGATTTCGAGCTGATCAAGCGCGCCTTCCGCAACTTCGCCACGGCGACGGTGTTCGGCATCATCACCTCCACCATCTATTTCCTGCTCACCCCCATCGACGAGGCGCAAAGCGAGCTGCTCGCCCGCACGCAGCCGACGGTGTACGACGTGCTGATCGCCTTCTTCGGCGGCTTGGCGGGCATCGTGGCCAGCTCGACGAAGAGCAAGGGCAACGTCATCCCGGGCGTGGCGATCGCCACGGCGTTGATGCCTCCGCTCTGCACGGCGGGCTTCGGCCTGGCGAGCGGCAACCTGTATTATTTCTTCGGCGCCCTGTACTTGTATTTCATCAATACGGTGTTCATCAGCCTGGCCACCTTCCTGGTGGTGCGCCTGCTGAAATACCCGAAGAAGGTATTCCTGGACAAGCAGCGCGAGAAGATCGTGACGCGCTACGTGGGGCTGATCGTCTTCTTCACCATCGTGCCCAGCCTGTTCCTGAGCTACAACCTTATCCGGAGCAGCTATTTCGAGAACCGGGTGCAGACCTTCATCGCGGAGGAGCTGAACTTCCCCGATACGCAAATCCTGAGCAAGCGCGTCACGGATACCAGCGAGGAGAAAGCCGTGGAGGTGGTACTGATCGGGCAGACCGTGCCGGACGCGAGCATCGCCAACGCACGTGCCAAGATGCCCAAGTACGGCTTGAAGGACGTGCGCCTGGTGGTGCGCCAAGGCTTCGGCCAGGAGGCGACCGATATCAACGAATTGAAGAGCCTGCTGATGCGGGATTTATATAAGAATAGCGAGGAGGTGCTTCGCGAGCAGACCATTCAGCTCGATTCCCTGCGGCGGCGGGTGAACGCCTACCAAAGCTCCGAGCGGCTGACAGCCGAGTTGCTCCCGGAGATGCGCGTGCTGTTCCCGTCGGTCGTGGAGGCCTCGTGCTCGAACACCTACATCCTGCGTACGGATACGGCGCGGGCGGATACGGTGCTGCTGGTGTACCTGAGGAGCGAGACGCCCTTGCGCGAGGAGGAGCGCGCGAAGATCAAGCGATGGCTGTCCGCCCGGGTGGAGATGGAGAATATCAAATTACTCATTGAATAAATAAAGACGAACAGTAAAATGAAGTTATTGCGAGAAGTGGGGGCGGCGGTATTGCTGTTGGCCGCCTCGGCACCGGTATTTGCCGACGAGGGCATGTGGGTGCTGAAAGAATTGAACAAACAGAATCTGGCGAGAATGGCGGAACTGGGTTTCACGCCGACGTACGAGCAGTTGTATAGCGAGACCGATCCTTGCGTGGCGAACGCCGTGGTCATCTTCGGCGGCGGCTGCACGGGTATCACCGTGTCCGGCGAGGGATTGATCTTCACGAACCATCATTGCGGCTATGGCTCGATCCAGCAGTTGAGCAGCGTGGAGCATGATTACTTGAAAGACGGGTTCATCTCCCAAAGCAAGGAGGAGGAGCTTCCGGTGCCGGGCCTCTCGGTGCGCTACCTGCGGGAGACAGTGGACGTGAGCGACCGCGTCAATAGCCAGATCGCCTCGATCGAGGACGAGTACCAACGCCTCGCCGCGGCGGATTCCATCGGGCAGGCGATTTGCGACTCGCTGGGGACGAACGAGTTCCTCTCGGCCGACGTAATCCCGTTCTATAACAACAACAAGTATTATTTGGTGGTGTACGACGTGTTCCGCGACGTGCGCATGGTGTTCGCGCCGCCCAGCTCGCTCGGTAAGTTCGGCGGGGATACGGACAACTGGATGTGGCCTCGCCATACGTGCGACTTCTCCGTCTTCCGGGTGTATGCCAACGAGCGTAACGAACCGGCGGAATACGACGCCGACAACCGTCCCTACCGCCCTAAGTACGTGGCGGAGGTCTCCCTGCAAGGCTACAAGGACAAGGATTATGCCATGACGATCGGCTTCCCGGGCAGCACGGACCGCTACCTCTGCTCGTGGGGCGTGGAGCAACGCATCGAGCGCACGAACAAGCCCCGCATCGAGGTGCGCGGCATCAAGCAGGAGATTTGGAAAAAGGGAATGGCGGCCAGCGACGCCACGCGCATCAAGTACGCCTCCAAGTTCGCCGGCAGCTCCAATTATTGGAAGAACTCCATCGGCATGAACAAGGGCTTGGCGAACCTCAACGTCGTGGAGCGCAAGCAGGCGGAAGAGAAGGCGTTCGCCGACTGGGTGGCGCGAGACCCGGCGCGGACGGCGAAGTATGGCGAGGTGCTCAATTTGCTGGAGAAAGGATACACGACGACCGCTCCTTACCAGGAGGCGCTTACCTATCTGAGCGAGGCCTTCCTGAATGGCGCCGAGATCCTGCGTCTCGCACGGATGATACAGGGCTTTGACGTGGACGGCTCGACACCGGAGGAGGCCGACGCGTTCTTGAAAGACCGTGTGCTGGCGTTCTTCAAGGACTACGACGCGGCGATGGACCAAGAGGTGCTGGCGGCGATGATGCAGGTAGTGAAAGAACGGGTGTCGCCCGAGTTCCTGCCGGACGCCTACCAGAAAATTGATAAGAAATACAAAGGCGACTACAAACGATATGCCGCCGACGTGTTCAAGAAAACACGCCTGCTAACGTACAGCGAGATCGGGCGGATCGTGCGCGACCCGAAGCAGTATAAGAAATTCATGAAAGATCCCGCGGCGGAGCTGAGCCTCTCGGTCATGCTCTCCGTACTCGATTTGCAACAGCTGATGGGCGACGCGGAGTTCGACATCGCCAAGGGCGAGCGCCTCTACTTCGCCGGCTTGAAGGAGATGCATCCGGAGAAGGCGTTGCCTTCCGACGCGAACTTCACGATGCGCCTGAGCTACGGTTCCATCGGTGGTTACCGCCCGTTCGACGCGGCTTGGTACAACTATTACACCACCGACAAGGGCATCTTGGAGAAAGAGGACCCGACGAGCGACGAGTTTTGGGTGCAACCGGAGATATTAGACCTCGTGAGCGACCGCGATTTCGGTCCGTACGCCAACGAGAAAGGGGAGCTTCAACTTTGTTTCCTCTCCAACAACGACATCACCGGTGGCAACTCCGGAAGCCCCGTGTTCGATAAGAACGCCCGTGTGATAGGTCTCGCGTTCGATGGCAATTGGGAGGCGATGAGCGGCGATATCGCGTTCGAGCCGGAATTGCAACGCTGCATCGGCGTGGATATCCGCTACGTGCTTTACATCATCGACAAATGGGGCAAATGTCCCCGCCTTATCAACGAGTTGAAGTTGGTGCGGTAACCCGGGAATGAGAGGGGAATCGGCGTACGAATGGCATGATTCCTCCCGTTCCGATAATGGGCATCGTGAGATACGAAGGATGGGCATTATAAGGTGCTAATGATAGGTATTGTCAGCACCTTATAATGCCCATTGTCGCGATGGAGCCTTCGGGCGGTTTGCCCGATTGCCTTGGGGCGCGGTCCTCTGCTATAAGAACGCGGGAATATCTTCCGGGCGCTCGGCGATATAGGCGGGATGGTATTTCTCCAATTCCGCACGGGGGCGGAATCCCCAGCAAACGCCGCAAGCGTCTACGCCGCTATTAAGGGCGGTTCGCATATCCACGTCCGAGTCGCCCACGTATAAAGTATCCTCTCGTGCGATGCCGGTCCGCGCCAAGATCTCGTCGACGATAGCGGGGTCGGGCTTCGTGGGGATGCCTTCCCGTTGCCCTAATACGACCGCGAAAGGAATCGTGGGAAAGAAACGGGAGATCAGCGCACGGGTGGCGGCTTGGTATTTGTTGGAAGCCACGGCCAGTTTTACGCCTTGTCTCGCCAATCGGTCCAATAATTCCGGGATGCCGGGATAAGGCACGCTCTCATCCGCGTTATGCCGGTCGTAGTAGGGAAGGAACGCTTCCCGTATGCGGCGGATATTCGTCTCGTCGCGGGCTCCTTCCGGGAGCGCCCGCTCGAAAAGCTTGTTGATGCCATTCCCAACGAAAAAATTGTACGCGCTTACCTCATGTTCGGGAAAGCCATTTTCGCGTAAAGCGTAGTTGGTGCTTCTCGCCAAGTCGGCGATCGTATTCAGCAACGTGCCGTCGAGATCCCATATCACTAATTTCTTCATGCCCGTTTTTCCGCGAAAATAATGGAATAGGGCCGTAATTGCCTTCTAAAACGCCTTAAAAATCGCCGGAGCGGTAAAAAATTGACGAAAAGCATTTGTTCCTAAAAAGATATTCGTATCTTTCGCACAGGAATGAGATTTCTTTGTAGTAGGAAGTATTTATTAATGTATCATTAAAAAATAAAGTATCATGGGAAAGAATCAATTAATTCACGGGAATGAGTGTCATCTGATCCAGCAAGGAGAGATTCACAAGGCGGTTAAGAAGTTGGTGGAAACGTTGAATTTGGCCGCCGGTTCTACGGAAGGTTTTGATATTTATAAGGTAGTAGAGACGTATTTCCTGGATTTAGGGAGACGGAAAGAGATAAATGAGTTGTTGGGTATTACCGAGCCTTGCGAAGAGATGCGGGCTACGGAGGAGAGTTTCTCATAAAAAGGGAAGCGCGGGATAAGAGCGGGTGTGTCCATACAGGATTTGGGCACACCCGCTCCTTATTTTATATACATCAATTCACTCATGATTCCGTCGGAGAGAAGGATTCCCGCTTGGGATAAGGCCAGCCGGTCGTTCTCTTGGCGTAAGAGCCCTCGCTGGATATAGGGACGCGCCTGCTTTTGGCAATAAGCGAGCAACGCCTCGCCAAATTCCGTCCGTAACTTATCGAGCGAGATGCCCCACATGGTTCGTAAGCCCGTGATGATAAAATCGTTGTATCGGGTGGAAAGGTCGAGCGTCTCTCGCTCCGTGGCGGGTTGCCCGCTCTCGATACCTCGCAGGTAGAGCGGGAGGGAGGCGACATTCCATTCCCGGCTTGTCCGGTTGTATGAATGCGCCGAGGGTCCCAACCCCAAGTACGGTTTGCCTGTCCAGTAGGCGCTATTGTGCCGGGCGTGGAAGCCCGGCCGGGCGAAGTTCGAGATTTCGTAATGCTGGAATCCCGCCTCGGCCATTCGCTCGGTTAGGATGTGAAAGAGCGTTACGCTCACCTCCTCGTCCACGGGCTCGACTTGGCCGGCTTGCAAACGCTTGTAGAGCGCGGTTCCCTCCTCGTAGGTCAGGTGGTAGGCGGAAAGGTGTGGCGTGCCTAATCGGATAGCTTGTCTCAGATTCTCCTCCCAAGCTTCTGGCGTTTGGCCCGGTAGCCCATAGATTAGGTCGATGCTGAGGTTCGTGAAGCCATGCGCTTGGCAAAGCTCTACCGCCCGTATCGCTTGCTCGCGGTCGTGCCTACGGTTGAGCAGGCGTAAATCTTCCGGCCGGAAACTTTGTATGCCCATGCTAATCCGGTTGATGGGCAGGTCGCGGAGCGCGGATAGGTAATCCGGCCGTATATCATCCGGATTGGCCTCTAAGGTGATCTCCGCTCCCTCGGCGATGGAGAAGCGCCGCGAGATGGCGTTGAAGATTCGCTCCAGGTCGTTCCCGCTCAGCCGCGAGGGCGTTCCCCCTCCCAGGTAGATGGTTTCGAGCGTATCGTCGTCGATATATTCCCCCCGGAGTTCCATCTCTTTCTCGATCGCCCGCAAATACGGCTCCTTATAACGCGTATCCGTATTGGAGAAAAAATCGCAATAGACGCACCGCGTGGCGCAGAATGGGACGTGGATATAGAGGCTGAACATGGTGAATTACAAATTACGAATTACGAATTTGCGCGAAGGTACGGAATATGCGGGATATATTGTCGTACCTATTTATAATATGTATATGTATGCTTTCGGAAGGGGAAAACTATCTTTTACGAGGTGTAAAACCAGGCTTTGCCTTTGTGCCTCGTTATCCGCGAATTCGTAACTCATAATTCGTAATTCGTAGCTCCTGATTCGCGGTTCCCGGCTCGCGTGTTCTGCAACATTGTTCTCAAACACAAGCCGTGAGATTGGTTATTTCGGAGGTAATCTCTAAATTGCGCCCTCGTGAAAATGAATGAGATTCACGCCAAATAGAAACGTATTGTTAAATTCATAATATTAAAGTCCTGATATCATGAAAGTATACCAAACAAATGAAATCAAGAACATCTCTATTTTGGGAAGTTCAGGCTCTGGAAAAACCACTCTCGCGGAAGCAATGCTTTACGAGGGTGGAGTTATAAAACGTCGCGGCTCCGTAGAGTCAGGAAATACGGTGTGCGATTATTTCCCGGTTGAGAAGGAGTATGGTTACTCGGTATTCTCGACCGTTTTCAGTGTGGAATGGCAAGGTAGAAAGCTGAATTTTATCGATTGCCCGGGTTCGGACGATTTCGTGGGAGGCGCTGTCTCGGCCTTGAACGTGACCGATACGGCTTTGATGGTGTTGAATGCCCAGTATGGCGTGGAGGTAGGTACCATCAACCAGTTCCGTTACACGGAGCAATTCCATAAACCGGTGATTTTCGTTGTCAACCAGTTGGATAACGATAAGGCGGATTACGATGGCACGATCGCCCAGTTGCGGGATCGTTGGGGCAGTAAGGTGGTACAAATACAGTATCCGATTACGTGCGGCGCTTCGTTCAACGCCGTGGTGGATGTGTTGAAGATGAAGATGTATCGCTGGAAGCCGGAAGGAGGCGTGCCCGATGTATTGGAAATCCCTGCCGAGGAGATGGAGAAGGCGATGGAGCTGCACCAGGCGTTGGTAGAGGCCGCCGCCGAGCATGACGATATTCTGATGGAGAAATTCTTCGAGGAGGGTGCCTTGAGCGAGGATGATATGCGTGCCGGTATTCGCGCCGGATTGGTGACGCGCGGCATGTTCCCCGTGTTCTGTGTATGCGCCGGACGGGATATGTGCGTGCGCCGTACGCTGGAGTTTTTGGGCAACGTGGTGCCTTGTACCGATAAGATGCCGCGCCTGATTACGACCGAGGGCGTGGAGGTGACACCGGATTCCGAGGGCCCGACCAGCTTGTTCTTCTTCAAGACCACCGTGGAGCCGCATATCGGACAGGTTTCCTATTTTAAGGTGATATCAGGAAAGGTCAAGGAGGGAGACGATTTGGTGAACGCGGATCGTGGCTCGAAGGAGCGTATCGCCCAGTTGTTCGTGGTAGCGGGGCAAACCCGTACGCAGGTTTCCGAGATGGTGGCGGGCGATATTGGCGCTACCGTGAAGCTGAAGGACGTACGTCGTGGAAATACCTTGAACGGTAAGGGATGTGATTATCGTTTCGATTTCATCAAGTATCCGGCGCCGAAGTATCGTCGTGCGATCAAGCCCGCGAACGAGGCGGACGCCGAGAAGATGATGGAGATCCTGACCCGTATGCACGAGGAGGATCCGACGTGGATCATCGAGCAATCGAAGGAATTGAAACAGACGATCATCCATGGCCAGGGCGAGTTCCACTTGCGCACGTTGAAATGGCGGATCGAGAATAATGATAAGTTACCCATCGAGTTCCTGGAGCCGAAGATTCCCTATCGCGAGACGATCACGAAGGCGGCGCGCGCGGATTATCGGCATAAGAAGCAATCGGGTGGAGCCGGCCAGTTTGGCGAGGTGCACTTGATTATCGAGCCTTATTACGAGGGTATGCCGGCGCCGGATACCTATCGTTTCGGAGGGCAGGAATATAAGATGAACGTACGCGATACGCAGACGATTGATTTGGAATGGGGCGGCAAGCTGGTATTCGTGAATTGCATCGTAGGTGGCGCCATCGACGCGCGTTTCTTACCGGCTATCCTGAAAGGTATCATGGGACGCATGGAGCAAGGCCCGTTGACGGGGTCGTACGCCCGCGATGTCCGTATCTGCGTGTACGATGGAAAGATGCACCCGGTAGATAGCAATGAGATCTCGTTTATGCTCGCGGGGCGCAACGCATTCAGCACGGCGTTCAAGGAGGCGGGTCCGAAGATCCTGGAGCCTGTTTATGACGTGGAGGTTTCCGTTCCGGCCGATTTCTTGGGCGATGTGATGAGCGATTTGCAAGGGCGTCGCGCCTTGATCATGGGTATGAATAGCGAGAAGGGCTTCGAGAAGTTGCAGGCGAAAGTTCCTTTGAAAGAGATGTCCAACTATTCGACCTCGCTCAGCTCGATTACCGGAGGGCGCGCTTCGTTCACGATGCGTTTCGCCAGCTACGAGTTGGTTCCGTCGGATGTACAGGAGAAGCTCTTGAAGGCTTACGAGGCATCCCAGTCGGAGGAATAAGCGCCATCGTGCGAGTATGAAGGAAAAATGTCATCATAATTTTAATATTTGCAATTAAACGAGAGAAGGCCCGCCCTGTGAAGAGCGAGCCTTCTGTGTTTTATGCATTTTTAACGTCATGGTCGTGGTATTGTAATATAAACGATGTTTTTTTGCATAATCAAATATGCGGATTCTATTTATCATACAAGGTGAGGGGCGTGGGCATCTGACCCAAGCGTTGTCCTTACGGCAGAAGTTGGAGTCGGAGGGGCATACGATTGTTGGCGTGTTGGTAGGAAAAAGTCCGGCCAGGCGTTTGCCCTCTTTCTTTGTCGATAAGATCCATGCGCCCATCTATTCGTTTGAGAGCCCGAATTTCCTGCCGACGGCCAAGAACAAGCAGGTTCATATCGTCCGTAGTGTCGTTTACAATCTGTGCCGCACCAATAAATATGTAGGGAGTATTCGTTATATCCAGCGTATGATCCGTGAAACGGAGGCGGATGTGGTCGTGAATTTCTACGAGTTATTGACGGGATTGACCTATTGGGTCTTTCGTCCGAAAGCCGCTATGATATGTATCGCTCATCAATATTTATTTTTGCATCCCGACTTTGAGTTTCCGAAAGAGAACAGATTCTCGCTGGCGTCGTTGCGTTTCTTTACTCGTCTGACCGCGATCGGGGCATCGAGGAAGTTAGCGTTGTCTTTCCGGAAAATGCATGAGGTGCCCGATGAGAAAATCGTGGTGGTTCCTCCTTTATTGCGGCGGGAAGTATTGTCCTTGGAGCCTTCCGAGGGTAATTATTTACACGGTTATTTGTTGAATAGCGGATTTAGCGAGGAGGTCCGTGCTTGGCATGCCCGGCATCCGGAAGTCGCCTTGCATTTCTTTTGGGATAAAAAAGGGGTTCCCGCCGAGTTGAAAGTAGATGACCATCTCTCGTTCCATCAGCTGAACGATACGTTGTTCGTCCATTATATGGCGGGGGCGAAGGCCTATGCCACGACGGCCGGCTTCGAGTCGGTATGCGAGGCGATGTATCTGAATAAACCGGTATTGATGGTCCCCACGCATATCGAGCAAGCTTGCAATGCCCACGATGCGGTTATTTCCGGTGCGGGCGCGGTATCGGATCGCTTCGATCTGGATGTCTTGTTGTCTCTTTCCGAGCGGCATACGGAAAACCAAACGTTTCGCCATTGGGTCAAGCAAGCCGATTGGTTGATTCTTCGGGAGTTCCGCGAGGATCTATTGCGGGAACCTTGTCCTGTAACACGTCTGCGCCGCATCGCCGGATATTGGATGGAAAGGCTCAGTAAACTATGATTTGCGGAGACACGAATTACGAGGTACGAGTTGCACGGTATAATATATCCTTTTCTTTAGGAATAGAAGATATTAGGATTCAATATGCATAACTCTTTATTCGTAACTCGTATCTCGTAATTCAGAAATCGCTTATCCCAGTGCCTGCTCGATGTCGCCGATGATATCGTTTACGTTCTCGATACCGACGGAGAGGCGGATCAAATCGGGGGCTACGCCGGCCTCGATGAGTTGCTCGTCCGTCAGTTGGCGGTGTGTATGGCTGGCGGGATGCAGTACGCAAGTGCGGGCATCGGCCACATGTGTCACGATGCAAATCATCTTCAATCGGTCCATGAAACGGATAGCGTCCTCGCGCGTACCTTTCAAACCGAAGGCGATTACGCCACACGTGCCGTTCGGCATGTATTTCTGTGCCAACTCATAGTACTTATTCCCTTTCAATCCCGGATAGTTTACCCAAGCTACCTTCTCGTTCGCCTCCAGCCATTCCGCTACTTGTTGGGCGTTTTGGCAATGGCGCGGCATCCGTAGGTGAAGTGTTTCCAGGCCAAGATTCAGCAGGAAAGCGTTCATGGGCGATTGGATGCTTCCCAAGTCGCGCATCAGCTGGGCGGTCGCTTTGGTGATGTAAGCCATGCGGCCGAAAGCTTTCGTATAGGTCAGTCCGTGGTACGACTCGTCCGGAGTGGTCAAGCCGGGGAACTTATCGGCATGCGCGTCCCAGTCGAAATTACCGCTATCCACCACGGCTCCTCCTACGCTGGTGGCATGTCCGTCCATATATTTGGTAGTAGAGTGGGTCACGATATCGGCGCCCCATTCGAACGGGCGGCAATTGATAGGTGTCGCGAACGTGTTGTCCACGATCAAGGGCACGCCGTGGCTATGAGCGATACGGGCAAACTTCTCGATATCCAATACATTCATGCCCGGATTGGAAAGTGTCTCGCCAAACAATGCCTTGGTATTCGGTCGGAAAGCGGCCGATATCTCCTCCCCCGGCGCGTCCGGGTCGACAAACGTGACATCGATTCCCAGTTTCTTCACGGTTACGCCGAATAGGTTGAATGTCCCGCCATAGATAGTGGAAGAGCATACCAAATGATCGCCCGCCTCGCAAAGGTTGAATAAAGCGTAGAAATTGGCGGCTTGTCCGGAAGAGGTCAGCATAGCGGCTACGCCTCCTTCCAAGGCCGCTATTTTCGCGGCTACGGCATCGTTCGTGGGGTTTTGCAAGCGTGTATAGAAATAACCGCTTTCCTCCAGATCGAATAACTTGGCCATTTGTTCGCTCGTATCGTACTTGAAAGTTGTACTCTGATAGATGGGGAGCACGCGCGGCTCACCGTTTTTGGGTTGCCAACCGGCCTGTACGCACAGGGTCTCCGGTTTTAATTTGTTCGTCATATTTTCCTTTCTATTAAAACTCTGAATCTAATCGCGAAAATAAGGATTTATGACTTACGAATTCAAAATTTCTAATGCTAATTCATGAATTCCTCTGTAAACGCACGTATGTGTCTTTACCAACGCACGTATGTTAAAATGCCAACACACGTATGTGTCTTTGTCAATGTACCTATCTTCTCCGGGAAGTTCGTTTTGTTCGTTATGTTTTTAGTTGAAACATTTGCCAATTCAAATAATTGGCGTATTTTCGCGGTCGCATACGGAAGTAGCTCAGTCGGTAGAGCACTGGTCTCCAAAACCAGGTGTCGGGAGTTCGAGCCTCTCCTTCCGTGCATTTTCCCCTCTTCAATGGTAAATAAGCGTAAACAAGACGACAAATTTATTAAATAAAGTGGTATGTTTTTCCTATATAGAAAGGAATGTACTACTTTTATTGCGGTTTTTCGACCAAATCGCAAGTGGGTGTAATAGTATATCATAGGAACAGATGACAAAAAATAAATTCTCAGATCGGTATTCCGGTGAACGGAAGAAAAGTTTTTTTACGAGTAAGTGGTTCATCCTTCTCCTCGGATTAATCGCGGGAGGAGGCATTGCGGCGGCGTTGTATAAGACATCGGTCTATTTCTCGACGGATGAGTCGTGCATGATGTGCCACGTGCATCCCCATGTAGAGGGAAGTTGGAAACTCTCTACGCACGTCAACAATGGGAGTGGCGTGAAAACGCATTGTGTGGCCTGCCACCTGCCGCCCCAGACCGACACATGGGCGCACTACAGCGCGAAGGCGAAACTGGGGATGAAAGACCTATGGTCGTATCTGACGAAAGATAGCGCGGACTTCAATTGGGATACCAAGTCGGAATTGGAGCATGCGGTAAAATATATCCCGAACGAGGCGTGCAAGGATTGCCACCAGAACCTGTTTCCGGAAGGTATCACGGACGATGGCGTAACGGCGCACTTATATTACGATGACAACGAGGAGAAGCTGGACCTGCAATGTATCAGCTGTCACCTCGACGCGGGGCACTATAACCCGAATTATAATCACTCGCGCATGGTGGGTGTGCCAGGAGCCGGAAGCGCGTCGGCGCCGGTTGATACGAGCCTTTTCTTCAAGGCCGCTACGCCGGTGACCTCTTTCGAGGATTACGTGGAGCAAATCCCTGGTACGATGGTATCGTTTAAGATGATCGCGATTCCCGGAGGTACTTTCCAGATGGGTAGTCCGGAGAAAGAGGCTTTCCATAAAGCGGATGAGGCACCGGTGCGTAATGTGACCCTCAGTCCCTTCTTCATGGCGGAGGTAGAGGTGACATGGGATCAATATTGGGCATTCTACGGTAGCACGATGAGTGAGGGACGCACGCCGCCCGAGACTGTCTATGCGAACAATAGCGACCCTGACGTGACGGTGGATGGCATTTCCGGTCCGACACCGCCTTTCGGCTTCCCCGATCAGGGATGGGGTAGCGGCGATCGGCCGGCGATTACGATGACACACTACGCCGCCGAGACTTTCTGCCAATGGCTTTCCAAGAAGACGGGCAAGACGTATCGTTTGCCGACCGAGGCTGAATGGGAATATGCGGCACGTGGAGGCACGCAGACACCCTATTTCTTTAGTGGTAACCCGAAGGACTTCTCCGACCAGGGCTTCTGGCGTAAGTTCTTCGCGGCGAAGACCGATAGCATCAGTTCGTATGTTATCTACGGCAAGAATAGCAATAACCGTACCCAAGAGCCGGAGAGCGTGAAAGCCAATCCTTTTGGTTTGAAGAATATGCTGGGTAACGTGATGGAATATTGTGCCGACAAGTATGATCCGGAAGCCTATGCGAAAGGCGGAAGTGACGTGACGGATCCGCTGGTGACAGAAGGAACCGAGTGGGTTGTACGGGGTGGCAATTATACCTCCGACGCTGCGGATCTGCGTTGCGCGGCCCGCGCCTGCACCCAGCACGATGCTTGGCTGAAGACCGATCCTCAGCAACCGAAGAGTATCTGGTGGTACTCGGACATCAAAGGTATTGGTTTCCGTGTAGTATGTGAATTCAATAAATAATATTCAAAAGTGATCATATCATGAAAAAAGAAAACAGTATCAGCAGAAGATCTTTCTTGAAAACCACGGCGATGGCCGGCGCTTTAGGCGCGATTAGCACAGGTAGCGCCGTAAGCACATTAACCTCTTGCTCCGGCGGCGGAAACGGTGCGGGTGCGACGAAGCCCTTGAAAGAGGCGGGCAGTTATTACATTCCTGAATTACCGGATTTGGCGACGGACGGTAAGGAATTGAAAGCCGGCGTTATTGGTTGCGGCGGACGCGGCTCCGGAGCGGCCTTCAACTTCTTGAACGCCGCTAATGGCGTAACGATCACGGCGCTGGGCGATACGTTCCAAGAGCGTGTGGACGATTTGGCGAAGAAGTTGAAAGACGAGAAGGGCATCGATATCCCCGCGGACAAGCGTTTCGTAGGTTTGGATGCTTACAAGCAGGTAATCGATAGTGGCGTGGATGTGGTTATCATTGCCACTCCGCCCGTATTCCGTCCGGCTCATTTCCAATACGCTACGGAAAAGGGAAAGCACTCTTTCTTGGAGAAACCGATTTGCGTGGATCCGGTAGGTTATCGGACCATCATGGCCACGGCGAAACAAGCCGCCGCGAAGAACTTGTGTGTCGTAACCGGTACGCAACGCCACCACCAACGCAGTTACGTAGAGTCGTATAAGAAAGTGATGGAAGGCATGATCGGCGAAATCACGGGTGGTATCGTCTACTGGAACCAGAATATGCTTTGGTATCGTGAACGTCAGGCAGGCTGGAGCGATTGCGAATGGATGATCAAGGACTGGGTAAACTGGAAATGGCTCTCGGGTGATCATATCGTAGAGCAGCACGTACATAACATCGACGTGTTTACATGGTTTAGTGGGTTGAGACCGGTGAAGGCTGTCGGTTTCGGCTCTCGCCAACGCCGTCTGACCGGTGATCAATACGATAATTTTAGCGTGGACTTCACGATGGAGAACGGTATCCACTTGCACAGTATGTGTCGCCAGATCGATGGTTGCGCCAACAATGTGAGTGAGTTTATCCAAGGCACAAAGGGCTCATGGGATAGCTCGACGATGGAGATCAAGGACTTGGCGGGCAACGTGCTTTGGAAATATGACTTCGAGGCGGAGAAGGCGAACTTCAAGCAAACCGATCCGTATACGCTGGAGCACGTGAACTGGATCAACTGTATCCGCGGTGGCAAGGCGATCGAGCAGGCTTCGGAGACAGCCGTGGCGAACATGGCTGCCATTATGGGACGCGAGTCCGCTTACACGGGCGCCGAGACCACGTGGGACGCTATGACCGCTTCCGCGTTGGATTATACGCCGAAGGATTTGAACCTGGGCAAGATGGATATGAGCGGATTTACCGTTCCGGTACCGGGCAAGCCGTTGGAGAAGAAATAAAAGAATCGTCTGCGAGATTCATTCAATAGTGGGATAAATTATGACGATCAATAGAAGAAACTTTTTGAAAGCGACGTTGGCGGGCACCGCTCTCGCGGCGGGTAGCACCACGTTCGCGGCTTGTACTTCCAAGCCGACGACTACGGGCGAGACTCCTAAGACGACCGAGCAAACAGGGAAGAATCTGGAGTTGAAGCTTTCTTTCCAAGAAGGCATCGCCCCGGGCGAGACCTTAAAAGAGAAGTTCGATTTCATGGAGAAGTTGGGTGTCGTCGGATTCGAACCGGGCGGCGGAGGATTAGCTGGACGGGTAAACGAGATTAAGGAGGCGTTGAAAGGCCGTAATATCCAGGTCAGCGCGATTTGCGCTGGTTTCAAGGGATTCATCCTTTCTACCGATCCAGCGATTCGTAAGCAATGTATGGACACGATGAAGGAGATTATCGCCGCTGCGGGCGAGTTAGGTTCCGTAGGTGTCATCATCGTGCCGGCGTTCAACTCGCAAGTACCGGTGTTGCCCCATACGATGGAAACCCGGGATTTCCTGTGCGAGCAATTCAACGAGATGGGCACATACGCCGCCCAACACGGGACGACGGTGATCCTTGAGCCGCTGAACCGACAAGAGGCCTTCTATCTCCGCTTGGTGGCCGACGCCGCGTCGATTTGTCGCGACATCAATAACCCGGGCGTACGCTGCTTGGGCGACTTCTGGCACATGACATGGGAAGAGACGTCCGATATGGGTGCGTTCCTCTCCGGAGGCAAATACCTGCAACATGTGCACATAGCGAGCCGTAAGCGTCGCAGTATGCCGGGCGAGGATGGCGATGCCGATAATTACATCGACGGTTTTAAGGGGCTGAAGATGATCGGTTACGACAAGTACGTCAGCTTCGAGTGCGGTTGCCAAGGCGATCGGAATGTAGTAGTTCCCGCCGCCGTGAAGTTGCTGCGCGAACAATGGGAACAAGCGTAATAACGATATGCCGTTAGTATATCCAACGATGCGATTGAGTGAGGTGGTGGAGGAACACCCCTCACTCATTCCTGTTATTAACCGGTTCGGTATCCGTTTGGGATTGGGTGACGCGTCGGTGCGGGTCATCTGCGAGGCGCATGCCTTGGATACGGATTTCCTGCTGACGGTAATCAATACCTTCTTAAACGAGGAATATTTTCCGGAAAAGAAACTACAGACTTTCCATACGTCGCAGATTATCGATTATCTTACCAAGACCAACCAATATTACGCCCGCTACCAATTGCCGAATATCGAACGGCATTTGAACTCGTTTATCTCCATGAGCGCGCCGGGCAACCCGACATTGGGATTGATCGGACGTTTCTTCGCATCTTTTAAGGCGGAACTGACCACTCGCATTCAACAGGACGAGCAAGTATGGTTCCCTTATTGTCGGTCGCTCAGTGAGCGGTTGGAGAAAGACTCCCTGGCGATAGACGGATTGCGACTCACCTCCGAGCGGCATACGGAAGACAGTATCGAGGAGCTGCTCGCCGACTTGAAGAGCATTATGGTGAAGCACCTCTCGGGTGATTACGACGAGAACCTGTGTTATGCTGTATTATTTTCGATTTGTAGTTTAGAGAAAGATATCAAGCAGCATAATCGTATCCGTTACCGTATCCTTACGCCCATGACGCAAGCGATGGAGAAGATGGAGCGATCGTGTTGTTAACACCTCTCAACCAGTATGCACCGGATCAAGCAAATAGCGATTGTCCTTACCGATACCTTGCGTGGCATCGGATTGCAAAGTTTGCTGACCGACTATTTCCCGCCGGTGGAGGTTAGTCATTTCCCGACGCTTGAGCAATTGTCCATGGCGGGGAATGAGCTATACGATTATTATTTTACCGATCCGGAAACCTTCGTGATGAATCCGGATTTCTTCCTGCCCCGGCGTAATAAGACCGCTATCTTAAGCGAAAGTACCTTGGAACCAAATGGTTCCGTGGCTGTGAATCGGATTACGACCGGCGCTCCGCAAGAACTGATTCTGGAGCAACTGCAATTCTTATTCGCCGAGGAGCATGCGAGCGCATACCCGGCCGCGGACAACAATAAAGGGCTATCCGGCCGAGAAATCGATGTATTGCGGCTCATTGCCAAAGGCGTCACGAACAAGGAGATCGCTGATAAACTAAGCATTAGCTTGAATACCGTGCTTACTCACCGGAAGAATATCACCGCGAAATTGGGAATCAAGACCGTCTCTGGACTCACCTTTTATGCTATCATGAATGGAATTGTTTCGGGTGAAGAGATCGGGCTGTAGGCGGAACGTCCCAAAATCACTATAAATAGGGATTGCCCATTTCCTGCTTTTACTGTTCCTTCGCGGAGGAAAAAATGAAAGGAAATCGAATGAAGCAGCAATATATTGGCATCGTCGCCCTCGCTCTCGCGGGCTCACAGGGAACATTTGCCGACAATATCCATACACACGAAAACGATACTATCCGGACATACAATATGAACGAGGTGATCATCACCTCTTCTACGAAAGAGACCAACGACTTGCGAACGTTGCCGGGATCCGTCTCTATCCTTTCCCCGCGCATGATCGCGGGGCGGCAAATCGAGGCATTGAAAGATATTAGTTCTTTCGTGCCTAATTTGTTCATTCCCGATTACGGGGCAAAGTTGACGTCGGCCATCTATATTCGCGGTATTGGTGCCCGAAGCAGCGGGCAGTCGGTAGGGCTATACGTCGACAATGTTCCTTATTTAGACAAAAGCACCTTCGACTTCGAACTGACCGACATTCAGCGGATCGAAGTCTTACGTGGTCCGCAAGGAACGCTGTACGGGCGGAACGCCATGGGTGGAATCGTGAATATCTACACCATCTCGCCATTCGATTTTCAAGGGAAACGGCTCTCTTTTTCCGCCGGGAGCTATGGACAATACAAGGTAAAGGCATCCCATTATGGACAGTTGAGCGAGAAGATCGGATTCACCGCGGCGATGTACTACGACCATAACGATGGCTTTTATACCAATGCTTACGACGGAAAGCGAGTCGACAAGGAGGATAATGTGGGCGGACGCATCAAGCTGGAAGGAAGGTTCAGCCCACATTTCCGGGCGGCCTATTCGCTTTCTGCCGATTACGCGAATCAAGGCGCTTTCCCTTACGGATTATTTACAGGAAACGGAAACACGGATTATCGGCACGTAGAGCCGGTCAACATCAACGACCCCAGCAGCTATAAACGGACAGTCATCGCCAACAACCTATCACTTGAGTACCGGAACGAGCGGATTTTGTTAAGTAGTAATACGGGTTATCAGTATTTCAAGGATGACATGAAAATGGATCAAGATTTCTCGCCCCGTTCCATTTTCACGCTCAACCAAAAGCAACGACAACATGCTATCAGTGAGGAAATCGCGGTCAAAAGCGTCGCGAAGCAAGACTATCAATGGTCGGTCGGATTGTATGGCTTTTACGACAACCTGCATACCGACGGGCCGGTCGATTTCAAGGAAGAAGGCATACAGACCGTGCTTCAACCCGTGTTCGACCAACTGAAGGAGCAATATCCCCGGATGCCGTCGTTGAAGATATTGGATGAGCATTTGTATATCCCCGGCTCTTTCCAGACACCTTCGTTTGGCTTGGCTTTATATCATCAGTCTACGTACAACAACTTGTTTACGGAAGGCCTCTCGATTACGGCGGGCGTACGGGTAGACTACGAAAAGCAAAAGATGTCTTATCAATCGGAGGCCAAGATGCGTATGGGCATCAGCTTTACCGGAAGCGAGCCTTATATCGAACTCGACCGCTTTTTCACGATCCCAACCACGGTGATGGATACACGGACTTCCCAAGACTTCTGGCAGGTATTGCCGAAAGTCTCCCTCAAATACGAATGCGTACCGGGAACGTTCACCTATTTTTCCGTAGCGAAAGGATATAAGACGGGCGGATACAACGTGCAGATGTCCGCCGACGTGATGCAAAGCCAGATGCGCTACGATATGATGAGCGCCTTCAAAGAAATGATGTCTATTGATGTCGAGGAACCGACGCCTATCGAGGAGGTTGCCGCTTATAAGCCGGAGAAGAGTTGGAATTATGAGCTGGGTATCCGGAGTGAATTGCTCGCTAACCGACTAAGCGCCGAGGTGACCGGGTTCTATATGGATATTCAGGATGTACAATTAACGAAATTCGTGAATAGCGGCAATGGCCGCGTCTTAACGAACGCGGGTAAGGCACGGAGTTATGGCGTGGAGGCTTCGTTACATGCCCGCCTTGCCGACGGGCTTACCGCCGATGTTAATTACGGGCTCACCCGTGCTACTTTCCGCGATTACAACAACGGGCAGGAGGATTTCAAAGGGAATTTTATTCCCTATACACCCCGTCATACCTTGAACGTGGGGTTGCTATACACACGCCTCTTTCACGGAGCGTGGCTCGATCAGTTTACCGCTTCCGCGCAGTTCAGTGGCGCGGGGAAAATCTATTGGACTGAACGTAACGACATCTACCAACGTTTTTACGGAACGCTGAACGCGAAGTTGGGCGTTCGGAAGGGCGTCCTCAACGTGAGCCTGTGGAGCCGCAACATCACGAACACCCATTATGCGGCGTTCTACTTCGAGTCGTTTGATAATCCATTCATTCAACTCGGCAAGCCTTTCCAGATCGGGGCGGAGGTAGCGATCGCCTTTTGATCGCCTTTCCGCTCCAAGCCGGTCTTGTCCGCGTGGCTCAACCGATTTATTCATTCAGCGAGTTCCAGCCTTGCGCACGCAATTCTACCTCGCCTCCGTCGCGACCTACCAGATAGTTGCCCAGTTCCGGACGCGTGATATGGCCAATCACCTTCACGCCCTCCATCGCCTCCACTTTCTCGTGGTCCGTTAAGGGAACCGTGAACAAGAGCTCGTAATCCTCGCCCCCGTTTAAGGCGGCGGTCGCCAAGTTCATATTGAACTGTTCCGCCATCACCGCGGTTTGATAGTCGATCGGGATACGATCTTCGTAGACGCGGCATCCTACGCCACTCGCTTTCGAGATATGCAATAACTCCGAGGAAAGCCCGTCCGATATATCCATCATTGCGGTCGGTACGATGCCCGCCCGCTCCAGCGCCTCGACGATATCCTTCCTGGCTTCCGGCTTCAATTGGCGTTCCAAGAGATATTCCTTGCCGGAAAAATCGGGTGTAAAATCTTTCTCGCCTTGAAACACGCTTTTTTCTCGTTCCAGCAACTGAAGTCCCATATAAGCGGCTCCCAAATCGCCGGAGACACAAATTAAATCCGTTTCCCGTGCGCCGCTTCGGTACACCACTTTCCCTTTCTCGCCTTCGCCGACGCACGTAATGCTGATGGTCAATCCCGTGCGGGAGGCAGATGTGTCGCCCCCTACTAAATCAACTCCATAAATATCGCAAGCCAGGCGGATTCCCGCGTAAAGCTCTTCCATATCCTCGATGCAAAAACGCCGCGAGATTCCCAACGATACCGTGATCTGTTTCGGGCGTCCGTTCATGGCGTAGATATCGGAGAAGTTTACGACCGCGGATTTATATCCCAGATGCTTCAAGGGCACATACATCAAATCGAAATGAATGCCTTCCAGGAGGAGATCGGTCGTGATTAGTACCTGCTTATCGGCGTAATCCAATACCGCCGCATCGTCTCCCACTCCTTTTAGCGTACTGGGATTCTTCAACTCTATCTTTTCCGTGAGATGGCGAATCAAACCGAACTCGCCCAATGTAGCTATCTCTGTTCTATTACCCATATCGTTAGCATTTATCTTTTGAATAATCCGTTATACATGTATCTATATGCTTCCATATCAACGAGCGGAAGCGCTCTTCGCCATCAAGCGGAAATTCTACCCGGATCGGTAAGACATACAAACGATTCCGCCATGCCCGGGGCAAAAAGGTGAGTTCCCGAAGCCGGGCCGCGTCTTTTTCCGTAGTGATCATTATCCGGCTTGAGGCATCCAACTGGTCGAACCTCCTCTGAATCTTTTGGATATCAGCGGGTGTAAACGCATGATGATCCGGAAAAGCCAACGTGATGAGCCGATCCGTATAGGTTCGGACCGCTTGCTCAAAGGGAGCCGGAGAGGCGATGCCCGATACTAACAAGACCGCTTTTTCGCTCGCGATCGCATCCCAAGTCAACGTAGGCGCCTCACCGGGGAAGAGCGGTTCCACATCGCCATATGCGATCGTGCTGACGAAAAGCGCCTGCCAGGGAGACAACGTCAGCTCTCGTTTGAGTAGCTGAACCTCCATTGGATTTATCTTGGGATCGCATTTCGTAACAACGATTATATCCGCACGCCGGGCGCCTTGGGCGGACTCCCGCAAACGCCCCATCGGTAAAAGCCGGTCGTGCGTATACAGGCGATGGTTATCCGTGAGCAAAATACGTAAAGAGGGACATACGTACCGATGCTGGAAAGCATCGTCCAGCAAGATGACCTCCGGGCGCTTGTCCGGAGGCAAGGCCAGCAATTGACAAATGCCCCGCCGACGATCCGCGTCTACCGCGACCTGTATATCCGGGAACTTGCGTTTCATCTGATAAGGCTCATCCCCAATTTCCTCGCATCGGCTTTGGCCGGTCGCCAGCAAGAAACCGGAGGTTTTCCGTTTATACCCCCGGCTCAATACGGCGATACGATAGCGCTCCTTCAATAGGCGAATAAGATATTCCGTATGAGGCGTCTTCCCCGTTCCGCCTACGGCTATATTGCCAATACAGATAACGGGAAGCGGGAACCGCTCCGAGCGTAGAAGCCCCGCGTCAAACAACCAATTCCGAAAACAAACGCCCAAACCATATAAAAAAGCGAAAGGAGCGAGCCAGGGATGTAAGGAAATAGAGTCCCGCATATCCGTTGTGTTTAAAGAGGTCGCACATTAAAAGGAAGACGGGCATATAAGCCCATATTCGCTTTCGCTTGACGTAAAGCCCGGTAATACATGAATTCCTCACCCAAAACCTCTCGGGCGATGGTCGACCGGACCTCGCCCAATGGGCTTGTCCAGAGCTCTTCCCAAAAATTCTTCGAGCCACTGACCGGCATGACCTCATAAGAATCTATCTCCGCCAGCTCGGCGGCCGTGCGGATCGCGGTATCGATGCCGCCCAATGCGTCGACCAAACCGATTTCCAACGCTTGTTCGCCTGTCCAGACCCGGCCTTGGGCGATTTTATCGACCGCCTCCAACGGCATGTTCCGCCCATCGGCGCAACGGGTGAGGAACGTCCGGTATCCTCGCTCCACGTATCCTTGTATCAACGTCTTCTCGCTCTCGGTCATCGGACGCGACAAATTACCCAAATCCGAGAAAGCGTTTGTCTTCACGACTTCGGTCGATAGGCCGATTTTATCAAATAATCCCGCCGCGTTCGGAAATACTCCGAAGATGCCGATTGAACCGGTCAAGGTATTCGGCTCGGCGATAATCCGGTTCGCTGCGCATGCGATGTAATAGCCTCCCGATGCCGCGACATCGCCCATCGAGACAACCACCGGCTTTTTCTTGCGCAATTCCACCATCTGATGCCATATTTGCTCCGACAGATAAGCGCTTCCTCCGGGCGAGTTGATTCGGAATACCACGGCTTTCACCCCATCATCCTCGCGCAGACGGGCCAATTCCTCGATTACGTGCGTGGAGATGCATTTCTCCATGTCGTAGAAATCATTCGCTTCCGTATCCATGATTTCTCCTTCAGCGTATAGCACAGCGATACACGCGTCGCCTGGATTCAAGGATGATGATCGCGACGTGTTGATTTGGGCAACAGTAGCGGTACGCAACGCATGGCCGCTCTGCCCCGCTAATTCCCGTACGTAATCCTCTGCCTCCGATCGATATTTCAGTGCGTCGATCAGGCCTTTCTCAATCGCGACCGTAGGATCAGAGAACGAATGCCCTTGATTGGCGTAAGCCTGAACCGTCTCCTCGGAGATAGAGCGGGACGCTGCGATTCCTTCCGTGATGTTTTTCCAGATAACCGTTACATACGATTGGATTTGCTCCCGGCTGGCATCGCTCATCCGGTCGAGCATAAAAGGTTCCACCGCGCTTTTATACGTGCCAACCCGGAAGATTTGCATCTCGATTCCTAAATGTGCCAGTAAGTCTTTATAGAACATCGTTTGGGTCGCGATACCACTTAGCTCTAACAGACCTTGTGGGTTTAAGAATATTTTATCGGCTACGGAACATAGGTAGTAGTTGCCCTGTGTAAATAGGTCGCCATACGCTACCACGAACTTCCCGCTTGCTTTGAAATCCGTCAAAGCGTCGCGGATCGCTCCCAAGCTGGCGCTACCCGAGGAAAGCACCCCGGACTCCAGGTAAATGCCCACCACCCGGCTATCCTCCCGCGCTACCTGGATCGCGGCGAGCAAATCCCGCAATGATAAGGTGCTTTCTTCCTCGCCGATGAATGCCGCCAAAGGATTTTCCTCTGCGCTATCGACCAATGTGCCATCCAAGCGGATCTTGAGCACCGTACGTTCTTCCGGGGTATACGATGGCGTGCCGCTCCACGTAGCGGCTATGCCTACGAGCATCGAGAACGCGAGCGCTACCAGAATCCCTGCCGCCAACAAGACTCCAAACGCCGAGGCGAACATCATCTTAAAAAACTGTTTCATATCTATTTTTTTTCGCTAATCAATCCGGAGACAAATGTACGAATACTATCGATAACGAACAATCAGGAATGAATAGATTGATACTTGCCCGCTAAAGGTAGCGAAATTATTTCTACTTTCGCGCTAAATTCAAGGAACGATCATGCAGGGAACGAAAAATCTGACCGAAGGAGCTATCTCACGGCAACTCTTCCACTTAGCGATGCCGATCATGGGGACATCGTTCATCCAGATGGCTTATAGCCTCACGGACATGGCATGGGTCGGACGGTTGGGAAGCGAGGCCGTAGCCGCTATCGGAGCCGTGGGTATCCTTACGTGGATGATCAACTCTATCTCTTATTTAAATAAGGTAGGCGCCGAGGTAAGCGTGGGGCAAAGCATCGGCGCGCAAAATACGGGCGACGCGCGTGCGTTCGCCTCGCACAACCTGACCATCGCCTTGGCTCTATCCATCTGCTTGGCGACATTGTCGATCGCGCTGGCGCATCCCATCATCGAGTTCTATAAGTTGGAGGAATCGATCGCGCTGAACGCGGTCGAGTACCTGCGAATCGTAGCGACCGCGTTCCCCTTCGTATTCCTATCGGCGGCGTTCACCGGTATCCACAACGCCTCCGGATTGAGCCAGATCCCTTTTTATATCAATTGCACGGGATTGGTACTGAATATGATACTCGACCCCCTGTTTATCTTCGGGTTCAACGGGGGAACCGCCGGGGCGGCGTGGGCTACGTGGCTCTCGCAAGCGGTGGTCTGCTCGCTCTTCGTTTACCAATTGAAGCGCCGGAACCCTTTGTTCGGAGGCTTCTCCTTCTTCGTCCGGTTGAAGGGAGCCTATACCCGGCGGATATTCCAATTAGGACTACCGGTCGCTTTGTTGAATACCTTTTTCGCCATCATCAACCTCTTTATGGCACGGACGGCCTCCACGTATGGCGGGCACATTGGCGTGACGACGCTTACCGCTGGCGGGCAAATGGAGGCGATCGCCTGGAATACCTCGCAAGGATTCAGCACGGCGCTTAGCGCCTTTACCGCCCAAAACTACGCCGCCCGGAAAAAAGACCGCATCCGTACCGCTTATCATAGCACGCTCAAGATGACCTTCGTGATTGGTATCCTCTGCACCATCTTGTTCGTATTCTTCGGAAGCGAGGTCTTTTCCCTGATCGTGCCGGAGCGGGCCGCCTACGAGGCCGGTAGCGTGTATCTCCGCATCGATGGCTATTCGATGGTCTTCATGATGCTGGAGATTACCACGCAAGGCATGTTCTATGGAACCGGACGCACCGTCCCGCCCGCCATCATCAGCATCGCTTGCAATACGTTGCGCATCCCGCTGGCTATCGGGCTGGCCGCCTTGGGCTTGGGCATCAACGGCGTTTGGTGGGCCATCAGTATCTCCAGTATGTTAAAAGGCGTCATCGCTTATATCTGGTTCAGTGCCCTGCAAAAGAAAATCTTGTGATTACGCGAACAATCCCGTATCGGAAAGCCTGTTTTTCCTTCGGAGAAAAGTAGGTTTTCTTCCGAAGAAAACTATGCTTTCCTCCGAAGGAAACCGGAATCCATCGATTTTATCTCTCAAAACAAGATTTTTTTAAGAAATAATCACGGCAAAATGCCGATATTCCAAATTATTTAGTTTAATTTGTGACTTGATACAGGAACGATGATTCCTTGTTCTTAAAAAGCGATTGAATATGATGGACACTCAGGGAACTAATTTGCCGGAAGAAACCGGTAAATTGGAAGAAACGAAGACAACGGCTGAAATGCCGGAAACAAATGTTATCGCCGCGGCGGAGCCCGGCGAGGCAACGGAAGCGGCTACAACTATCGCCGCGAGTAAATTAACCAAAGATGAAATCCTCGCGAAGCTGGCGACATTGGTCGAGACTCCCGTGGAATCTTCCCGCGGGGAAGTAGAGGCTTTGAAGCAAGCTTACTACAAGATTCGTCGAAACGAGGTAGAGGAGCAAAAAAAGGAGTTTGTCGCGAACGGTGGCGAGGAAGCGGACTTTGTCGCTCCTCAGGACGAGAGCGAGAACCAATTGAAAGAGCTGCTCGCCTCGTATAAGGAGAAAAAGGCGATCTTGCTGGCGGAAGAGGAGCGTGTGAAAGCCGCGAACTACGCTTTAAAGCTGCAATTGATAGATCAGTTGAAGGCATTGTGCGAGAGCCAGGACGATTTCAACAAGTTGTACAACGCTTTCAAGGAAATCCAACAGAAATGGAAGGAGATCAAGGCGGTTCCCCAAGAGCACGTGAACGAGCTATGGAAGAGCTACCAGATGTATTGCGAGAAATTTTATGACATCATCAAGATAAATAACCAGTTCCGGGATTACGATTTCAAGAAGAACTTGGAGTTGAAGACAGCCCTTTGCGAGACGGTAGAGAAATTGGGTAACGAGCCCGACGTGATATCGGCTTTCCACCAATTGCAAAAATTGCATCAGCAATGGCGCGAGATAGGTCCAGTGGCCAAGGAATTGCGCGAGGATTTATGGGCGCGTTTCAAGGCGGCCTCTACCGTGATCAATAAACGGCACCAAGAGCATTTCGAGAAATTGAAAGCGAAGGAGCAAGAGAACCTGGAGGCGAAAACCGCTATCTGCGAGAAAATCGAGGCGATTGATTTCTCTTCCTTAAAGACTTTCAAGGATTGGGACGAGATGAACAAGGTGGTGATCGGCTTGCAGGAGCAATGGAAAAAGATTGGATTCGCTCCGAAGAAACACAACGTGAAGATTTTCGAGCGCTTCCGTGCCGCTTGCGACGCTTATTTCGAGAAGAAGAGCGAGTTCTATAAGACGATCAAAAGCGAGATGGAGAAAAACCTGGAGGCGAAACGAGCTTTATGCGAGCAGGCGGAAGCCTTGAAAGATAGCACGGACTGGAAAGATACGACCGACAAGATGATCGCTCTCCAGAAAGAATGGAAGACGATTGGACCGGTGGCCCGGAAGCATTCGGATGCCGTATGGAAACGGTTCATCTCCGCGTGCGATTATTTCTTCGAGCAAAAGAACAAGAATGTCGTGTCGCAACGGAGCGTTGAGCAAGCGAACCTCGCCGCGAAAAAAGAATTGATCGCCCAGATCCGGAACATCGACGAGAATATGGAACACGACGAGGCCCTCGCTGCGTTGAAAGGCTATATGGCGGAGTGGAACAAGATAGGTTTCGTGCCGTTCAAGGAGAAAGATAAGATTTACAAAGAATATCACGAGGCCGTAGACCAATTGTTCGATCGCCTCAATGTCGACCAGAACGATCGTAAGATGCAGTCGTTCCGCAATAACTTGAGCGAGATGACCAGTGGCGAACGCGGCAAAGGGCGGTTGTTCGGCGAGCGCGACAAGCTGATGCGTACGTACGAGCGCATGAAGAGTGAGTTGCAGACGTATGAGAACAATATCGGGTTCTTGAGCGTTTCCTCGAAAGGAGGCGGAGGTTTGCTGAAGGAGATGGAACGTAAGATCGAGAAGCTGAAAGAGGATATGGCCTTGACGATCCAGAAGATCGAAGCTATCGACGAAAACCTGGAATAATATCCATCTTCTTTTGAGGGGAGTGTCTGAGGAAATACGGACGATTCGCTTTTAATAAGGCACGAATCGCATGGCTTGGGCGTGTGTTGTTCGCTCCCTCCATGTGATTCGTGTTTCTTTTTTATCAATAGAGAGAAGCGCTTATGCCACGTTTACACTTTTTCAATCCGGGATACGAAGCGGCCATCTATCAACGCACGCTGAATTATACGCCGCCAGCCAACGTGCGAAAGATGCGGCGCGATTTGGCATCGCTTCCCCTTTGGTATGCCCGGGAGGAAGACTTTGTTTTCCTGCATGACGAATGCCTTTCCGAAGTACGCCATTTCCTCGCTGGTTTCCCTCACATGGCTCGTTTGTTCCCACGGCTTGTTTCCCGCGACGAGTTAACCTCGAAAGCCGTATCCTTGCTTCCGGTAGAAGTCACGCCTTGGGGATTGTCTCCCGATTGCCTGCATCAATTTGAGCGGTTACGAACCCGGACAGGAGCTCCGCTACATGTGCCGGAATGGAAGCCCGATTACGAAAAGCTAAGCGGTAGGCAAAGCGCCGTGGAATGTATGCGGATGTTGCGGGATAAGATGCCGGATATGTCTCTTCCCCCATTACCTGGTTTTTGTGCGGATATGCGGCAAGTAGCCGCTTATTTGCAAGCGAACGAGCCCCCATTCGTGGCGAAAGCGCCTTATTCATCGTCCGGGCGGGGCTTGTGTTGGATAACGGGGCGGACTCCTGACCGCAAAAGCCTCGATTGGCTAAAAGGGACGCTCGCTAAACAAGAGTTTGTCTGTATCGAGCGGGCCTTGGAAAAAACGCGAGACTTTGCCTTGGAGTTCTATTCCGATGGAGAAGGGGAAATACACGATAGTGGGCTATCCGTATTCGATACCGACTCCCGCGGCGCTTATGCCGGGAATCGTTTGGACGATTCGCGAGTTTTGGCTTCCTGTATCGTCCGCTTGATAGGGGAAGCGAACTACGCGCGGGTGCGACAAAGTGTTCGCGACGTATTGCGAGAGCTTTATGGTTCCCGCTACAAAGGATATATAGGTGTAGATATGCTTATTTATAAACAGGCCGATGGCACGCATGCGATTCATCCTTGTGTCGAGATTAATATGCGATACACGATGGGGATTGTCGCCCACCTGCTGTATCAGAATTGGATCCTACCGGGCAGGCACGGTATATTCCGGGTTGTTTACGATGGTCCGGAAGGCAAGTCCTTGGTGAATCACCGGCATATGCTGGATACTTATCCCCCGCGATTCGAGAGCGGGCGGTTCGAGTGCGGGTACATATCGCTTTGCCCTGTAAAAAGTGATACTTGCTATCGGGCTTATTGCCTGATCGGGGAAGAAAATTCCCTGGTTAATACGACATCCTGATATTTTTCATTACATTCGCGTAAAGCATTATATTCCTTAAATATTATAACATCATGAAGAAAAGATTCTCACTTTTGGCCGTACTTGTTTTATTCAGCATGGCTGCGTTCGCCCAGCAAGCGCTTTGGGGTGGACAAGACATTATCTCGCCGGAGATTCATCCGGACAACACCGTGACATTCCGTTTCTTGGCGCCCAAAGCGATCCGGGTGCAAGTCACGGGTGATTTCTTGCCTACGCAAAAAGTCGAAACCCAGTTCGGGACAGCCGACGTGCCGGGAACGGCGGATTTGAAAGAAGGAGAGAAAGGAGTGTGGGAATATACCACTCCCCAGCCGCTTCCTTCCGAACTGTATAGTTATTCTTTTATCGTGGACGGTATCAAGACTACTGACCCGAATAATGTTTACTTAAGCCGCGACGTGGCAAGTATCACGAATATCTTCATCGTTAAAGGCGGGCAAGGTGATTTGTATAGTATAAATGATGTGCCGCACGGGACCGTGGCTCGTCGTTGGTACGATAGCCCGACGTTAGGGAAAGAGCGCCGCGTGACTATTTACACGCCGGCTGGCTACGAGACGAGTGGTAAGCGATATCCGGTGTTCTACCTGTTGCATGGCATGGGAGGTGACGAGGAGGCTTGGATTACGTTGGGCCGTACGGCGCAGATCATGGACAACCTGATCGCGCGAGGCGAGGCGAAACCGATGATCGTTGTCATGACGAACGGGAATGTGGATCAAGAGGCCGCTCCGGGCGAATCCAGCTTGGGGCTGGTGAAACCTAATATGCAATTGCCGCGTACGATGGAAGGTAGCATGGAAGAGAGTTTCCCGGATGTCGTGAAATTCATAGAGCGGAATTATCGGGTGGAAAAGAAGAAATCCGGACGGGCGATAGCGGGACTTTCCATGGGAGGTTTCCACTCGCTGCACATCTCGAAGCAGTATCCCGATATGTTCGATTACGTAGGTCTTTTCTCCGCGGCGATCTTGCCAAGAGAGGATTCTCAATCGCCCATTTATCAAAATATGGACGAGAAGTTGAAAATCCAATTCAGCAAGCGTCCCAAATTGTATTGGATCGCTATTGGCAAGACGGACTTCTTATATAAGAATAATGTGGATTTTCGAGCCAAGCTGGACGAGAATGGTTATCAGTACGAATATTATGAGAGCGACGGCGGTCACATCTGGAAAAACTGGCGTATCTATCTTTCGAAATTCGCCCCTATGCTGTTTAAGCGATAGGATTACTATAAAAAATTAAAGCTTGTCTCACGACAAGCCCTAATCAACTTTGTTAACCTTAAATCTAATACTATTATGAAAAAACCACGTTGCAAAGGTACGGACTTCTCGTTATTTGTCAAGAGGTAAACCTTTAAATAATGTCATCTGCCAACTAATAAAACATAACGATGTGATAAAGTGTATGCGGAGAAGGCATAAAAGCAGGTATAAGAACGAAAAGCCGCGTGAAAAAGAAATATCAAAACAGTAAATTCCTAACTTTGTGGCTCTAAAGGATACGAAAATGATATATGAATATGATTATTTAGTCATAGGCTCCGGAATTGCGGGCATGAGTCTCGCCTTGAAGGTGGCCGATCAAGGCAAGCAAGTCGCGCTGATTTGCAAGGCCGGCCAAGAGGAGGCGAATACCTATTTTGCGCAAGGCGGTATCGCTTCCGTGACCAATCTGCGAGTGGACAACTTCGAGAAGCATATCGAGGATACGATGATCGCCGGCGATTGGATTAGCGACCGGGCGGCCGTGGAGAAAGTGGTACGCGAGGCGCCTGCGCAAATACAGGCGCTTATTAACTGGGGCGTGCAGTTTGACAAGAAAGAGAATGGCGAGTTCGACTTGCATCGCGAGGGTGGTCATTCCGAGTTTCGTATTTTGCATCATGCCGACAATACGGGCGCGGAAATCCAAACCAGTCTGATCAGGGCGGTGAACAAGCATCCGAACATCCACATATTCACGAATTATTATGCGGTGGAGATTATCACCCAACATCATTTGGGCATTATCGTCACCCGTCATACGCCGGGCATCAAGTGTTATGGTGCGTATGTGCTGGATGAGGAGACGGGCGAGGTGCACACTTTCCTGTCGAGAGTCACGGTGATGGCTACCGGCGGTTGCGAGGCCGTTTACCGCAACACGACCAATCCGTTGGTCGCCACGGGCGATGGCATCGCGATGGTGTATCGGGCGAAAGGCTTGGTAAAGGATATGGAGTTCATCCAATTCCACCCGACGGCGTTGTATCATCCGGGCGATCGTCCTTGTTTCCTGATTACGGAGGCGATGCGCGGTTATGGTGCCGTGCTTCGGAACCAAAGCGGGGAGGAGTTTATGCAGAAATACGATCCGCGCCTGTCTTTGGCGCCGCGCGATATCGTGGCGCGCGCGATCGATAGCGAGATGAAGCAACGCGGTGAGGATCATGTCTATCTGGACGTGACGCATAAAGATCCGGAGGAGACAAAACGGCATTTCCCGAATATTTACAAGAAGTGCTTGAGTTTAGGCATCGATATCACGAAGGATTATATCCCTGTAGCGCCTGCCGCACATTATTTGTGCGGTGGCATCAAGGTCGATTTGGACGGGCAGTCCAGTATCCGTCGGTTATACGCTATCGGCGAGTGTTCCTGCACGGGCTTGCACGGCGGAAATCGTTTGGCTTCCAATTCATTGATCGAGGCCGTCGTATACGCCGACGCTGTCGCCCGCCATTCCTTGAGCGTGATCGACCGTTATGATTTCAACCATGATATCCCGGAATGGAACGACGAGGGAACGATCTCGAACGAAGAGCGCGTGTTGATTACCCAAAGCATGAAAGAAGTGAATCAAATCATGGAATCGTATGTGGGTATCGTGCGGAGTAACGTACGCCTGATTCGTGCTTGGAACCGTCTGGATATTCTTTACGAGGAGACGGAGCGTTTGTTCAAGCGTTGCAAGGCGTCGCGGGAATTGTGCGAGTTGCGTAACATGATCAATGTCGGTTATCTGATTACCCGCCAGGCGATGGAGCGGAAAGAGAGCCGCGGGTTGCATTACACGATCGACTATCCGCCGAAGAAATGATTTATTAGAGAAATAAAAAGGAGGCTGTGTCAAAATTAGGCATTGGCACAGCCTCCTAAAAAGGAATTAATAATTCTGCTTCATCGGCTCGAAGAAAGCTTGCGGATGCGCGCAGGCCGGGCAAGTAACCGGGGCGCTCTTTCCCTCGTGTACATAACCGCAGTTGCGGCATTGCCAATAGATAACGCCATCTTTCTCGAATACCTTGTTCTCCGTCACGTTCTGCAATAACTTGCGATAACGTTTCTCGTGTTCCGCCTCTACCTTGGCGATCATACGGAAGACAACGGCGATTTGCTTGAAACCTTCCTCCTCGGCGATGTCAGCGAAAGTGGGATACAATTCTGCCCATTCCTCGTTCTCGCCCGCCGCCGCCGCGGCCAAATTCTCGGCGGTCGTCCCGATTACGCCTGCGGGGAAAGATGCGGTGATCTCTACCATGCCACCTTCCAGGAACTTAAAGAAACGTTTCGCGTGCTCTTTTTCCTGCTCAGCTGTTTCCATGAAAACTCCTGCGATTTGCTCGTAACCCTCTTTCTTGGCCACGCTCGCGAAGAACGTATAACGACTTCTCGCCTGCGATTCGCCTGCGAACGACTTCAATAAATTTTGCTCGGTACGTGTTCCTTTGATACTTTTTTCCATAACGCTAATTTTATGTAGTGAATAAATAAGTGTTTTTTTATCTTGATGCTCAAAGGTAAGATTTTATTTTGAGAAACCTTCCATTTTCGCGTTCAATAATTCCTATAGTCCGATAGATAGAAATTATATGCCTGAATTTTGCTACCTTTGCGGCTTCTAACTAAAAAGGTAAACAAGAAATGAAAAGTAAATTGGATTTTCAACCAAAACTCATGACCGCGTTAAGAGGTTATTCAAAAGAGCGGTTCGCGACCGACCTCTTGGCGGGTGTCATTGTCGGGATCGTGGCGTTGCCATTGGCCATCGCATTTGGAATCGCTTCCGGCGTGAGTCCGGAGAAAGGCTTGATTACGGCGATTATCGGAGGTTTCATAGTCTCGCTCTTGGGCGGATGTAATGTGCAGATCGGAGGGCCCACGGGCGCTTTCATCGTAATTGTATATGGAATTATCCAGAACTTCGGATTGGAAGGATTGGCGATCGCTACCGTAATCGCCGGGCTTATCTTGGTGCTGATGGGCGCGTTGAAGTTAGGAACGGTCATTAAATTCATCCCTTATCCGATTGTCGTTGGGTTTACGAGCGGTATCGCTCTCACGATTTTCACGACACAGATTAAAGACTTGTTCGGGTTGACAATGGAGAAGGTGCCGGCGGATTTTATCTCGAAATGGATCGCTTATGCCGGTGCGATCGATACCTTGAACCCGTGGGCGCTCGCGATTGGAGTGCTGAGCGTCGTCATCATTGCGGTCAGCCCTAAAATAACGAAGAAAATACCGGGCTCGCTGATCGCGATTATCGTGATGACTATCGCGGCTTACTTGCTGCGGATATATGGTGGAGTGACGGCGATTGAGACAATCGGCGACCGCTTTACGATCGCTGCCGCCCTGCCGCGTCCCGAGCCTATCACATTTAATATGGAGACGATCAACCTGCTGTTGCCTTCCGCTTTTACGATCGCTATTTTGGGCGCTATCGAATCGCTTCTTTCCGCTACCGTGGCGGACGGTGTGACGGGCGACAAGCATAATTCGAACACGGAACTGATCGCGCAAGGTGCCGCCAATATGATCGTGCCGATATTCGGGGGCATTCCTGTCACCGGCGCGATCGCGCGCACGATGACCAATATCAACAACGGGGGGCGCAGTCCGATAGCCGGTATCGTCCACGCTGCCGTATTGCTGCTTATCCTGCTCTTCCTCGGACCGCTTACCAAGCACATCCCGATGGCTTGCCTGGCGGGCGTGCTGGTTGTCGTAGCGTACAACATGAGCGAGTGGCGCACGTTCCGTTCCCTGATGAAGAATCCGAAGAGCGACGTCTCTGTCCTGTTGGCCACTTTCTTCCTGACCGTGATTTTCGACTTGACAATCGCCATCGAAATTGGTCTCTTGATCGCGATGCTCTTCTTTATGCGCCGTGTGGCGGAAACGACTCGTGTCTCGGTTACCACGGACGAGATCGACCTTTCCGATGAAGGTGAGATTCATCACGACGAGGAGGTGCTCACGCTGCCGAGGGGCGTGGAGGTATACGAGATAGACGGCCCCTTCTTTTTCGGTATCGCGAACAAGTTCGATGGCATTATGCAAAGCATTGGCGACAAGCCTAAGGTGCGTATCCTTCGGATGCGGAAAGTGCCCTTTATGGATTCTACCGGCTTGCACAACTTAGAGAGTCTTTTGCGTCTCTCGCACGAGGAGCATATCCACGTGATTCTCTCCGGCGTCAACGAGCGGGTGCGCGGCGTACTGGCCAAGGCGGGATTCGATCAAAAGATTGGAGCGGAGAATATTTGTAGTAACATCAACGAGGCCGTTGAGAAGGCGCGGGCGGCCGTGCGTTAAGAGAGGACCATGCGGATGCGCGCCCGTGTAACACGGGCGTGCTCCGTGTAAGGTCAGCGGTTGTGCTTGATCAGGTTCATGAACTCCTCACGTGTCTTGGCTTGCTGGAAGAAGCCGGTGAAGTCGGAAGTGGTGGTCAAGGAGTTCTGTTTCTCGACGCCGCGCATCTGCATACACATGTGCTGCGCCTCGATGACGACCATCACACCCAGCGGATCCAGCGTGCGTTGGATGCAATCCTTAATCTGCATGGTGAGGCGTTCCTGTATTTGCAAGCGGCGGGCGAAGATGTCCACCACCCGCGGGATCTTGCTCAATCCCGTGATATATTTTCGTGGGATATAGGCGACGTGCGCCTTCCCGAAGAAGGGCAGCATATGGTGCTCGCAGAGCGAGAAGAAATCGATGTCTTTCACGATGACCATCTGCTTGTAATTCTCCTCTTGGAACATCGCCGAGCGGAGCACCGCTTCCGGGTCCTCGCGATAGCCTTTGGTGAGGAACTGCATCGCTTTCGCTACCCGCTCGGGCGTTTTCAGCAAACCCTCGCGGCTCGCGTCCTCGCCCAATAAGCCCAATATCTCCTTATAATGGCCGGTCAAAGCCGTCCGTGCCCGCAGTATCTCCTCCTCGTTTCTTTCTGTCATGTTCTCTTTAGTCTAATGGAATTTGAATCTCTTCCCGTACGATGTACATCTCTTTCCCGAAAGCGGGAAACGCTTTCATCAATTGGCGCATCAGGTGATAAGCCTCCTCGTGCGAGCGAAAGTCGCCGACGCGCAATTTCCAGAACGGGGCGTCGTAGGTCACATAGGTCGGCACGTCAGGGAAAAGCTCCTTGATCTCTTCCTCTTTCCGGAAAGCCTCGTCCTTGGAGGCCCGTTGGTTGTTGCCGGAGAAGACTTGCGTACGGAATCCGGGTACTTTCAGATAGGTCAGGCTATCCGTGGTCTCCACGTTTGCGCCACGCATACGTTCGCCTATCAGCCGTTCGATAGCGTCGGATTGATGGACGGCCACAATGCCTTTTCCCGCTTCGGGACGCTGGAACGCATCGAATATCGTGGAGCGCGGCACGACCGTATCGGCTGGCATCGCCGTGTCGGCCGACACCGGTA
This sequence comes from Candidatus Parabacteroides intestinigallinarum, assembly GCA_019114945.1. Lineage (GTDB taxonomy): Bacteria > Bacteroidota > Bacteroidia > Bacteroidales > Tannerellaceae > Parabacteroides > Parabacteroides intestinigallinarum. The sequence continues at coordinate 6,797 of DXEN01000029.1, read as the reverse complement.
GCGTCCGCGTCTGTCCGTATGCGGATGCGGCGACCAACAGCGCGAGCGCTGACAAGAAGCAAGGGATTTTTCGCGTCATGGGTGATTCTGTTTAAAATATAGGAAGAGGATGTGTCAAATCACGGAAAAGCACGCGGATGACGCGGATTGAGCGGATGAACGCGGATTGTTTTTTAGGATTTATAATTAAATAAGTCTGCGCGAATCCGCGCCCTTTGCGTCATCTGCGTGCCAATGCCTAATTTGGACACAGCCTCACATCAAATAGATATGCTTAGTCGTTGAAAGCCTCGATAATCGGCATGAATTTCTCGACAGCCAAGGAAGCGCCACCGATCAAGCCACCGTCTACATCCGGTTTGGCGAACAACTCCTTCGCGTTGCCGGCGTTGCAGCTGCCACCGTACAGGATGGTGCAGTTCTCAGCTACCTCGTTGCCGTATTTAGCGGCTAAGGTCTGACGGATGTGTGCGTGGATTTCCTCCGCTTGGTCGGCTGTAGCGGTCTTGCCTGTGCCAATTGCCCAAACCGGCTCGTATGCCAGGATGATCTTGCCGAAATCCTCGGCGGACAGGTTGAACAATGAGCCTTCGATTTGCGCGTCAACCACCTCGAAGTGCTTGCCGGCCTCTCTCTCGGCCAATACCTCGCCGATGCAGAAGATCGGGGTCAAGCCGTTTGCCAATGCCAACTCTACTTTCGTCTTCAGGATCTCCGGAGTCTCGTGATAGTAAGCGCGACGCTCGGAGTGGCCCAAGATTACGTATTTAGCGCCCGTGGAAGCGACCATGGCGGCGGATACCTCGCCCGTGTAAGCGCCCTTTTCCTTGTCGGCGCAGTTCTCGGCGGCTACGCCGATCTTATTCGTGTCGATAGCGGCCGCGACGCTTGCCAAGTGCGTGAACGGAGTACCGATAATCACGTCGCACTTCGGGGTTTTCCCTTTCAATGCCTCGTCCAAACCTTTCGCTAAAGCGAGACCCTCGGCGAGAGTCGTGTTCATTTTCCAGTTTCCTGCAACAATGTTCTTTCTCATAACTCAATAATTTAAATATGTAATGAATAATCTTATTCCGTATCTTTCGTTTTCCGCCGCCGTCGATAGCGGAGATAGTCATAACACCAAACCAACGACAAAGGTACGGCAAAACTTAATAGGTTGGTTAATATGCGGTCCTCTTCTTTCGCTTTCCAGCCGCTATTTCCCGCGAGACAGGCCTCTACGGTAGCCGGCAGCGCTTCCTCGGGCGGGATATCGTTGTAATGCCATTTCATCAGGATGGTGCCTTCCCGCAGCAATACCAGGCCCGGATTGGAGCGGATGATGGTTTTTAGCGTTACCTCGTCCGCCATCAAGAAAGGATATTCGGCGCCGGTGTTGTCGCTCCAGCGCAGGATGGCTTCCTCCGACGAGCCGGTCACGCCGTAGAAATCCATGCCATTTTCCAACGCGTAGTCGTAGACGTTGTTTATCTCGTCAATCCGGTCGTCATCGGCGTCTTCCAGGTGAGGGGCGATGAGCAGGAACAGCCCTTTCGGGTCTTGAAGCAATTGTTCCGTCACGTCCTCGCCGTTCCCGTCGAAGACGATGAAATCCGTGATGGGTGGCACATAGCCTTGCTTGATCAGTTCTGTCTTGGAATCCACGAATACCCACGTGCTATCGTCCGCCGGCGCGTCGTCCAGCGTGAATTCCTTCCGTACGCCGTCTTTCTCGTAGATGAATGAATAACGGTATTCGTCCGCCGGCGCTCCCTCGGGGATAGACATCAGCGCCGGGATATTCGCCTCTATTTTATACGGACGGAAATCGACGATGGGCAGATGGTTGTAGTTGCGATATGCGAAACCGATCGCGAACGCGTAGGCCCATAGCGCCACGAACCAATACGCGTGAAAACTGAAGCCTTGTGTCAGGCGTTGGTTCTGGATAAACAGGTAAATCGAGGCGGATAGCAATACGATGTTCTTGTAGAAAGTCTGCCAGTTGCTGATTACGATCGCGTCGCCGAAGCAGCCGCAGTCCGATACGGGATTGAACAGCGCCAGATAAAGGGTGAGCGGCGTCATAAAGCACATCAGCGCCAAGGTGAGGAAGGTGGTATAACGCCGATAGACGCCCAGCAGCAGGCAGATGCCTAACGTGAATTCCACCGCCGAGAGGTTGAATGAGAGCAGTACCGAGAAGGGCTGAAGCGACTCTAACCCGAACGCCGTCAGGTAATCGTCTATTTTGATTGCCCCGCCCATCGGGTCTACGGCCTTCACTGTCCCGGAAAAGACAAACACGGCTCCCACCAGCAGGCGGCAGCCTTCTGCGATGATTTTTTTCAGTGTCTCCTTGCCTCGCATGGGGATTTACTCCTCTCCAAATTCCAGTTTGATCAGTCCGAAGAGCGCATAGTTAATCATGTCCTTATAATTCGCGTCCACGCCTTCCGAGACGAGCGTTTTCCCGTCGTGATTCTCGATTTGTTTGGTGCGATAGATTTTCATCAGGATCAAGTCGGTGTACGAGCTGACGCGCATTCCTCGCCACGCCTCGTCGTAGTCGTGGTTCTTGGCGTACATCAGTTCCTTGGTCTCGGTAATGTATTGGTCGTACAGCTCCAACGCTCTCTCCCGGGTAATGTCGGTCGTGTCGGCGAAGCCCAACGCCAATTGGATGAGTCCGACTACGCCGTAATTCACGATGGCGATAAACTCCGGACGTATACCCTCGTCGATCAGGCTGGTCCCTTTAATCTCTAAGCTGCGGATGCGATTCGCCTTGATATAGAGCTGGTCCGTCACCGACGAGGGGCGCATGATGCGCCACGATGGCCCGTAATCCGCCAGTTTCTTCTCGAATACTTCCCGGCAGAGCGAGATGACTTTGTCAAATTGTTCTTTCGTATTGGGCATACTCTTTTAAATCGTTTTTATGAGCAACGCAACGTGCGTCCCAAGCGCAATACGGTCGTTCGTGTGATGCCGTTCAACTCGCACAGCCGGCGCACCGTCGTTCCGTATTTCTGGGCGATGGCGCCCAGCGTGTCGCCCGACTGGATGCGGTGATAAACCGGCGTGGCTTCCGTGGTGTTATCCGCGTTGGCGGTCTGCCCTAACGAGGCCGCGGCGGACGAGCCGGCTTGCACCGTTATCTTCTTTGTGTTGCTTGCGGTGGATTGGGTCGTCTTCTTCGCGGTCGCTTTCTTCGTCACCTCGACACCTGCGTTGCAACGGATGGATTGGCCAATCCGTAAGATGGACGTGCTTCTCAATCCATTCAACCGGCACAGCTCGCTGACGGTCGTCCCGTAGATGCGTGCGATCTTACCCAGCGTATCGCCCGATTTTACCCGGTGATATACCATCTGGTTGTTCGATGAGGTGTAGATATTGCTCTTGCGTCCGTTGATCTTGACGTTGCGGAACACGTATTGGTCTTGATGTGGCACGCTGTTCTCGAAGTCGATAATTTCGGCGGGATTGATGGCTTGCCCTAAGAAGCGGGTCTCGAAATGCAGATGCGAGCCGGTGGAGCGTCCCGTATTGCCGCCCAAGGCGATAGGCTCGCCCGCACGGACGATGTCGTTCAGCCCGACCAGGAATTTGGACAGATGTCCATATACCGTCTCTAATCCGTTCGGGTGGCGAATGACCAGATAATAGCCATAGCCCCGGCGCTCGTAGTTCTTGATGCGCACCTTCCCGTCGAAAGCGGCGCGGATTGTATCGCCTATCTGTACCTTGATGTCGATGCCTCGGTGCATTCGCCGACGGCGCGGCCCGTATTTAGAGGTGACGCGTGTCATCGTGTCGATGGGTAATACGAACGTGGAGCAGTCTATCACGCACGAATCCGGGTAGTCCACTTTCTTGCCGCGGAACGGATTTACCCACTGGTTGGTCCATTCGCCGTACAACTCGTCGGCGGGGAACATCAGGTTCTCCTTCGCTTCCAATTCCGCCAACTCGCTCATCTCGGCGAGTTCTTTCAGCACGAGGTCTTTCTTGAAGCTCACCCGATCCGCCATCAATTCAGACACACGCTGGTCCATCAATTGATGGGTGGGGTGGTTGGATGTTTCCGGAGCTTCCGGCTTTTCGGGATCTTCGGCGTTCGCGGCTGATGCCATCATCGCGGCACAACAGATGAATAGAAATTTCTTTATACTCATTTTTCGAATATTGTCTTTATTTGAAAACAGGAAAATGCAACGGTCGGGCATCTCTGCCTGATTGTCACCTTCAAAGTTCGGTATTTCATATAAGCCGACAAAAACAATTAACGAAAAATTTCCGCAATGAGTTTGGATAAATGTGAAACGGCGTCTCGAACGTTCTGTGACATAATGCGTTATAATAAAATATGTTTGACAACATATTAGCTGATCATGCCCCAATTAATCTTTCGCTCGAAGAGCGTTTTCAGGCGTTCGCTCAAGATTCGGTGTTGTTCGGACAATAAGTCCGGGTCTTCGTCAAGGATTTGGGCGGCGATGTCGCGGGCGTATTGAAGCAGTTGGCCGTCGGCTGCCAAATTGGCTATTTTCAGGTCGATGCCCTCGCCGCTTTGCCGGGTTCCTTCCAGGTCGCCGTGGCCGCGCAGGCGCAGGTCGGCTTCCGCGATCTCGAAGCCGTCGGTGCTGTTTACCATCACTTCCAGCCGTTTGCGGGTGTCGGCACTCAGCTTGTACGAGGAGACCAGGACGCAATACGATTGCTCCGCCCCGCGCCCTACGCGTCCCCGTAATTGGTGCAGCTGGGAGAGGCCGAAGCGCTCGGCGCTCTCAATCACCATTACGGAAGCGTTTGGCACGTTCACGCCCACCTCGATTACCGTGGTCGCCATGAGTATCTGGGCCTCGCCGGAGGCGAATTCCCGCATCACCTCCTCTTTCTCGGCGGCTTTCATCCGGCCGTGCAGCATGCGGACCTTGTATTCCGGGAATACCTCCTGGAAGGTCTCGTAGCCCGCTTCCAAGTCCTTGTAGTCCAGCTTCTCGCTTCCCTCTATCAAGGGATAGACCACGTAAACTTGCCGCCCCCGGCGAATCTCCTCGCGCAGGAAGGCATATAGCTCCGCTTTCTTGTTGTCGTAGCGGTGGAGCGTGCGTATCGGTTTGCGGCCCGGCGGTAGCTCGTCGATTACGGAGACGTCCAGGTCGCCATACAGCGTCATCGCCAGGGTGCGGGGAATGGGAGTGGCGGTCATCACCAGCACGTGCGGGGTTTGCGGGTTCTTCTTCCAGAGCCGGGCGCGTTGCTCCACGCCAAAGCGGTGTTGCTCGTCGATAATCGCCAGACCCAGCGAGGCGAAGACGACCGTCTCCTCTATCAAGGCGTGCGTGCCGATTATGATTTGGATTTCCCCGCTGGCGATCGCGGGTAGCAGCTTCTCCCGTTCCCGTTTCTTGGTCGAGCCGGTCAGGAGGGCCACCTTCACGTCCATGTCTTTCAGGAATCCCATCACCGTGGCGTAGTGTTGTGTCGCCAGGATTTCCGTGGGTGCCATCAGGCAGGCTTGGCAATGGTTGTCCAGCGCGAGCAGCATCGCCAGCAGCCCCACCAAGGTTTTCCCGCTCCCCACGTCGCCTTGCAACAGGCGGTTCATCTGCCGCCCGCTGCCTAAGTCGGCGCGTATCTCGCGTACCACCCGTTTCTGCGCGTTGGTCAGCTCGAACGGCAGGTATTCGTTGTAAAAGGTCAGGAAGTAATGCCCCACGGTGGGAAAGGGGATGCCGCGCAAGCTCCGTTTCCGGAGGCCTGCCGTGCGTAGCAGGTTCAGCTGGATAAAGAACAGCTCCTCGAACTTTAGTCGGAGCCGGGCGTCGCGCAGGCGATCCGCCGACTCGGGGAAATGGATGTTCCGTATCGCTTCTGTCAGCGATATCATTCGGGTACGCGCCAGCACGTCCGGCGATAACGTCTCCGGCAAGCGCCAGTTCAGCTGGCTGAGCAGCGTGTATTGAAGGTTTTGGATGGCCCGCGAGTTCAGGAAGGCTTTCTTCATCTTCTCGGTGGTATTGTAGAAAGGGGTCAATCCCTTGGCCACTTGGTTCGCCTTGTCGGGCGTGTCGATGTCCGGGTGGGGGATGTTGTAGACGTGCCCGAACTCCGTCGGTTTCCCGAAGACGATGTATTCCGTGTTCGTCTTGTATTTCTCCGTCACGTAATTCAACCCCTTGAACCACACGAGGTCGATCGTTCCCGTGCCATCGGCGAACCGTGCCACCAAGCGCCGGGTGCGTCCCTCGCCTAAGGTGTCGAAGGAGAGGATTCGCCCTTTTAGCTGGATGTAAGGCATGTTCCCGTTCACCTCGGCTACCGTGTAGAAGCGGCTCCGGTCCACGTATTTATAGGGGAAATAAAAAAGCAAGTCCTCGTACGACGTGATCTCCGCCTCTTTCCGGAGAATCTCCGCCTTCTTCGGGCCTACGCCCGGCAAATAGGTAATCGCTCGTTTATCCAAATCCAGCATGATGGCTCTCTGTATGATGATTTTATTTCCCTCTTCGCGAAAATACACAAAAAGCCGGACTTATCCTTGTTTCTTCCGCATCTTGGTGTCGTTCCCTTTTGGGCGACTCTTCCCTTGGCACATACGTGCGTTGCCCAACTCACGTAGGTGCGTTGGCATTTTAACATACGTGCGTTGGCCAAGGCACATACGCGCATAATTGGGGACAGTAGAAAATTGATGGGGATTTATTTTCAAATTCCCTAATAAATCCGACCTTTGTCCTATGGAAAGGAATCAACTGGAAGTGCTTGCGCGTATCGTGCTGCCTTCGGAAATACTGGATCATTTT
>DXEN01000001.1 GCA_019114945.1 Candidatus Parabacteroides intestinigallinarum | reverse complement strand
ATCAATATTGTACGTAGATATATTGAACTCGATTCCTTTATTCTCCAATTTACCTATATTCGTAAATATAGAAGAATAACCGGTTACAGCGGGAATAGGTACATCCAACAATAATCCGTCCGACGTGGAATAGTAATAATCCAATCCGACTTGAATCCGACTCTTTAAAACACCCCAGTCAAATCCGACATTAAACTGTTGGGTTCTCTCCCATTTCAAATCCGGATTCGTTATATTGGAAGGATAATAAGAAGTAGACAAATTATTTCCAAACGCGATTTTCGCTTGTTCCAGTTTCGCTATCCAAACATAATAATCAAAATTATCATTCCCTGTCAATCCATAACTAACACGCAGCTTCAACATGTTTATCCAATCCAACTTTTTCAAAAAGTCTTCCTCTGAAACTAACCATCCCAATGAAACCGACGGGAAATTTCCCCATTTGTTATTGAGAGCGAAACGAGAACTTCCATCCCGTCGAAAAGCGGCGGACAACATATAACGACCTTTATAATTATAGTTTATCCTTGAAAAATAAGATATCAACGTACTTTTAGTTATGATATCACTAGAAGATAATAGCGTTTTTCCCGCACTTAATGAGTGTAATAAATCATTATCATAATCCCTTCTTGATTGACTTGTCGAATAATAATCGTTTTTATTATATTCAAAACCTAATAAGAACGAGATTTCATGATTGCCCCACGAGTTATCATATGTCAACAAATTCTGCGATGTATAATTCCATCTTCTGGACTGGTCTACAGTCATCTGGCCTGGCGTATAATAAGATTCTCCCAAATCATGATCCTTAGCCTCATAATTACTGTAGTCAATTCTTTTCAAATAATAATTGAAAGCAGACTTAAACTTCAAGCCCGGCAAAATATTCAATGATACATAAGCGTTCCCTATCATATTCAAGGTATATCTATTCGCGTCATTGTTTTGCATATATAAAGGATGCCCCATATTGGGCCTAAAAAGAACCGTATTGTAATTCTCGAATCCAGGAAGATAAGAATTGCATCCTAAAAACCCATCGCTTGTATATACCGGGAATATGGAAGGATATTGAACAGCCCATTCCGCGGTTCTCCAATAGACCTCTTTCTCGTCTCCATAATTCATATTCATATTTCCCCCAACATCCAAATACTTATTTATATGCGTATTGAGTTTCAAGCTAAACGAATACTTCTTATAATCCGAGTCTAACATAATACCTTGCTGATTAACATATCCCGCCGATATCAAATAATCCGATTTTTGAGATTTCCCAGAGATATTCGCATCCAACTTATGCATAGGAGCAGCGTCAAAAACAACGTCTTGCCAATCCGTATCGTATTGTAGAGTCTCAGGGTGCTCAAACGCTTCCGGCCACGTATACTTATATTCGCCACGTGCCTCTATCGTATTCGGAGCATTCGGATTGCCTCCTTTATCAATCCAACCGTTCTGCGCCGCATCTATATATGCTTGAGCATATTCAGCGCTGTTCATAACATCTATTTTCTTCATGACCTTTTGAATTCCAAACAGATAATTGATATTCACCTTAGGCTTTTCCGTATTTCCGCTTTTTGTCGTGATAAGAACAACTCCGTTCGCTCCACGAGATCCGTAAATGGCGGCCGAAGATGCGTCTTTCAATATCTCAATAGATTCAATATCCGCGTTATTTATCAAATTCATATCATAATCAGGGACCGCGACTCCATCGATTACGATAAGCGGAGAGCTACTGGCCGAGATAGAATTGATTCCCCGAATCTGTATGGAAGACGAGCTTCCCGGTTGCCCCGAACCTCCAATCACTTGCACGCCCGCTATTTTTCCATATAAAGATTGACCAACTTCCACGGATGGACGACCTACTATATCCTCATCCATCTTCATAGATCCTACCGAACCTGTTAAATGCGATTTTTTTGTCACTCCATATCCCACGACGACTACCTCGTCTATCGCTTGGGTATCTTCCCTTAAAGTAATAGTAAACACAGAGCCTTTGTCAATTGGAAGATCCTGGTCCATATACCCAATATACGACACTTGCAATACCGCGTCGTTCGGTACTTCCAGCGTGAATTTACCGTCCATGTCGGTAATGGTGCCGTTGGTCGTTCCCTTCTCTACCACGTTGGCGCCGATTACCGGCTCGCCGGTCGCATCAATCACGGTTCCTTGTATCCGCCGCTTGCTTTGCTGGGAGGACGGAATAGACTCGCCACGACGCATCAACATGATATTACTACCTTCCATCGCGTAAGCGACGTCCGTTCCTTGAAAGACGTAAGAAAGCACTCGCGATACGGCTTGCCCTTCCGCTTGCACGGATACTTTCCGATTCAGGTCGATCTCGTTCTTATCGTACACGAATAAATAATCTGTCTGCGCCTCGATCGCCTCCAAAACCTCCGATGTCTTCACATTATTTACATGAATATTGACACGTGCGTTCTGCGAGCGGACAGAGGCGAACAGCCCCGTGATGGAAATGAATAAAACGATTAATGTTAACTTCATGACTCGACATACTTTACGATGTGTACTAAATGGAGACATAAGGTTCTCCTTCCCAATTTTTTTCATACATTTGTAACGATTTTAATGTTGGTACTAAATAATTTAAGGATGATTCGGTGCCGACTTTCCACCGGGAGACGCTGCCACGTTTCCCGGCTTCTTTTTCTCACCGCGCTTGTTTTCGTGTTTACTCTTGATGTTCCATAGGCATTATTTTTTAAGGTGAATAACTCTTTTTACTTTATAATAATCAGATTCTTGTCGTCGTCTTTCATGTAGTTGAACCGATGCTTTAACTGAAGCACTCGCAGCACATGTTCCACGCCATCCTTGATCCGGAACTTTCCCGTGTAACGATACCGCGACAGGGAAGAATTCCGCACGTCGATCGTCACGTCGTAGTAAAGCTCCAGCTTATCCATCAGGCTTTGGATCGACTCGTCCTCGAAACAGAGGAGGCCTTCCGTCCATTTGAAATAATTATAGTCGGGGATACGTGATACAACCATACCATTTCCAGCGTCGCTCGCGATCTCGTCCGGTTCCAGACGCAAGGTGTTGGTCGTTCCCAAAGGGTTAATCTCCACGCTTCCCCGGATCAAGGCGGCTTCGAACAACGGGCTACCGGGATAAGCCTTCACGTTGAACTCCGTCCCCAAGACCCGGATGGCATGACGGGCTGTCCGCACCGTAAAGGGGCGCTCCTCGTCGCGGCTGACAAAGAAGTAACCTTCTCCTTCCAATACCACCTCGCGGCTATCCGCCGCGAAACGATCGGGGAAACGCAACGTCGAGCCAGAGTTAAGCCATACGTCCGTGCCATCCGCCAAGGTTAGTTCCGCCCGTTGTCCCGCCGGGACATGGATCGCCTGCGTCAGTGCCGTAGCCTCCGGCCGCCAATCCGCGATGAGTGTCGAGACCCAGAAACCTACGACGAGAACCGCCGCGATCTTTAGTACCTCGAACGCCATACGTCGCACGCGACCGCCAGATATCTCCTTCCGTTCGGACGTTTCCTCCTTCCCTGATTGCCAAAGCGAGATATCGTATAACTTGCGCAAGGCTATAAACTCTCGCATATGGGAGGAGTCCTCGTCCAGCCATCGGGCGACCCGTATCCTTTCCTCGTCAGATACCTCTCCGTGTATATATCGCCGTAATAATTCTTCCATGCGTCTTTCTTCCTATCGTTTGTAATAAGAACGAGGCAGGCAGCTTTACCCCTAAACGAAAAACGCGTTTTTCTCTCGATTTTTTCCAAAGCCCAATGGATACGCAGCTATCCGGATGAATCAATGTAAGTAAAAAAGGAAATAAAATAGAGGCAGGTAATCTTTCAAGGCAACACGTAACGCCTTTAATGCCTTCGTGATATGGTACTCCACTCCTTTCACGCTCAACCCCGTCGCCTCGGCGATCTCTTTCACCGAGTGGCCACCAAAGCGGCTCATCTCAAAAATTTGACGTGTCTGCTCGGGCAGTTGTCGAAGCGTGTCACGCACGATCGCCCGTACCTCTGTCGAGAAAATTTCCTGCGGGTCGCACGCCTCCAAGGTGGATATACGTATGCTTAGCTCTCGTGCGCTTAAAGCGAAGATTTGCTCCACAGCGTTTTCATGGATGGCTTTATGGCGCAGGTAATCCAGCGCTTTGTTCCTTAAAATGGTCAGAAGCAATGCCTCGTTGACTTCCGCACCAGGGGTCGAGGCAAGCCGCCAGTATTTCACGAGCGCCTCCGCCACGATATCTTCCGCCGCCATATCATCGTGCACGTACGACTTCGTGAAGAGGAAAGACCTCTTATAGTTCCGCTCATAAATCTGATTGAAATCGTTTTCCCGCATGGCTCCTGTCGCTAAAATCCTCACAAATGTAGTCGTTTTTACTTTTTCTTTGTGAATTTTCGCTCACTAAAAAGCGAGGACAAATGAAACAAACCGCCATCCCACTGATGGGAAACGAACGTAGGCAAGCGGCTTACCCTAAAAAACAAATGAGCAACAACATATTTTTACGGAGGAACCGCAGCGCCTCGCGAATCTGGTTTTCCACCGTCTTCTCGGAGATGCCCAGCAAGAGGGCGATTTCCTTATGGCTCTTGTGCGCTTTCCGGCTGAGGTTAAAGATTTGCCGCCGCTTCTCGGGCAGCTCCTCGATCAAGCGGTCGATGTAACGACTAAGGTCGCGGGCAGCGATCTCCTCTTCTATGTCGTACGATGACTCTAAGGCGGAAAGGACGGTCATCTTGTAGTAATCCTCGTTGACTTCCTTCCGGTATTGGTTGAACACCAGGTTGCGGGTGACGATGAACAAAAAGCCCTCGGGCGAATCGTCCTCGCGAAGCAACTCCCTCGCTTCCCACAGTTTGATAAACACCTCCTGCACGACATCCTCGGCCCGCTCGCAGCTGTTCAGATACAAACGACAGAAGCCATACACCTTCTGCCAATAGCGTTTGTACAAGAGCGAGAAAGCGCCCCTGTCCCCTTCCTTCAGCAACCGTATGATTCGACTTTCTTCCATTTTTCGTACCGACAAACACGACATTACAAACAAACGCGATGCCCAAAAGTACGAAATGCGACGAAATAGCGGACGATATTCCTTCAGAAAAATTTTTTTATCTTTCCCATAGGGGACGCACGCGGCTGGCGTGTATTTATAGATGTAAAAGCGAAAGTTATATGAGCGAGGATACGGGAAAGATAATCGGGAAACTGCTGCGCGATGAGTTGGACGAGCGAGAACGGCAACGCCTCCTGCGCGACAAGCGGGTGGAGGAGCGGATGCGCTCGCAATGGGAAACGGAAGAGATGATTCCGGATCCCATACGGGAAGAGCGTATCTGGCGGCGAATTCGCCTCGCGATAGACGGACGGACGACGCGACGCGTCTGGCTATACAAGGCGGTGGCCGTGGCGGCGTCCCTGTTGCTGCTCGTAGGCACGGGAACCATCGTTTATTGGGCGAGCCATCAAGAGGCCCGTTATATGTACGTGATAGCCTCCGGCACGCGTAGCATCGAGTCCGTATCGTTGCCCGACGGGACGCTGGCGCGCTTGGGGCCGAACAGCAAGCTGACCTATCCGAGCCGGTTCGAGGGCGGGCGCCGCGACGTGCGCTTAGAGGGGCAGGCTTTCTTCGACGTGGCGAAAGACCCCGGGCGTCCTTTCACCGTGCGTACCGACCATATGGACGTGACGGCGCTGGGCACGGCTTTCGAGGTCTTCGACCAAGCGGCGGAGGATAAGCTGGAGGCCATCTTGCTGAACGGGCGGGTGCGCGTCGGCTTCGGGGAGGGCGGCGCCGGCGGGCGGCGCGAGGTGGTGCTGGAGCCGGACGAGATGCTGGTGTACGACAAGCGTACCCGCGAGGCACGGGTGCGTCGGGTCGACGCGGCCACCTACTCGGGTTGGCGCGAGGGCGTCCTTACCTTCGTGAACGAGCCCTTGAGCATGATCCTGACCCGCCTGGAGCCTTGGTACGGGCGGAAAGTGGAGTGCCCGCCGTCGATAGCGGAGAAATACCGCTTTACCTTCAAGGTGCGCGACGAGTCGCTGGAGCGGATATTATCCATACTGAGCAATACCTCGCCCATCCGCTACCGCGAGAAGGACGGCGAGTACGAGCTGTACCTGCGGCCGGAATAAGAAGAGAGAGAAACAGAGTGTGCGTTAAATATTTTTAGTAATTCATGAAAAACATGACAGCGTTATGAAAAAAGGCAGAAAAGCGAACAAGGCGAGGCTCTCGGCGCTATTGTCGTTGGCGTTCGCGTGTAGTGTGTCCGCTTCCACGTACGGGCAAACGTTTAAGATGACTTTCAACAAGTCGGATTGCAAGCTCTCGGAAGTAATCCGGGAAATCGAGAAAAACAGTGATTACACGTTCTTCCTGAACGACAATCAGGTGAACGTCAACCAAAAGACGAGCGTGAACGCGCGGAACGCCTCGTTGGAGGAGGTGTTGGAGCAAGCCCTGCGGAATACGGGCTACGGGTATAAGATCGTGGACCGGCAGATTATCATCACCTCGACGGGCGGGAACGCGAGCGTCACGCGGCCGGGGGCGATCCTCCAGCAGACACGTAAGATTACCGGTCAGGTGAGAGACGCCGCCGGTGAGCCGATTATCGGGGCGAACGTGATGCAGCAGGGAACGACCAACGGTACGATCACCGACATCGACGGCAACTTCAGCCTGGAGGTACCGGAGAACGCCACCCTGGTGGTATCGTACATCGGCTACGTGGACCGCGTGATCCGCGTCGGCGACCAATCCGAGATCTCCGTCCTCCTGGCGGAGGATACCCAGAACCTCGACGAGGTGGTGGTCGTAGGGTATGGTACGCAAAAGAAGGTGAACCTGACGGGAGCTATCTCGTCCGTGGAGGCCGAGACCTTGGAGAACCGCCCCATCACGAACGCTACGCAAGCGTTGCAAGGCGCGCAGGGTGTGTACGTAAACCAGGCGGGCGCGCAGCCGGGTAGCGACGGGGCTACCATCCGTATCCGTGGCGTGGGCACGTTGAACAATAACGATCCCTTGGTCCTCGTGGATGGCATCGAGTTCCCCTTGGAGGCTATCAATCCGAATGATATCGAGAGCATCTCCGTGCTGAAAGACGCGGCTTCTTCCGCTATTTACGGTTCCCGCGCGGCGAACGGTGTCATCTTGGTCAAGACGAAGTCGGGTAAGAAAGGGAAATTCACCGTCGATTACAACAACTACTTCGGTATGCAGCAGGCGACGTATCTGCCCGATTTCGTGTACGACCCGATCGTGTTCATGGAGGCGCGGAACCAAGCGCAGCGCAACGAAGGTAGTTTGACGGTGGATTACTCGGACGAGCTCATCGAGGAATACCGGCAAGGCATGAAAACGGACCCGATTACCTATCCGTGTAATAATTGGCTGGATATCATGTACAACAACGCCTTTATCATGGAGCACAACGTCCGTTTCTCCGGAGGCGACGAGAAGTATACCTATTCCGTCTCATTGGGTTATGGCGACCAGAATGGCGTGTTGCGTGGTACAGACGCGAATAAATATACGTTAGCGGTGAACACGACGGCGCAAGTCAACAGCCGTTTGAAAATCGGGGCGAATATCAACGCCCATTACCAAGTGCATAACGCTCCCGTGACAGGTGTCGCGAATTTGGTAGAGATGACTTATAAGGCCCAGGCTTTCCACCCGACATACGATGCGGAGGGGCGATATGCCGATACGTTCGTGCGTACGCCGGGACACAATATTTATCGGCATCCTTTGGCTTTGGCGGACGAGGGCGAGAACCGGCATAAGAGACTGCGTCTGTTGGCGAACCTCTCGGCGGAATATAAGTTGCCCTTCGATATCGTGTATAATTTGAACGTGGGTTTGAATAAGTACGATTTCTTGCAGAAGCGCTTCGCTCCGGAAGTGTATGAATACAATTTGAAAACGGGCGCGGGTACGAAAATTGTTTTTGACGGGCAAAATGTCCGGAACGCTTACCGAAAGGATGAGAATAACTTAGCGGTTACTATATTCAATACGTTGCAATGGGGCAAGCGGTTTAACGATGTCCATGATGTGAAGGTTTTGGCGGGTTACAGCTTCGAGAGTACGGACGAGGCGAGTTTCGACGCGAAGATCGAGGGCTTCTTGGGGAATGAGTTGCACGAGTTGGACGCCGGCTCTGTAAATCCCGCGGTTAACGGAACCTCTACCCGTGCGGTATTGATGTCTTACTTCGGTCGTGTGAATTACGCGTTGAAAGACCGGTATTTGTTCGAGGGAAACTTCCGTTACGATGGTTCCTCCCGCTTCGCAAAAGGGAATCGTTGGGGTGTGTTCCCGTCCTTCTCGGCGGGATGGCGTTTGAGTGAGGAAGGCTTCATGAAGGATATCCCTTGGCTTTATAACTTGAAACTGCGCGCTTCTTGGGGACAGTTGGGTAACGAGCGGATTGACCTCTTCCGGTATGTCAATTTGATGGATTTGGAAAAGACGTATCCGTTAAACGGAACGATTCAATCCGGCGCTGCGGTCACCGCTTACAACGATCCCAATATCTCGTGGGAGACCACGACGATGACCAATGTGGGTATCGATGCCTCTTTGTTCAATGGTAATCTGGATTTCTCGTTCGAGTTCTTCGATAAACGAACCTCTGATATCTTGCGTACGGTTACCTTACCGGATCAAGTCGGAGGATTGAAAGGTCCTATCCGCAACATTGGCGAGGTAAGCAATAAAGGTTTCGAGTTGAATTTGGGTTACCGGAACCAGATCGGGGATTTTCGTTACGCGATCAATGGGAATATGACCTTTGTCAAGAATAAGATTACAAACCTGAATGATGATACGACCATCGACGGTATGTTTATCCTGAAAGAGGGCGAGGAGATTGATTCGTTCTATATGCTGCATTGCATTGGCATTTTCCAGTCGGAGGAAGAAATCGCTAACAGTCCCTACCAGACGGCAGCCACAAAGCCGGGATACTTGAAGTTCGAGGATACGAACAAGGATGGCAAGATCACGGAGGACGACCGACAGATCGTGGGCAGTATTGTCCCGAAGGTAACGTATGGTTTCAATATCAACTTGGGATATAAGGGATGGGATTTATCCGCCTTCTTCCAAGGCGTGACGGATGTGTACACGTATGGCGACCGTATCGGCGCTACGCCATTGTGGTTCGGTTGCGGTTTGCCTTCGCAATGGCTGACCGATTCATGGACACCGGAGCGGGGTACCAGCGCGACGTTGCCGATTTTGACCACGTACGAGGGCTGTTTAAACGAGAACTTCCGTACGAATGACTTTTGGTTGCGGAACGCCTCCTATCTGCGTTTGAAAAACCTGCAACTTTCGTACGACGTGCCTATTACCGGCATTACGAACGGGGTGATCAAACGGTTGAAGGTATTTGTCAATGCGCAGAATCTATTTACCTTCTCACCAATGAAGGATTTCGATCCGGAGAAGGATTTAAAAGGTTCAAACTGGTATGCTTATCCCTCTGTCCGGACATATACGGCAGGTGTTAATGTCACATTTTAATAAGAAAGGAGTATTGTTATGAATAAGATATATAAGATGATGGGTATCGTTGCCGCTTGCGTGAGTTTGAGCGCATGCAACGATTGGTTGGATGTGGATCCCTCGGATCAATATTCTACGGATACATTTTGGGCAACGGACGTGAATGCCAAGGCGGGTTTAATGGGGTGTTATAATGCGTTGGATCCATGGAAATTCTTGCATACGATGGAATTTGACATGATCACGGCGAATGCGATGCCTTATAATGAGGCGAATGGTACACAAGCGATTGGAAAAGGTGAACATCTCTCTACCACTGGCTTAATCGTCTCTTTGTGGAAGAATTGTTATGTAGGTATCGGACGCGTCAACACATTTATCGCGAATGTTCCCCGTGTGGAAATGGATGAGACGGAGAAGGCCGCGATGATTGGTGAGGCAAAATTCCTGCGTGCATTTTACTATTTGAATTTGGTGGATAAGTTCGGGGGCGTTCCATTGATTACGGATGAACCGAACGCGGATACACAAGCGACGCTTCCGAGGAATACGAAAGAGGAATGCGTGGCACAGATCATTCAGGATTTGGATGACGCTATCGCCGTGTTACCTGAATCTTATGATGACTCAAACTTAGGACGTGCCACGAAAGGGGCTGCTTTGGCGTTGAAAGCGCGGGTTTGCTTGTACAACGAGCGTTGGACGGAGGCCGCCGCCGCCGCGAAAGAAGTGATGGATTCCGGTACATATCAGTTATTTAATGATTATCGTCATTTCTTCAGTGAGTCGAACAAACATAATTGTGAGGTGATTTTTAATATCGAGAAAAAGTCTCCGGAATATACTACGGACTATGATGCGAATATTTGGCGGTTGAATCGTCCGGCTCCTTTGAAAGAGTTGGTAGACGCTTATTTGTGCATCGATGGAAAGCCGATTGACGAGTCACCTTTGTATGATCCGGAGCATCCGTACGAGAATCGAGATCCTCGCCTGTTAAAATCGATTGTTTGTATAGGTCAGCAATATTTGGGTAAGACAATCACACGCTCGGATGTCGCTACCACAGGTTTTGGCGTTAAGAAATATACCTCTTATGAGGATGATGTGGAGATTCCGTTGGTAGAACGTTCGCAGTTTAATTTTATTCTGATTCGTTATGCGGAGGTATTGTTGACGTATGCCGAGGCGTGGAATGAGGCGAATGGTCCAGACCAGACGGTTTATGATGCGATCAACCAATTGCGTACCCGTCCGGATATCAATATGCCGGAAGTGGAGCCTGGCTTGACGAAGGAGCAAATGCGAGAGGTGATCCGTTTGGAGCGTCGTATCGAGCTGACGTTTGAAGGGTTGTATTATTCGGATATTTTACGTTGGAAGACCGCTGAGATAGAGAATAATGCTATGATGCATGATTGTGATGGTGTTGGTGTAGAACAACGTTCCTTTAATCCGGATCGGGATTATTTGTGGCCGATACCCTACAATCAGACAATCTTGAATCCGAACTTGGAACAGAATCCGAATTGGGATTAATCAGGAATTCTCATTACATTTGTTGAACGAATAAGGAATAAAATAAATCAGGTTATGAGCAACAGAGCATTTATGGCGTTGTCCGCCGCCTCGGTCTTTTCCGTGGCGGGGATGGCGGCGGATTATACGAATATCGTCTTGATTAACTTGGACGATGTGGGTTATGGGGACTTCTCGTGCAACGGGGCGTATGGATACCAGACCCCGAATATCGACCGGATGGCGGCCGAGGGAATGCGTTTCACGCATTTCTTGGCGGGACAACCGATTAGTGGCGCCTCGCGGGCGGGATTGCTGACAGGTTGCTATCCGAACCGGATTGGTTTCGCGGGAGCCCCGGGACCGGGTTCGAAGTACGGTATCCACCCGGAGGAGATGACGATGGGCGAGCTCCTCAAGCAGAAGGGCTACGCCACCGCTATCTTCGGGAAGTGGCACTTGGGCGACGCCCGCCAGTTCCTGCCGTTGCAGAATGGCTTCGACGAGTATTACGGCTTGCCGTACTCGAACGATATGTGGCCCTATCACCCGCAGCAGGGCGATTGGTTCAACTTCCCCGACTTGCCTACGTACGATGGCAACGAGGTGGTGGGCTACAACACCGACCAATCGCGGCTGACTACCGATTATACGACCCGTGCGGTGAATTTCATCCAAAAGAACAAGAACAAACCGTTCTTCCTCTATTTGGCACATAATATGCCGCATGTACCGTTGGCGGTGTCTGACAAGTTCAAGGGGAAAAGCGAGCAGGGTTTGTTTGGCGACGTGATGATGGAGATTGACTGGAGCGTGGGCGAGGTGTTGCGCACGCTGCGTGAGTTGGGTTTGGAGGAGAACACGTTGGTGATCCTGACTTCCGACAATGGGCCGTGGACCAACTATGGTAATCACGCAGGTTCCGCCGGTGGCTTGCGCGAGGCGAAAGCGACGACTTTCGACGGAGGTAACCGGGTACCTTGTATTATGTATTGGAAAGGGCGGATCCAGCCGGGTACGACGTGCAATAAGCTGGCCTCGAATATTGACTTGTTCCCGACTTTCGCCGAGATCGCCCAGGCTCCCTTGCCCGAGCGGAAAATCGATGGCGTGAGCATCCTCGCTTTGATGGAAGGCGAGGAAGGAGCGAATCCCCGCGAGTCCTTCGTTTATTATTATAATAAGAACGATTTGGAGGCCGTGACGGATGGTATGTTCAAGTTGGTATTCCCGCATAAATATGTCACCTATGGCGCTTATGAGCCGGGCAACGATGGTCAGCCGGGCAAGTTGACGAACTTGGAGATCATGAAACCGGAACTTTACGACTTACGCCGCGATCCGGGCGAGCGTTACAACGTGATTTCCCAGTACCCGGAAGAGGCCCGGAAATTAATGACAATCGCCGACCAGAAACGGAAGGAGCTGGGGGATAACCTGACGCGTATGAAGGGGACCGAGCGCCGGGAGCCGGGTTATGTAACCGATAAATAATGCGTTTATATGGATATGAGACTCCAATTTCCTTTTTCGATAGGTTTGACTGCCTGCTCTCTTTTAGGAGGCGGGCAGTCTCTTTTCGCCGCGGATTCTTCCCATGCGGAAGGGGAGCGGCCTAATATCTTGTTTATCCTGTCGGACGATCATACCTCGCAGGCATGGGGTATTTATGGGGGGCGGTTGGCGGAGTATGCCCGCAACGAGAACATCCGCCGCTTGGCGGCGGAAGGATGCGTATTGGACAATTGTTTTTGTACGAACTCCATCTCATCGCCCAGCCGGGCGTCGATATTAACAGGGGCGTATAGCCACGTGAATGGATTGTACACGTTGAGCGATACGCTGGAGCCTACGCAGGATAACATCGCCAAGCGCTTGCGGGAAAGCGGCTATCAGACCGCCTTAGTGGGCAAGTGGCATTTGGTGACGCAGCCCCAGGGGTTCGACTATTATTCCGTTTTCCACGACCAAGGCGAGTATCGCGATCCGACGATGATTAATAGCACGGAACCGTGGCCGGGTAACCGTAATTTGGGTGAGCGAGTACATGGTTTCTCTACGGATATAGTGACTGAGCGAGCTATTCGTTGGATGAAGAGCGCCGACCGGAGCCGTCCGTTTTTGATGTGTTGCCATTTCAAGGCGACGCATGAGCCGTGGGATTTCCCGGAGCGGATGCGGCATCTGTACGATGGGGTGGTCTTCCCGGAACCGGAGAATTTGTTTGATTGGGGACCGGAGACCACGGGACGTTCGTTTCGCGGACAGCCTTTGGAGGAATTGGCGCGACGTTGGCAAGTCGCCTCGAAGGATCCGGATAAATGGTGGTGCCGCTATCCGGAGTTACCTTTCTCGACGGAAGGAATGCATCGCAGCGCCGCCCGGAGCGCGGCTTACCAGAAGCTGGTGCGTGATTACTTGCGGTGCGGGGCGACGATCGACGACAATATCGGGAAGTTATTGCGTGCCTTGGACGAGATGGGTATCGCCGATAATACGATCGTGATTTATGTCTCCGACCAAGGCTATTTCCTTGGCGAGCATGGTTTTTTTGATAAGCGCATGATGCTGGAGGAGTCTTTGCGGATGCCGTTCGTGATCCGTTATCCGAGGGAGATCCCTGCCGGGACACGTAACAAAGACATGATCCTCAACATCGATTTCGCTTCCTTGTTGGCGGATTACGCGGGTACGAGGGCTCCGGAACGCTCGCAAGGGCGTAGTTTCCGGGCGAATTTGCGAGGCGAGACACCGAAGGATTGGCGGAAAGAGATGTATTACCGTTATTGGACGCAACATTCGAACCGTCCCGCCCATATGGGCATCCGCAACGAGCGGTATAAATTGATGTTCTTGTATGGTGATCGCTTGACTATGACCGGCTCGGAGAATACGCCGACGGTACCCGCCTGGGAGTTTTACGATTTGCAAGCCGACCCGCGGGAGAACCATAACGCTTATGGCGACCCGGCTTACCAGAAAATCATCCGCGAGATGAAAGAGGAGTTGTTGAAGCTCCGGAAAGCCTATGGCGACGAGGATCAAGGCTCGGAGCGTATGAAGCGGATCATGGAGAGCTATTATTGGGAATAGCGCGTTTTCCTTGATAGCGGTGTCAAGGCACTTTTGATAGAGTTATCAAGGCACCTTTGACACCGTTATCAAGGCTCCGTTGATAGAGTTATCAAGACACCCTTGACACCGTTATCCGCGGAGGTGCGTTTACCTTTTGGGTTTACTCCGGCAAGTAGAACCAATCCGTCGGCAGGGGGGATTCCGGTATCGCCCGGCTCGCCACGCCGATCTCTAACTTTTGGCCCATATAGTCCTCGAAGTAGAGTACCTTCAGTTCGTGGAACCCGGCCTCCAACGCCACCTTCCCTTTCGCCGGCGCCGCGCTGTGCGAGCCGTTGTTGTCCACTACCGTTTGTCCGTCGATAAGCAATTGGGAACCATCGTCGGAGAAGGTGTAGAAGCGGTATACGCCTCGTTCCGGGATCCGGATCAGGGTGCGGAACTCATAGGCGAAATGGTCTTCAGCCGGAGCTTCCTCGATAGATATCGCGGGCATCACGCCCTCTTTTACCTTTTTCCCGGAAGCGATATGGTCCGTGTGCTTGAACTTGCCCTCGTAATACGTGTACGCCACGCCTTTCTTTTTCGGCTCCACTTGCTGGGCGGGCAGGTAGGTCATGCTTTTCTCATCCTTCGAGGAAAGCCCCGAGGGATAATAGAACGTATCTTCCTTGCCGGACGGCGTACGGATCCAGGAGTCGAATTGGAACTTGCCCTCGTACAACTCGATGATGCGGGCGCCCCGCTCGAAATCCCCGTAAGCGTCCCATCCGGAGACACGCCCGAAAGCCAGCGCCTTGCCGAAAAGCAAAGCGATGTAGTCGTTCGCGTGATCGTGCCCCACGAACGAGCCCATCACGTCGCCCATCTCCAAGGTCGAGGCGAAGAATCCCGTGTTGATGTCCGGCGAGGCGATACCCTCCTCCTTCCGGCCTAACGCGATATCCGTTTCCGCGATTTCCTTGTACTCGGGAAGCGGGATATGGAAAAAGGCCAGGGCGGGTAGGGGTTTACCTCCATTTTCCCGTGTGTAATGGGCGCTCCGCTCGCGATACCACTCGATTTGGTTGAAATGGATCCAGTCGTATGTCCCATAGTCTTTCATGACCGCCGGGTAATCGTTCGAGTCCAGGCAATAGAGCAAGGCGGCCGGTTTATCGCCCTTCGCGTCGTATACCGGCAAGACGCAATTGCCGGCTCCCTGGATATCGTCCGGTCCCTTCGCGCCGACGAAATAAGGCGACCGCTCCAACAAGGCGTAAATCTCACTCTTCGGAACGACCTCAGCGTCGTGATTGCCCATCATCACCGCGAAAGGCATCCTCTCCTCCTCCAGGAAACGGATGATGGATTGCCAGCCCTCGACGCCCGGCTTCGCGGTCACGATATCACCCGTCAGCATCGCCATATCCGGTCTTTCCGCCTCGAAGACGGCCCGTAGCGAGGCGATCGTCCGCTCGCAATTCGGCGATCCCTGATCCCAATGTACGTCCGTAATCTGGGCGATCTTAAACTTACCATTCTTGAAAGAGAGCCGTTCCTCGGCCTCCAGGATAAAGGGAACACAGCAACAAACCAATGCGCATACCCATCGTGTCATTTTTCTCATATCGATTCGCTTTTTAATTTTCAGCGAAAATAGAGATAATAATCCAACTTTCCTCGTATCGCGTTTTAAATTCGTGTTTCATTCCCGGCGGGGATTGACGCTACATGAAAGCGATGTAAAGATCCCGCGGGCGTTTTTCCCGCTCGAAGGGCGGAATCTCCTTCGCTATCCGCTCACAATCCTCCACGCTCATGCCCCCTTCCGGCTCGCCCCAATACCAAAGCCTCGGGGCTTCTTGTTTCTTACTTGTCGATTTCATAATCATCCTCGTTTTTGTTTTTACGCTAAGACAAGCCTTCGCGTGATTCCCCTATCAGAGGTATATATAAAAAGGTTAAAAGGAGAAATTTCGATTCAAATAAAAATCCTACCTTCGCGCATACCTATAATAATATAGATAGAAGAACGACCATGAAGAAAAAAGTGATAACCTTCGGGGAGGTGATGCTACGGCTGGCGACTCCCGATTACCTGCGGTTTGGCCAAGCGAACCAATTGAACGCCACGTTCGGAGGCGGGGAGGCGAACGTATCCGTCTCGCTCGCGAACTATGGCGTAGCGACTTCTTTCGTGACCCGTCTGCCCCAGAACGATATCGCCCGCGCTTGCGTGATGGAGCTGCGCAGGTATGGCGTGGATACCTCGGATATTATTTATGGAGGCGACCGGATGGGTATCTATTTCTTGGAGACCGGAGCCGTAGCCCGGGCAAGCCAGGTGATTTACGACCGGGCGCATTCCGCCATCGCCGAGATACAGCCCGGCATGATCGATTGGGAGGCGGTGTTCCGCGACGCCTGTTGGTTCCACTGGACGGGCATCACGCCCGCTATCTCGGAAGGAGCCGCGAAAAGTTGCCTGGAGGCTATCCAAGTAGCCAACCGGATGGGCATCACCGTGTCGTGCGACCTGAATTACCGGAAAAACCTGTGGAAATACGGACAGACCGCCGCGGAGGTCATGCCGGAATTGGTCGAGGGATGCGATATCATTCTTGGAAACGAGGAAGACGCAGAGAAAGTGTTCGGTATCCGACCGGAAGGATTCGACGCAACCGCCACGGGCGGACAAGTGGAGGCGGATACGTTCCGCTCGGTATGCGTCCAGCTCATGGAGCGTTTCCCGAAAGCCCGCAAGGTGATAATCACGCTCCGCGGCTCGATTAACGCCAACCACAATACATGGGGCGGCGTGTTGTACGACGGAGCGCGCCTATACCAATCCCGCCGGTACGACATCACGCACATCGTCGACCGTGTAGGCGGTGGCGACGCTTTCATGGGAGGCTTGATATACGGTTTGCTCGCCTATCCGGGAGATGACCAGCGGGCGTTGGATTTCGCGGCGGCAGCCTCATGCCTGAAACATACCATCTACGGGGATTTCAACCAAGTGAGCGTCGCGGAGGTAGAGAAACTGATGAAAGGAGATGCCTCGGGAAGGGTTTCCCGCTGATTACTGATACGCAAAATACAGACAAAGATGGCACGATTCCACAAAATAGAGACGTTGCGGGCAATCATCCAAACAGGTATGGTTCCCGTGTATTACAATAGCGACATCAAGGTCGCCAAGCAAGTCGTCCGGGCTTGCTATAAAGGCGGCGTAAGAGTTTTCGAGTTCACGAACCGGGGCGATTTCGCCCACGAGGTATTCGGCGAGCTGGTAAAATACGCGGAGCGTGAATGTCCGGAGCTGATATTGGGAGCCGGCTCCGTGGTCGACGCGGCCACGGCGGCGTTGTTCATCCAGTTGGGGGCGAACTTTATCGTCGGCCCGTTGTTCAACCCGGAAATCGCGAAGGTATGCAACCGGCGCCTCATCCCTTATGTACCCGGATGCGGTTCCGTGTCGGAGATCGGCTTCGCGCAGGAAGCGGGATGCGACCTTTGCAAGATATTCCCCGCCGGGAATGTAGGCGGGCCCTCGTTCGTTAAGAACATCAAGGCGCCGATGCCGTGGACCCTGCTTATGGCGACAGGCGCCGTGGAACCGACCGAGGAGAACCTCGCCGCCTGGTTCAAGGCCGGCGTGACCTGCGTGGGCATGGGCTCGAAGCTATTCCCCAAAGAGGTTATCACTTCCGACGACTGGCAGGCTATCACCGAATTATGCCGCCACGCTTTATCCATCATCAAAAAACAACGTGATTTATGAAAACATTCCTTGACCCGGATTTCCTGCTCCAGACCGACACGGCACGAGCATTATACCACGAGCACGCGGCGAAGATGCCCATCATCGATTATCATTGCCATTTGGACCCGCGGCAGATCGCGGAGAACCATGCCTTCGAGGACCTGACGGAGATCTGGCTGGGAGGCGATCATTATAAATGGCGGGCAATGCGAGCCAATGGCGTGCCCGAGGAATACATCACCGGCGATAAACCCGCTTACGAGAAGTTCCAGAAATGGGCGGAGACGGTGCCCTACCTGATGCGGAACCCACTTTACCATTGGACGCACCTGGAGCTAAGCCGCATCTTCGGCATCGACAGGGTACTGAATCCGGCATCGGCCCGGGCGATTTATGAGGAATGCACGGAGAAGCTGCGTACACCTGAGTTCCGCGCTCAAGCGATTATGCGCCGGATGCATGTAGAGGTGGTTTGTACAACCGACGATCCGGTGGATTCCTTGATATATCACCAGCGAATACGCGAGAGCGACATCCCGACCCGCGTCTATCCGGCATGGCGACCGGACAAGGTGTTGGCGATCGAACGCACGGCGGATTTCAACGCCTATTTATCGCGCTTGGAAGCCGCGACCAACCGGACCCTCCTGACCTATACGCAATTACTGGAGGCCCTGCAGGAGCGGCACGATTTCTTCGAACGTCAAGGATGCCGCTTGTCCGACCACGGCTTGGATACCTTCTACGCGGAACCCTACACCGAACGGGGCCTGGAAGCGATCTTCATGAAAGGACGGATGGGCAAGCCGCTCACGGAGCAGGAAATACGGATGTTCCGCTCGGCGTTGCTCTACGAGCTGGCGGCGATGGACGCCCGGAGCGGATGGGTACAGCAATTCCACATTGGCGCGAACCGGAACAACAACCGACGGATGTTCCGCCGCCTGGGAGCGGACGCGGGCTTCGATGCGATCGACGACCAGCCCATCGCGGTCTCCATGAACCGGTTCTTCAGCCGGCTGGACGAGGAAGACTTGCTGGCGAAGACCATCGTATATAACCTAAACCCACGCGACAACGCGTTGATGGTGGCCAACGCTTACAACTTCAACGACGGAAGCGTGCCGGGAAAGATGCAATACGGAGCGGCCTGGTGGTTCCTGGACCAGATAGATGGTATCCGGGAGCAACTGAATACGCTTTCCGCGCTCGGCCTTTTGAGCCGTTTCGTGGGGATGCTGACCGACTCGCGCAGCTTCCTCTCCTATCCTCGCCATGAGTATTTCCGGCGCATCTTATGTGACTTGTTGGGCGGAGAGGTAGAGAAAGGCCTTCTGCCCGCCTCGGAACTTCCGTTCCTCGGACAAATGGTGGAGGACATCAGCTATCACAACGCAAAGCGCTATTTCGGGTTCGAGTAAAAGACTGTAACACGTTTGTAACCGTATCGTCTTATGATATTCATCCTTCTGATTGTGAACGAATGATAAATAGCCTCTAATTTCGCGGCGTCATTAGTTCACAAAACAACAGAAGTAGGAAACAAAGTTTTTACCCTTTTACCTCTGTCAAACATTTCTGCATAGGTCTGCCACTCTGTTGCATGACCGTGGGCGCGCAGGCGGTCCCGGCCAGCGGTCTATTTGGCAACCTGTTTGGCGTAGAGGAATCCGTAAACGTCCAACAACAAAGCACAAAGAAGATTTCCGGAGTCGTAATCGACGAGGCCGGTATTCCGGTTATCGGCGCGAATGTCGTCGTAAAGGGAACCACCAATGGAGCCATGACAGGCCTGGACGGTGATTTCCAATTAGATGTCCCCGAGAACGCGATCTTGGAGATTAGCTATATCGGCTATTTGAAACAAGAGATCCCCGTAAGCGGGCAAAGCACGTTTAATATCACGCTAAAAGAGGACACGCAGCAACTGGAAGAGGTTGTCGTATTGGGTTATGGCGCCGGGCAACGGAAGCAAGACCTTTCCGCCTCCGTAGACGTATTGAAGAATACGGACGACTTGGTGGTTCGTCCGGTAACCTCGACCGAGAGTATGTTGCAAGGCCAGTTGGCCGGCGTAACCGTCCAGGCCAATGGTGGAGACCCGACAGGAACCCCCTCGATCGTCATTCGCGGACAAGGCTCACAGAACGGCGATAACGTGCTGTGGGTAGTCGATGGCGTGCCCGGCGCGCCGATCGCGTCCATGAATGATATCGAGTCGATTGTCGTCCTGAAGGATGCCGCGTCGGCCGCTATCTACGGAGCGCAATCCGGAGCGGGCGGTGTCGTGCTGGTAACGACAAAGAAAGCGAAATTAGGTGAACCGAGCGTATCGTACGACGCAACCTTCGGTATCCGCAAGGCCAGCAACTTGGTAACACCGCTGACCGCCGAGGAACAAATACAAATGCGTCAATTATCCTACGCAAACGCGGGTATGAGCCTGCCGACCGGCTGGGACACACAGCGCAACCCGTGGATCGCCACGACACGCACGAACTGGATGGACGAGATTTTCCGCACGGCTCTTTACCAACGCCACAACGTAGCCGTGAACATGGGTACGGAAAAAGCCTCCCATCGTGTATCGTTCGCCTACGACAACGACCAAGGTACGTTGATCAACACTTTCAACAAGAACCTCTCATTACGTTACAACGGTAGCTACCAAATCAACAAATGGGTGAAGATCACGGAGGACTTCGTTTGGAAAAATAACGAGAACCGTTCTGCCGATACGGATAGTAGTTATACGGGCGCCGTCCTTTCCGCGGTGTATATGCCTTCCAGTGCGACGGTTTATAATCCATTGGATGGAAGCTACGGCGGAACGACCACGGAGGATCCCGCTTATATCGCGCAATATGGCTCGAACTTCTCCGATATTCATGGTGACGCGGTGAACCCGGTTCGTTTGCTGGAGGCGGATAACCGATTCAACCGCACCAGCGAGATCTGGAGCACGACCAGCATGGAGATCGGGAATATCATTCCGGGCTTGAAGTTCGTAAGCCGTTTCACTTATAACCTGAACAACAATTTATACAAGAACTTCAGCCCCATCCGCGACGAGGTGGGTAAACCCGAACTGAACAACACGCTGACGGAGACGACGTATCGCACGGACAGCTGGAAAACCGAAAATACATTAACCTACGACCATACGTTTAACGACAAGCACACGGTAGGCGCCTTGTTCTCCACCACGGCGGACCACTACAACAAACGCAGCCTGGAAGTGACCGGCAACGATTTCGCGGACGAGTCCGCCTATCTGCAATACCTCGCTTACGCCGGTAACATCACGGCGGAGGATTTCTTGGAAGGTCCGGACGCGAACGTCTCCTTGATCGCTCGCTTGGCCTACTCGTACGACGACCGCTATTTCGTGACCGCCTCTTGGCGCCGCGACTACGCCGGACGCCTGCCGAAAGAGAACAACTATGGCGACTTCCCCGCCGTGACCGCCGGCTGGAAGCTCTCGAAAGAGGCGTTCTTCCCGGAGACGGACTGGCTGAACCTGTTAAAGATCCGTGCCTCGTGGGGACGCGTCGGCAACCTGGGTTCCATCGGTTACAACTACAAATCCGCCCTGCTCTCCAAGGACACGTGGTTAGAGCAATCGCAATACGGCGTGGAGTCGAACCTGACATGGGGTAACTTCGTCTATTTCCAGACGGCGCTGAACCCGAACCTGACATGGGAGACCTCCGAGCAATGGGACTTGGGTCTGGACGTAGATTTGTTCGACAACCGCTTGAGCATGGCGTTCGACTACTTCGATAAACGGACGTTCAACCTGATCCAGGAGCAATCGATGGGTTGGCCGACCTATATGGGTATCGACGCCTTGCTGGTCAACCAAGGCGAGGTTCGCAACCGAGGTTTCGAGGCGCAATTGAGCTGGAACCAACAAGTGAACAAGGATTGGAGCTATTTCGTGTCCGGTAACTTCTCGTACCTGAAGAACTGGGTATCCGACATTGGCGTACGGAATCCGGACGGCACGCCGGGCGTGTGGACGGGCGACGGTAGCTTCCGTAACATCCCGTACATTTACCAGACCGCCGAGGGCGAGCCGTTGAACTCGTTCTACCTCATCAAGACCGACGGTATCTTCCAGAGCGACGAGGAAGCGGCGGCTTACGTGGACAAGAACGGCAACCGCATCCAACCGGATGCCCAGGCGGGTGACTTGAAGTTCGTGGACTTCAACGGCGATGGCGTAATCGACGATAACGACCGCCAGTATTGCGGCAGCGCGACCCCGAAGACCACCTTCTCGCTCTCCGGAGGATTCACATGGAAGGACCTCTCCGTTAGCGCGATGTTCCAAGGCGTAGGTGGCGCGCAAGCGTTCTACGCGGGTAAATATATGTTGTTGAGCGATGTGGAAGGAAACTTCAACCGTTCGAACGAGATTCTGGATGCTTGGAGCCCGACGAACACCGACTCCGATATACCTCGCCTCTCGAAGAACGACCCGAACAGTAACTTCAGCCGCCCGTCCGACTGGTACTTGAAGAACGCCTCGTACTTGCGTCTGAAGAACCTGACCGTATCGTACAACCTGACCGACCTCCTGCATAAGTGCTCGCACCTGAAGGATCGCAACAGCGCGTTGTCGGTTTATTTCAGTGGTGAGAACCTCTTCACGATCACGAGCTATTCGGGTATGGATCCGGAGTGCGGTGGCTGGGACGCCTTGAAGTACCCGGTTTCGCGCGTGTTCTCGTTCGGTTTGAAACTAACTTATTAATCGGATACGTTTTATTAGATGTCTAAATCAACAAAGAAGAATTATAAGATGAAGAAACATATTGCAATATTGTGTTTGTCCGCGCTGGCGTTCAGCTCTTGTAGCGATTTCCTCGACGTGCAACCGGAAGGCGACGCTACGATCGACAACTATTTCATGAACGACCAGCAGGCGATCGACGCGGTCGACGCGTTGTACGCCCACATCCAGCAGGAGGGTTGCTACGGACGCGAGTTGTTCTGGGAGCAAGGAGCCGCCAACGATATCGTGTGGGGACGTACCCGCGGCTATAACACGTTGGCAACTTTCGGCTACACGGGCGATGAGTCGCCGTTGCGCGACGTATTCGAGCGCCTGTACATCGTGATGTCGCGCTCAAACTGGGTCATCCAGGAACTGTTGGAGAAAGAGGCTTCCTCCACGCTGAGCGCAGTAGAGAACCGCAGCTTGGGCGAGGCGTATTTCTGCCGCGCGTGGTCGCACTTCCTGATCGCTTATCACTATGGCACGAACGAGCAAGGCGTGCCGTTCGTCCGTTACGAGGATTTCGAGGGTGGCTACGACAACTCGATTCCGCCCCAGCGCGCGACCGTGATGGAGAATTACCAATTGATTATCGACGATATGAACAACGCCATCGCCCGCTTGCCGCGCTTCGAGGAGTATGACGTGGACAACCGGGGACGCGCGCACCAAGCGGCGGCCATCGCCTTCCAAGCGAAGACCTACGCTTACTGGGCGACTTGGGACGAGTCGAAATGGAGCGACGTAATCGAGTTGGTGAACCGCTTGGAGTCGGACTATGGCCGCGATCTGGCGCCGACGTTCGACGAGTTGTTCTCCTCCGACTTCGCGAATTATTGGAACGCCGAGTACTTATGGACTATCCCGGGCAACGGCGGCACGCTGATGGGCGGCTCGGAGTTTCCGGGCATCATCCTGGAGAACCAAGGCTGGGGTAAATACAACGGTTGGGGACAGATGAAACCGACGTTGGATATCTACGAGGAGATGTTGAAAGACGGCGAAGGCAACGACCGCCTGGTACGCTCCATCCTGGAGTACAACCAAGAGTTCCAGTTCTTTGGCGAGACACGCCGTTTCTACTCACAATCCGACCTGGAGGCGGGATTCCAGATCAACAAGTATATGGATCCGTTCAAATACGCCGACCCGATCGCGGCGGGAACGGTTAGTTCCAACGGCAACTGGCCCACGGTGCGTTTGAACTTCCCGATTATCCGCTTCGCCGAGATGTTACTGTTCCGCGCCGAGGCATACCTGATGACCGGACAACCCGATAAGGCGACCCAGGACATCAACCGTATCCGCCTGCGCTCGAATCTGGAGCCGCTGAGCGGCGCGGCCACGATGACCGACCTGTACCACGAGCGTCGTTGCGAGTTGGCGTTCGAGTTCACGGATCACCTGTTCGACTTGAAACGTTGGCATCGCTCCTCGAACAGCGAGATCAAGGCTTTGGCCGAGAAAGAGCTGAACGCCCGTCCGCGCGTACGTCATTACGAGGACCGCACGAATCCGGAGTCGGCGTTCACCATCGGTTATTACGAGGATTACGTGAACAAGAACACGTACCAGGATTATATGATGGTATTCCCTTACGCGAGCGAGGAGATCACGAAGGCGAACGGACAATTGAAGCAGAACGCGGGATATTGATCATTCCATTCATACAAAACCTCCCAAGAAACGGGTTGCCTCGGCCTTCGAGGCAACCCGTACCGCATTTATTCCCTGAAAAACTATATTTTCTCGCTTACTAAGGCTACCTTTGTCCTATCGTATAAATAATAGGAAAAATAAACATTCGATGAGATTACTTCAAACGCTTTCTTTTTATGCATGTGCGGGAATGACCTGCTTGTTGATGGCTTGCGACACCACCCCGCGCTCCCCCATCGAGAGTGTAGATCCATTTATCGGGACGGGCTTCCACGGACATACCTACCCGGGCGCCACGGCTCCGTATGGAGCGGTGCAGCTCAGCCCGGATACCCGGCGGGGGGATTGGGACGCTTGCTCCGGTTATCATTACAGCGATTCCACGCTGATGGGATTCTCGCACACGCACCTGAGCGGTACGGGCTGCCTCGACTTGGGCGACATCTTGTTCCGCCCTTCCCTCCAATCGCCGTTGGCTTTCTCGCACGCTGACGAGGAGGCGTCGCCCGGCTATTACGCGGTAGACCTGAAAGAGGCGGGCGTGAAAGCGGAACTGACCGCCACGACGCACGTAGGCGTGCATCGCTACATATATAAAGGTAAAGAGGCGCATTTGGCGATCGACCTGGATCATACCTTAGAGAATGAGTTCATCTACGAAGGACAAATTCAACGCGTCGGCGACGTGGAGCTGGCCGGTATGCGCCGCACCCGCGGATGGGTGGACAATCAATACGTCTTCTTCGTGGCACGTTTCTCCAAACCGTTCACCGCGATCGAGCAACCCTCCGAGCGACAGGCCACGCTGACGTTCGACACGAGCGATGGCGAGCCGGTCGTGTGCAAGGTGGGGCTCTCTATCGTGAGCGAGGAGAACGCCCGCCTCAACTTAGAGCGGGAGACCGACGCCTACGGCTTCGATTTCGACGCGATCCATCAAGCGACCCGCACCCAATGGGAGAAGGAATTAAGCGCCATCACCGTAGAGGGCGGAACGGAGGCGGAACGCGTCAACTTCTACACCGCGCTGTATCATAGCAAAGTAATCCCGAACATCGTGAGCGACGTGAACGGGCAATACCGCCGGCACGACATGGGCGTGGGCACCGTCCCCGACGGACACCGCCAGTTCTCCACCTTCTCCACGTGGGACACGTTCCGGGCTTGGCATCCCATGATGACGTTGCTGGACACCGCCTTGGTGGGCGATATGATCCAGTCGTTCCTGAACATCTACGACGCCAGCGGGGAGCTTCCGCTCTGGCCGCTCTCCGCCGGGGAGACGCATACGATGATAGGATACCACTCCACCTCAATCATCGCCGACGCTTACCTGAAAGGCATCCGCGGGTTCGACGCCGAGCACGCCTTGGAGGCGATGAAGGCATCCGCCGAGAAGAACCAGAAAGGGGCGGACTTCTATATCAAGCAGGGTTTTATCCCGACAGACCTCAAGAAGGAGTCCGTCTCCTGCCTCTTGGAGTTCGCCTACGACGATTGGTGCATCGCCCAGATGGCGAAGGCGTTGGGGCACGAGGAGGATTACGAGACCTTCATCAACCGCTCGCAGAACTTCATCAACGTATTCGACGGAAGCACCCGCTTCTTCCGAGGCAAGCGGCAGGACGGCAATTGGGAAACGCCCTTCGACCCCTTCGCCATCGGACGCTCCTATACGGAGGCGACGGCTTGGCAATATCGCTTCTTCGCCCCGCACGACGTGTATGGCCTGACCCAGTTGTTCGGCGGACGGGAGGCGTTTATCGCCGACCTGGACAGCTTGTGGGCGGTTTCCTCCGAGGTAGAGGGCGACTTGGCGGACGTGACCGGCCTTGTTGGCCAATACGCGCATGGCAACGAGCCGAGCCATCACATGGCTTACTTGTATAGCTACGTGGGCGAGCCGTGGAAGACACAGGCTTGGACCCGCCGCCTGCTGGACGAGATGTACCAACCTACGCCCGAAGGTATCATCGGCAACGAGGACTGCGGGCAGATGTCCGCTTGGTACATCCTGAGCGCCTTGGGCTTCTACTCCGTATGCCCGGGCAGCGGCCAGTTCGTGCTGACCACGCCGCTCTTCGACAAGGCGACCCTCCGGTTGGCGAATGGAAAGACGCTTACGGTCACGGCCAACCAGCCCGACCGGAACAAGTATATCACCCAAGTGACATTGAACGGTAAGACCATCGACCGCTGCTACGTCACCTACGAGCAGCTAATGGAGGGCGGCACGCTCGACTTCACGCTCTCCGCCGAGCCGGACCGCACGTGGGGCACCGACCCGGCATGGGCTCCCTACTCCTATACGACGCGGCCCACCGTATCCATTCCTTCCGTAGCGAACAACCTGAGCCTGTTCGACGGGGAAATCACGGCAGAGCTGAAAAGCGTAACCCCCGGCGCCATGATTCATTACACCTTGGACGGCTCGGAGCCGGACGAGCGGTCGGCCGTATATAGCGAGCCGCTCCGCCTGACCCGCACGACGACCCTCAAGGCACGGGCCTATAAAGAGGGCTTCGAGCCGAGTGGCATCTACTCCATCACCGCCACGAAAGCGGAATACCGCCGCCCGGCAAGCTACCAACTCTCCGAGCATGGCGTGAACTACACCTACTACGAGGGTGAGTTCCAACACGTGGCAGACCTCGGCAAGGCGAAGCCCGTGAAGAGCGGCACGATGCCGGAGCCGTCCATCGCGGGGGCGACGCGGGCGGACCATTTCGGCTACGTCTTCACCGGCTACATCGACGTACCCGCGGATGGCGTGTATGAGTTCATCGTCCGTTCGGACGACGGGAGCGTCCTCTACATCGGGGGCGACAAGGTAGTGGACAACGACGGCGGGCACGCCGCCATCGACGCCTCCGGCCGCGTCCCCTTGCGGAAGGGCTTCCATCCTTTCACCCTGCGTTACTTCGAGGATTACGAGGGTGAGCACCTAAGTTGGCGTTGGCGTGTGCCCAGCAGCGACACGTCAGAGCCGATTCCTGCGGAGAGGTTATATCTTCCGCCGAACACGAAAACAGTCTCTCTATTAGAGAAGATTGAGTGGGTCAATGTCACCCCTACGAAATAGTATTATCGAAACATTTAAAAGACATATTCATATATGAAGACAAAACTATTGACAATCTTTTGCGCCGCCGCGTTGCTCCTTATGGGATGCCAGCCCGGTGCGAACCAGCCGAAGACAGAGGCAAGCGAGCAAAGTCCTCGGGATAAAGAGCAAACGTATGTAATGCCCAACCCGTATGAGGTGAAGAGACTGACCCCGCCGACCGGGAAGAAGGTGAAGAACGTCATCCTGATGATAGGGGACGGAATGAGCCTCATGCACGTCTATTCCGCCTGGACCGCCAACCGTGGGAAACTCTGGCTGGAGAATGCCCAAGCCACGGGCCTTTCCAAGACCTATTGCGCCAACCGCTTGATTACGGACTCCGGTGCCGGAGGTACGGCATTGGCCACGGGGCATAAGACGAATTACCACATGGTAGGCGTGGACCCAGAGGGGAAACCGCTGGAGTCGTTGGTGACGTTGGCGAACAAGAAAGGATTGTCGAGCGGTGTCGCCGTGACCTGCCGCTTGTGGGACGCTACGCCCGCCGACTTCTGTTGCCATAACGTAGACCGCGACCAGGAGGAAGCTATCGTGGCCGATTACGTGACCTGCGGCGTGGATTACGTCTTCGGCGGCGGAGCCAAGCTCTTCGAGAACCGCGCCGACGGACGAGACCTGTTCCAGGAACTCAGGGACAAAGGCTACCAGACACCCCGCAGCTGGGACGAGCTGGCGGACATCTCGAAAGGGAAGGTGTTCTGCGTAACCGACACGGTGGATACGCCGCTGCCCGCCGAGCGGGGCGACTTGCTGGCGCGTGCCGCCGAGAAGGGCATCGAGCTGCTGGACCAGAACCCCGAGGGCTTCTTCCTGATGGTAGAGGGCTCGCAACTGGATGATTACGGCCACTTCAACGACCTCGACCTGCTGATGCAGGAGACGCACGACTTCGACCGTACCATCGGCCGCGTCCTCGAATGGGCGGCGAAAGACGGCGAGACCTTGGTAGTGGTGACCGCCGACCACGAGACCGGCGGACTCACCTTAGTGGATGGCGACCTGAACGAGGGCCGCATCGTCTGCAAATTCTCCACCGGCGGCCACAGCGGCGTGATGGTGCCCGTCTACGCCTTCGGTCCGGGCGCGGAGAACTTCACCGGCATTTTCGAGAACACCGACGTGTTCTGGAAAATCAAGAAGCTCCTGGGCCTATAATTAAGCATCCATTTTAAACACGAAAAGCAACAACGATTATGACAAACAGACGAGAATTCCTCAAGCGATCGCTATTGGCGGCGGGCGCGGCCTCCGTACCCGCCGGCGGCTTGCTGGCGCGGGAACCGCAAGCGGACAAACAGCCGAAATATAACCTGCCGTACAAGAACACCTACCTGAAAGAACCGTTCGTGACGGAGAACGCCTTCCGTACGGCCGACCCGGAGACCATCACGCCGGGCACCTTCGAGGAGGCCAAGAACATCCTGCCCAACCCCACGTGGGCGGGGCACGAGAAGGAAATCGAGATGTATTGGAAGGCGTGGCAGATAGGCATCGGCAACATCAAGGCGCCCGAGCCCGGAAGC
The DNA here is from genome assembly GCA_019114945.1 of Candidatus Parabacteroides intestinigallinarum. Classification (GTDB taxonomy): domain Bacteria; phylum Bacteroidota; class Bacteroidia; order Bacteroidales; family Tannerellaceae; genus Parabacteroides; species Parabacteroides intestinigallinarum. The sequence continues at coordinate 3,534 of DXEN01000001.1, read as the reverse complement.
GGCTTCGTGAGCAGCTACCTCGACGTGGCCTACAACGGCAACATCTTTATGTGGGACTCCGCCTTCATGATGATGTTCGCCCGCTTCGGCACGCGCTTCTTCCCCTTCCAGCGCACGCTGGACAACTTCTACGCCAAGCAGCACCCCGACGGGTTCATCTGCCGCGAGATCAAGGCGGACGGGGCGGATTGCTTCGAGCGGTACGACCCCACCAGCACCGGCCCGAACATCCTGCCGTGGAGCGAGATTGTCTATTACCACCAGTTCGGCGACATGGACCGCCTGCACAAGATATTCCCCGCCCTCTGCGCTTATTATAAGTGGCTCCGCCTGAACCACACGTGGCGCAACGGCACCTACTGGACGAGCGGCTGGGGAACGGGCATGGACAACATGCCCCGCGTGGAGTCGAAATACAACCCCATCTACAGCCACGGGCACATGATTTGGGTAGACGTTTGCCTGCAACAATACTTCACGGCGGGCCACCTGCTGGAGATGGGCTTCTACCTGGAGCGCTGGCAGGAGATAGAGGACTTCGAGGACGAGCAGAAGATGCTGAAGAAGTACATCAACGAGAACCTGTGGGACGAGAAGGAGCACTTCCTTTTCGACCAGTACGCCGACGGCCGTCTGGGTGGCACGAAAGGCATCTACGCCTACTGGGCGTTGCTGACCGACGTGCTCTCCAAAGAGCGCATGGACGCCTTCGTGGAGGAGCTGAACAACCCGGAGACCTTCAACCGTCTGCACCGCATCCCGTCGCTCGCTGCCAACCATCCGAAGTACAAGGACAACGGCCGCTATTGGCAAGGAGGCGTATGGCCGGGAGCCACCTATATGGTCATCACCGGTCTGCTGAAGCAAGGCTATCGGAAGCTGGCTTACGAGATCGCCCGCAACCACTACGACAACGTCCTCAAGGTATATAAGAACACCGGCACGTTCTGGGAGTACTACGCTCCGGAGCACGAGGAGCCGGGCTTCATGGCGCGCCCGAACTTCGTGGGCTGGGGCGGACTGGCACCCATCGCCGGCCTGATAGAGCAAATCTTCGGTATCCGTTCCAACGTCTATAAGAAAGAGCTGACCGTGGACGTGAACCTGACAGAGGCCTATGGCATCGAGCGTTACCCGTTCGGCATGGAGGGACTGGTGGACGTGAAGGTGAAAGCCCGTACCTCCGCCACGCAGGAGCCGCAAGTGGAGATTACCACCAATGTGCCGTTGGAACTGACCGTCCTTTGGGGTGACAAGCAGAAGAAAGCTTCCGTCAAGGCGGGTACGCAAACCGTTTAATTCAGGGAGTATATAGAATGAGACAACAAATTATCGCTTTATGCGTAGCGGCCCTCGCGATAGGCGCGGGCTGCACCTCTCCCAAGGAGAACGATACGAGAGATGTCATGGTAGTCGTGGCGGGCGACCTGCACTTCGACCTGCCCCCCGAGACCGACCAATATTACCACGTCGTCACCATGAACCGATTGGAGGGCAACTTCACCTTCCCGACCGACTCCGCCGCGCCCGGCATCGCCGGCGAGACCGTGCGGAAGCTGGACGGCGTGATTATCGCCGGCGACATGTTCGACAAGGCACGTCCGGAGATATTGGCCCACTATCGTTCCCGTTACGAGATGGGTCCCGGCGAGAAGACCATCCATTACCCGGTCTATCCCGGTTTCGGCAATCACGACATCGACCCCGCTGTCTCCGACAAGGGGGCGGACAACCTGTTAGGCCGCGCCTTCTCGCTCCACTATCTGGATTCCATCCTGAACGACAAGCTGGCGAAAGGCGAGATACTGAACCTGCACCCGTCCAGCCGCAGCTACTCGTGGAACATCCAAGACGTGCATTTCGTGCAGGCGCAACGCTTCTCCGGCGATACCGCCTATTGCGAAAGCAACCTCGATTGGTTGGCGGACGACCTGAAGCGGTACGCCTCGGAGGGCAATCCCGTAGTCTATATCCAACACTATGGCGTAGACCCGTGGGCGATTAAATGGTGGCCACAAGACGCGCGCAACCGCCTGTTCGATATCTTGGACAACTACAATGTCGCAGCGTTCCTGGTGGGCCACACGCACGAGCCTTCCTTGCAACATTATAGGGGCTATCCCATCTACCAAGTGAACAACGCTTGGCCCGACGAGGATGGCAACGGCTCGTTCGCCGTGGTGCGCCTCAAAGGAGACGCCGTTTCCGTGGCGAGCTGTCGCTGGACGGACGACAAAGGGGACTTCGAGGTGGTCGGTCCTTACCTGAGCGATACGCTTCCCCGTATAATCGACCAAAGCATTCATTACAATGCCTTCTCGCACAACGACTATTGGCGTGAGAACCCGTTGGAGGACGCGCTTGCGTTCCGTTTCAATTGCGTGGAGGCAGACCTCTGGCTGATTGATGGGGAATTATACGTCTCCCACGAACGCCCGGAGCCGAATCCCGCCATCACCTTCGAGAACCTCTACCTGAAGCCCCTCATCGCCCGTATCCAAGCGAACGGCGGCAAGGTCTATCCCGGCAGCGACCGTCCCTTCTACCTGATGGTGGATTGCAAGGCGCAAGGCGAGGAGATGTACAAGGTATTAAAGAAGCAAATGGAGCCTTACAAGGAGTACTTCTGCTCGGTCGAGAACGGTGAGTACAAGGAAGGGGCCGTCCTCTTCTTCCTCTCCGGCGACCGTCCCGCAAAGAGCCTGCCGAAAGAAACCAGCCGGTTCACCTTCCTCGACGGGCAAATCAAGGACTTAGGAAAAGGCATCCCGGCATCGCTCGCCCCCGTTGTCAGCGACAATTACGCCGACTTCTTCACTTGGAATGGCGAGGGCGAGATGCCTGAGAACCAATTGAACAAGATGCGGGAAATCATCGGGAAGGTTCACGAGGAAGGCAAGCTCTTCCGCTGGTGGGGCGCCCCTGACACCGAAGCCTTTAAACGCTTCTTCATCCAAGAGGGAGTAGACCTGGTCGGGGCCGACGAATTAGGAGGGCTTTACAATGTCCTAGATAAACATTCATTGGCTAAAGCAAAGGATTAATATTAAAAAACGAAAAATACAGCGAAGCGTATTGCGTAATACAGAAAATCCGTTTACCTTTGCACCTGCATTTGAGAAACAATGCATAGGGAGATTCGCTAGCTCAGCCGGTAGAGCACATCCCTTTTAAGGATGGGGTCCTGGGTTCGAACCCCAGGCGGATCACCAGAAGAAAAGCCAAAAGACGGCAGCAAAAAGACAAGTCCTACAAAATCAATATTTTGTGGGACTTTTTTATTGTCCTTTGGCGACCTTGACCGCCAAAAAGAGGGCATTGACGGACAAAAATTAGTACCCAATTCGTACCCCCGACAAGATTTTCAAAAAAGGGGTACGATTTGTCGGAAATTGGCGGAACGCTGTCGGGATTTGGCGACCCTGCATTTATCTCATTATGAGTTAATAAAAGTAGTTTTGTAACTTAAAAAATGAGGTATGAAATCAACATTCCGAGTATTGTTCTTCTTGAAGCGGGACAAGGTAAAAAAGA
>DXEN01000028.1 GCA_019114945.1 Candidatus Parabacteroides intestinigallinarum | reverse complement strand
CCTCATCTTTAATATTACCCTGCTCCGGTACTAAGCCGTTGCTATGCATATGCTCAGCGGCCTCCTCGTCCGTTTGGTAAATACCGACCGCTTTGTAACCATACAACGCCTTGTAAGGATAACCTTCCCGTATTAAATAAAGTTGGTCGGGAGAGTTACCGCCTTGGAACTTCGTCACTTCATTATCAATATATGTAAAATTGAAGCCCACGTTAAATCCCAATCGGTCGCGATCCATCTCCAGGTTGTCATAATTAACCACCAACTCGAAACCATTATTCCTCATCTTCCCTACGTTCTCGAACGGAGCCGTCTTATCTCCTAACACCATCGGAATCGGGAGTTGCACCAAGATATCCTTCGTTACCTTATTGAAATAATCCACCTCGACATTCAACCGATTATTCAGGAAACCCAAATCCAAGCCAATATCCAACGAGGAGGTCGTTTCCCACGTAATGTCCTCGTCCACCAACGCGGTAACCGCGGCACCCGATGCCACAGAACCTCCCAGGTTATAACTTTGATCATAATCTTGCTGGATAACGGTCAAGTATGGCCAATAGCTATCTAATGTCTGATTTCCTAATTGTCCCCAAGAGGCTCTTAACTTCAAGTTCGAGAATACGTCCAGATTCTTGATGAAATCCTCCTCACTCAAGCGCCATCCTGCCGAGAAACCCGGGAAAATACCCCAACGGTTCCCCCGCTTGAAACGAGAGGAAGCGTCCGCACGCAAGTTCATCTCAAATAAATACTTATCAGCGAATGCGTAATTCAGGCGCCCGAAGTACGAGAGCATCCGCAATCCCACGAAATTGCCCTCACTTTGGATTCCCTCCGTTCCTGCATCTACCTGCGTCATGCCCTCTTTAGGAGGATTTGTCCGCCGGGCGAACGCGTTCTTCTCGCTATAATTCTCGATCTGCATACCCAACATACCCGCTACGGAATGCTTCTCGGCAAATTCGTTGCTATAATTCAAGGTCGCCTGGAAATTATTCCGGAATCTCGAAACCTGCTCTCTACTCAGCACAATGCCATCCCGATTATAATTCTTCGCCAACGATTCGATGCCCGTATCCGTATATCCATAAATCGTCTCGTTATACTTATCGGTCTCCTTCCAATTCCCGTTGGAAGCCCACGTTACTTGCAGGTTCAAATCTTTCGTGAAATCCACGATTGCGAACGCGTTCAACGACATGAAGTCGCGTGTCGTCTTTGTGGCGCCATTATTCGCGTCAATCAAAGGCTGATACAACGTATACATCAGCGTACCATCATCCCGGATCGCTTGCACGGAGCCGAAACGCCCATCGCTCGTATACGGGGCGATAAACGGCGTCGCTCCTGTTGATTGTTCGAACACACGAAATATATCAAATGGCTCTTGAGAGTTCCGTTTCGTATAATTCAAACGGGCTCCCATCCGCAACCAATCGTTCACCTTATATTCTACATTCGCCCGAATTCCGTATCGTTCCGAATTCGAATTCACCATAATACCATCTTGCTTCAAATAATTCAACGAGACAAAAGAGGATAATTTTTTCGAACCGCCGCGGATGGACAGATTATGACCGGTAATCAAGGCATTACGATATACCTCATCGTACCAATCCGTATTCGGATATTTATAAGGATCCGTCCCATTCGCAAAATCGGAGATCATCGTCTCCGGGAACAAAGGATCTGACCCATTATTAACCATCGCTTGATTCGCCATTGTCATGTGTTCCGCACTATTCGTCACCAAATCGTAATGACGCCCCAATTGCTGGAAACCGACATACGAGTTCAACTCCACCGAGGTCTTCTCATTTTCCTTGCCCATCTTCGTCGTGACCAACACGACGCCGTTCGCTGCTTTCGAACCATAAATAGCCGCCGATGCCGCGTCTTTCAACACGGAGATACTCTCAATATCATTGGGATTGACCTGGCTGAACTCACCTTCCACGCCATCGATAATCACCAACGGGTCCGAGTTATTCATCGTTCCCCAACCACGGATACGCAATTGCGCCCCGTCATCGCCCGGCTTGCCGGAGTTCTGACTGATCCATACACCCGACACCTTTCCGGAAAGGGCTTGCGAGGCATCCGTGATAGGACGGTTGGCCAACTCCTCGTCGAACTTCACCGACGAGACAGAACCGGTCAGGTTCACTTTCTTTTGCGTTCCATAACCCACGACGACTACCTCGTCCAGGGCTTGTGTATCTTCCCGCAAACGTACGTTAAAGGCAGTCTTCCCTTCTACCGGCATCGTTGTCGACGTAAACCCAATATACGAGAATTGGAGCACGGCATTGTCGGAGACCTCCAGCGTGAACTTGCCGTCGAGGTCGGTGATCGTGCCGTTGGTGGTGCCGCGCTCCACGACATTCGCGCCGATGATGGGCTCGCCTTTCGAGTCGACCACGACACCCGTCACCTTCTTCCCTTGCTGGGGAGCCGCGACGCCCTCCGCACGTTTCTCGAACAGATAAATCTTCCCGTTACGCACCTCGTAGGCCAAGGAGGTGCCTTCCATAATCCGATCCAATACGTTTCTCAATTCCGCGTCCGTAAAATGGACGCTCACACGACGGTCCAAGTCGACCACCTGGTCGCTATACGCCACGCCCAATCCGGTCTGCTCCGTAATAGCTGCCAGCACTTTCTCCATGCGCGCGTTGTCCAACGCGATGGTGATACGCTGGGCGGAAGCCGAGGCCGTAGAACCCAGCAACGATACAACTAAAAATAAGAAAGTCCACTTCATGGTATTCGGTATTTGCTCAATGAACATTAAAAAGCGCCCGCGATGAGGGCATTCTCGTTTTTCTTCCATATATTTGTAATGATTATTAGTAGGTATTAGAAACTTGTTTTTTAATACGACATCAGCGCAGCCGGGAAAGGTAGGAGCTTCTCGGCTGTTTTTCTACGATCTTTTCTTTATGAGGAATCCATCTTCATGATATTTTATTCAAACGTTAACAATCTATTTTCCGCTCTCTGTATCCAATAGACACATGAGCACGGGAAAAGGATGAGTCATCTCCCCCGATTTCTTGCTTTTTTATCCAGCCGAGCGATGCCGCATTCAGGGGTAACCCGCTCTACAAATAAGACTAAAAGTAGTCAACCTTTTTTACAAAGCTATAATACCTCGGGTGAGGCAAAAATCTCTTCCGAAAGAAACAAAAGTTTCTCCCGAAGGAAACAAAGTGTTTCTCCGCATGAAACAAAGTGTTTCACCCGGATGAAACAAAATGTTTCACGGGCATGGAACAACGTGTGCCATAGGCATGGAACAAACGCCTCACTCCTCGACACGCACCTCGACGCGGCCCGCCTTCTCCTCGAAACGGACGGGCGTGATACGCTCCAACTCTTTCAATACGACCGACAAGCTCGCGCTATCCGTCGTGATCGTATAGGTGTAACGCAAAGCCGTGGAATCTTTTACCTCGAACGCCGTATTGTAAGTCCGGGCCAATGTGCGCATCACCTCCGATAAAGGGGTCGACTTAAACACCAGCACGTTACGCCTCCAGGCGGAATAGCGTTTGATGTCATGCGACGTTTGCACCTCGCAACGCCGGGAATGCCGGTCGTAAACCGCTTTCTCGCCCGGCCGGAGTCGATAGGGATGGAAAAACTCCGAGTCCAACTCCACGGAACCGCTCTCCAGCGTCACGAATATCTCGTCCTCCTCCGGATACGCTTTCACGTCGAACGTGGTTCCCACTACCTTGACATCGATATCGGACAAATCCACGATAAAGGGACGCTTCCCGTTCTTGGCCACCTCGAACCATGCCTCGCCCTCCAGATAGACCTTCCGCTCGAACAAGGCGAACTTCCTCGGGTAACGCAAGCGGCTCCCGGAATTCAAATGCACCTTGCTCCCGTCCTGGAACAACACCTGCATACGCTCGCCATTCGGGACATACACTTCCTCGAAACCATCGTCGGCCAAGAGGTCCACTTGCGAGTCTACCCGCAGGAATAGCGCGATGACAAGAGCGACGGGAATCAATACCGCCGCGGCATAGGCGACGATACGACGGACGCGGCGGGCCCGGATCTGGCGCATGACGCGCTGATACATCACGGCGGAAGGTATCGGGTGGTCGATCCAGTCCTCTTCCTCGCCCTCCCTGATCGCCCGCTCGTCCTGGTCCATGCGCCGGGAAAGCCACGCCTGCCCTTCCGGCGTCTGAAACCAGCGTGCCACCTCGCGCGCCTCCGCGGGCATCGCCTCACTATTCAACACTTTCTCTATAACCCTTGGATCCGGCATTCTCATACTACTCGCATTCCTTATTTATATATAAATGGACACACAATCTCAACCACAGGATGAGCCCCATAGGCATAAAAGAATTAAAAATAACTTTTCGAAGCGTATCCGCAACGCCTTGATCGCTTGGGCGTAATGCGTCTTCACGGTCGGTACGGAGATCCGCATCCGCTCGGCGATCTCTTGGTTGGACAAGTTTCCCCGTAATTTATACAGGCAAACCAACCGCTTCTGCTCCGGCAAGCGGTCGATCTCCTCGTACAAACGCCGCATCATATCTTTCTCCTCAATCTTGGCCAATAGCTCGTCCTCGTATTCCGGGGCGGATTGGGCGATCTCGTAGTTTTTCTCGATAGCGGTGTTCTGGTCACGTATCACGTTCAGCACGTGGTTCTTCATCATCGTATACAGGAAATTGCGCAAGTTCATGCCAGCCACGAGCAACGCGCGCGATTCCCACAAGCGCATGAAAACGTGCTGCGTCGCGTCCTCGGCGAAGGCGGTATCTTTCAGGTACCGATAGGCGAGGACATACAGCAACCGGTGGTAACGCTCGTAGACGCACGTGAACGCCTCCTCGCTATCCGAGCGGAGCGAGCGCAGCAACTCCTCATCGTTTTCCACGGCACCTACGAACAAACGTCTCATCGGTTTCCTCCCCTAGCGTTAAAGGACAACATACGCCTCTTCGTGGAGCAAACATTCGGCCTCGCGCCGCATCGCCTCGGGAACGGGCGTGACGGCTCCCTCGTGGATGGCACGGATAAAAGCGGGATATTCCTCGCGGTACACGTCGAGCATCCGATTGGCGAAAACGAACATCGTGGAATAGCGGATATTCGCCAGCCGGTCGCACATCTTCACGAACGAGGCGAACCGCGTCGAGCGTATGCCCGCGTAATACGCCTCGCTGGCCCGTTCCGCCCGGTTCCGGCCCTTCTCGTTCGTAAGCGCGTAGACAATCTCCGGCACCTGCTCCTCGAAACTCCGTCGCGCGTCGACATCGGCGGGAAAATCCACGTCGTTGAACGCGCCGAGGAAGCGCCGCACGTCGTTATAGCTCATACGCGCGTCCTCGATCGTATCGTGCAAATACGCGGCGGCATATAGAATCAGGACATCCGCCTCCGTGCGGGCCACCTCGTAGCCATAGCGGGACACACACGCGGCGGTAAGCCGCAAATGAAATCCATAGGGCAATGTTTCGTCGTACCGCTGATTCACTTCCGCGTGTATCCGCGAGGCGGCCTCCTCCAGCCGGTGAATCCACGAGCGACAACGCCGTACGATCGCAATAAAAGTTTCCTTTTCCATCTCAATTAAAGTGCAAAGTTTAAACGCGAAGTTCGAAATTAAAAATTAAAAATTCAAAGTTCGAAATCAAAAGCGCGGAATTTAGAGCTCAAATTCATTTAATTCCTATCTTTGGGGAACGGAAATCTTGAATTCGTATGAGGCATTGTATTTGGTTGTTGTTTATCCTACTCGCTTTCGCGGCGAGGGCGCAATACGTACCGGACGTCTTGGGAGATGGCTACGCGCGACGCACCTTCCGGATGGCGGACGATAAGGAGGGAAAGGTGGTATGCACGCTCGTGAGAAAGACACGCGCCGATAGCGTACGGCAAGCGGTGTTGTACCTGCACGGCTACAACGACTATTTCTTCCAGAAAGAATTAGGCGATAGCTTGAACGCGTATGGTTACAACTTCTACGCCTTGGACCTGCGGAAATACGGACGGTCGATGCGCCCCCATCAAGATCCGTTCTTTTGCGAGAACCTAAGCGAGTATTTCGCCGACGTGGATACCGCCCTCGCGACCATCCGGGCGGAAGGCAACGAGCGCGTCTTCCTGATGGCGCACTCCACGGGCGGACTGATCGCCTCTTATTATTTAGGACAACCCGGCAAAGGCGCCGCGGTGAATGGACTGATACTGAACAGCCCCTTCTTGGATTGGAACCTCGGCTGGTGGCTGGAAGAGATAGCCATCCCGGTAGTGGCCTGGCTCGGCCGATGGTGGCCCGACCTAACCGTGCAAGGCACGGACCGCCCGAACTACGCCTATAGCCTATTACGGGGCCGGCACGGCGAATGGACGTTCGAAACGGCTTGGAAGATGCCCTTCGGCCATCCGAAAAAGGCCGGCTGGATACGGGCCATACACGAGGCGCAAAAGTTCGTGCAACGAGGGCTCAACTTAGGTTGCCCGATATTGCTGCTTTCCTCCGACCACTCTTTCCCCGACCGAAAAGGCTGGGACAAGGCGTATAAAAGCGCCGACATCGTGCTGGACGTCGATGACATCCGGCGATATGGGGAAACGCTGGGCCAGCGGGTGACCTACCGAGCGATCCCCAACGGCATGCACGACCTGATATTGTCCACCCGCCCCGCACGGGACTCCGCGTATCGGGCGATAGCCGATTGGTTAAAACAACAAGAATAATGGCCGTATTCCCGTAAAACAATCGTAGTAAACATATAAATCCGTACATTCGCGTCGGCAAAGCGACAAAGAAGAAAAATGAGACCCATACAATCCTTATACATCGGCTGCGCCTGCCTGTGCGTGGCAATGGGTGGCCGGGCCCAAGAGACGGGCTCGCCGGAGGCAACCAGCTACCGGGCCGAGATAGCCGGATCCGTGGCGAGCGGTGATCATACTCCTTTCTGGATGGTGAGCAACCGGTATGGCATCGTGCCCTTAGAGGCGAACAACGGCTATTTGAAAGCCGGGGTGTTTCACGACCAAACGTTCGGCGACGGGTTCCGCTGGGGCGCCGGGCTGGACGTAGTAGCGGCCGTGCCCCGCTATCGGAATTTCTATATCCAGCAGTTGTATGCCGAGCTCGGCTACAAATGCTTGCTGCTGAGCGTGGGGAGCAAGGAGCGTTATACCTCGTTATGGGATAGCCGGCTGAGCTCGGGCGACCTTACGCATTCCACCAACGCACGCCCGATACCGGAGGTGAACATCAGCATCCCGGAGTTCACGGTGGTGCCGCTAACGAAAGGCTGGGCGCAGGTGAAGGGCGACTTCGCCATCGGGCGCTCGTTCGATAAAGCGTACCTGTCCGATTTCACGGGAGGCGGGCAAACGTATGTAGACAACGTGTTGTGGCACCATAAATCGCTGTACCTGCAAATCAAGGACACACGGGGCGATTTCCCGCTCTCCGGCGTCGTCGGCGTACAGCATTGGGCGCAATGGGGCGGCACATCCACCAACCCGAACGTGGGCGAGCAACCCCACTCGCTGAAAGACTTTATCCGCATGGTCTGCGGAAAGGAAGGTGGAGGCGACGCGACGGCCTCCGACCAAATCAACGTATTGGGCAACCACTACGGCTCGTACGACTTCCAGCTGACCTACACGGCCGAGCGATGGCGGCTATCCGCATATCACCAACATTACTTCGAGGATAAATCCGGCATGATCTTCGTCAACAACCTGGACGGCTTGTGGGGCGCACGATTAGACGTACCGGAATTCCCTTGGCTACGCAAAGTCGTCGTGGAATACTTGACCACGCGCGACCAGAGCGGTCCTTTCCACTTCATCGGGTTCGACCATGACCTGCATCCCGGCACGGGCGGTGGCGGAGACAACTATTATAATAATGGAGAATACACGACGGGAGCCTCGTACTTCAACCGAGCAATCGGCTCACCACTAATCTTAAGCCCGGAATACAACGAGGGAGGCCAGTTAGGCTTTCAGAATAACCGCATGCGCGATTGGCATCTCGCGGCCGAGGGATCGCTATCGCCACAAGTGGACTATCGCATGATGGTCACCTTCATGAACAGTTGGGGACGGCACGCGGCGCCCTTCCTCCAGAAACGGAGAGCGGCGGCTGGGCTCATCGACATCACCTATCGCCACCCGCGGCTCGATGGCTGGCGTTTCACCGGCTCCCTCGCGGCGGACGCGGGCTCGATGCTGGGCGACAATATCGGCTTCAGCCTCCGCATCGCCAAGGAAGGACTCCTGAAGCGATGGGAATAACCAACGCTTTACCGATACGCTTCCCACAAATCGGTGGCGATCACCGCACGCGTCTGATCCGCGAGATCCTGCAAATCCTTGTGGGACGTGTCCAGCCCATCGGTCGGCAAGGCCGGGTGGATCACCATCTCCATCCGGTGCGGACGCACGTTCAAGGAACCTATCGGGAGCACGTTGAAAGGTCCGTTCAGGGTAATGGGAATAATCGGCAACCGCTGGTCCACCGCCATCTGATAAGCGCCTTTCTTAAAGCGTCCCATCTTGCCGGATGGAGTGCGCGAGCCCTCCGGGAACACCACGACCGAGGCGCCATCGCGCAAACGGCGCTCCGCCTCGGCGACACTCCGCGTGGCCGCTTTCCGCGTGGAGTGATCCACGAAGATAAAACCCGCGGCCCGGCACGCGGCTCCGACCAACGGAATCCGGCCAATCCCCGCTTTCATCACCCATTTGATAGGGACACCCAGAAAGCCATATATCAGGAAAATATCGAACGCGCCTTGGTGGTTCGCCACAAAGACGTAGGACCGTCCCCGCTTGATATGCGCACGCCCCTTGACCGTCACCGGGCAAAGAGCCAAATAACACGTCAGCCGCGACCAAATCATCCCCGGATAATACGAGAAGATTCGCTCGCCTCCCAACAAACAACCCACGATCGTGGTCAGCGCCGTCAATATTGTCAGGACCAGGAAAATCGGCACGACAATCAGCCAGAAATAAACCAAATAAAGTGCTCGTCTCATGATGTTATCGCTTTATGACGCGAATTTAGAAGCTAATTTCAATCGTCTCGTTATTTTTTCCCAAAAATATTTTCAAGATCGGGTTATTATTGCTTTATTTGCGGTAGAAATAGAAAGAATAATTATAAAACATCTATAACCATGAACGAATTAATTAAAAATCTGGGAGTAATCGTGCTCCTTATCGGCGTAGTGATCTTGGTTGTGCCCTTTTTCACGGGTGGTATGACCAACTCGATCCTTTTAACAGGAATGGCATTAACCATTATCGGTTATCTGGGTCACATCGTGATTAACAAACGGATGGAATAAGTTTCCGCCTCTTGTTAAACGATAAAAAGGACCGTTCCCCGCGAGGAGCAGTCCTTTTTTTATTTCGTAGCCGTGAGGCACACGCCCCGGCTTATACCTGTTCCAGCCAAGCGCGCATGCCCTCGATCAAGACCTCGTTCTCCTCCATCCGCTGGGTAGACAAGCGGATATAGCTCTCATCCAGCCCCCGGAAATTGGAAGCGTCGCGGATCAAGATCCCGTAATTCTCCAGCAAGAACTCTTTCAAGCCCGCGGCCGTCCCCTTTTTCAGGCGCACCAAGAAGAAGGTCGTGGCGGTAGGAAGCACTTCCAGACCATCCAGTTTCCGGAGTTGATAGATAAGCTCGGCCGTCTCGCGTTGCCATTTACGGATGGGCAACGTGAATTGCGCCGGATGAATGAGGATATATTTACTGGCCTCGATCGCGATCGCGTTCACCGACCAAGGTATGATATACGCCCGGATCCGCTCGGCGATGCTCGGAGCGGCGACTAAATAGCCGATGCGAAGACCCGGTATGTTGTACGCCTTCGAGATGGACTGCACGAGCACCAAGTTTGGATGCGCCTTCACGTCGGCCGGCTTCAACATATCCTCCGTGGTAAAGGCGACATACGCCTGGTCGACGATAAAAGTCGTCCGCGGATGGGCCGAGATCAACCGGAGCAACTCCGTACGGTGGATCAACTTGCCATCCGGGTTATTCGGGTTGCAAAGCCAGCAGAAATCCTGGCCCTCCAGCGACAACTCGGATAAATCCTCAGAAGTGGGGAAGAACGAGAGCTCGTGGCCGTGCAAGCGGCAAGCGTCCTCGTACTCCGAGAAGGAAGGGATCGCGATCATCGACTTAGCGCCTTGCCAAGCCTGCGCCAACAAATAAAACGCGGTGACCGAACCGTTCGTCACGACGATGCAATCCTCGTCGATCTCACACCGGCGGGCCAATAAACGCCTCAAGGTAGCGGCATCCGGCTCCGGATAGCGGGTCAGTTGGTCAAAATGCTCGATCAGGTGCTCCTTTAGTTTATCCAGTTTCGCCCCGTGCCAAACATTCGAGCTGAAGTTGATCTTCACCTCGTTTTTCGCGTTGTAAAAATCATCACCGTGTCCGTATAACATAATCTGCTTTTTAATTGATTGTCTTATGAAAAATGGCTGCAAAGTTACGAATCTTTTTGGCTTTTCCTATCAATCGCCTTATAGATCGCGTCCTGCACGCGCGTACGAATATCCAGCCGGGCAAGCTTATTGTTCGCGCGGCTGGGATTCACCCGGTTGCACAGGAATATATAAATGAGCCGGTTGTCGGGATCTACCCAAAAACACGTGCCCGTAAATCCCGTATGGCCATAGACCGATCCGGGCGCCAACTTACCGCAAGGCGAGGCTTTCGTGTTGCCAAGCGCCGGCTTGTCGAAGCCCAGCCCCCGGCGGCACGTCGGGCTCTTGCTCCGGGTAAACAAGCGACACGTCTCCGGCGAGAGATAACGCTCCCCGCCATAAACGCCCTCGTCCAGGAAAAGCTGCAACACTTTCGCCAGGTCGTCCGCGTTCGAGAAAAGACCGGCGTTGCCAGAAACGCCACCCTGGAACGCCGCCGCCTCGTCGTGCACATAACCGCGCAACCATTGCCTACGGATAAACCCGTCATACTCCGTCGGGACGATCGCGAGGGAATCCATCACCCGCAAGGGATTATACGTCGTGTGCCAGGCACCCAGCCCCTTATAGAAATCGTCCCGCAACAATTGGTCCATCGGCCGTTCCAATTGCTTCTCCACCATCATCTTCAGCAAGATGAAGTTGACGCAACTATACACATAGCGCCCTTTCCGCCCTAAGCGGGAATCCTTGATATCCAGCAGGATGGTGTCGCGATACGAGTCGCACACATAGAAGTCCCGCGCCACCTCCGTGGTGAATCCCGGTTTCCGGACGCTCGAGACCGCGGAAGGCAGGAAAGAGAAATCGTTCCGCACATACGTACGTGCGTCGAACCGCACCGGGTGCGCCTTATTCCGGGCCGCGCTATACAAACTCCCCTCGTAGCTCTCCGGGTCGATCGCATGGAGATAGAAATTAATGGTCGGCACCAAACCTGATTGATGGTACAACAAGTCCTTCACCGAGAGATTCCTTTTATCGGAATCCCGCAATTCGGGGATGAACTCGGATATCTTGCTATTCAGCGTGAACTTCCGCTCGTCGTACGCCTTCATGACCGCCAGCAACGTGCCCGCCGCCTTGGAGGCCGAAGCCAAGTCGTACACCGACGAAAGCCCGACAGGTTGCCGATGGCTATAATCGAAATAACCGAACGCCTTGTCGTACACCACGAAGCCGTCTTTCGCCACCAGCACCTGGCAACCAGGAAAAGCCTTTTGCTCCAATCCTTCCCGCACGATCGACTCGATCACGTCCAACCGGCGCTGATTCGCCCCGACCTCTTCCGGCTCGTGATAGCCCAGACGGCTCTTCTCCGTGAAGACACCCGTACCGGCATAATACATGCCCGGGATAGAGACCGGCAACTTCCCTTTCGTCCCGATGCCACCAAAGATAGCCTGCGCGGCGTATTCCTGCGCCAAGGGCGTGTTCTCGTACGCCAAGACCACCGCCCGGGCGGACTCGATAGACCGCTTGAAATCCTTGCAAGCGTACGGCAAGGTAAAGAACGCGTAAACGAACTCTTTCTCCTCGGCCAATCGACGCAACGCCTCGCTCTCCGGGATACGCACCGTGTGCATGCCGCATATAATCACGTCGTAGTTCCGCAATTGATTATAAACACGCCGTACCTGCTCAGCGGAGGAACGCCGCTCGATGCTGAAGCAAGCGACCGAATCGTAGCGGAGCAACATCTCCTGGAACTCGTTCCCCACCGCATCGCCAATCGATAGCGCGGCGATCCTCTTCTTGGCCAATCCTTTCAAGGGCAGGCAATCCGCCTCGTTCTTCAGCAAAGTAATCGCCTCCGCGTTCAACTTGGCGGCTATCCACGCCGCACGCGGCGAGTTCAACCGTTTCGAAAGCCCCTGTGTATCGATCGGCCGGTAGGCATGCAGCCCCGCTATATACTTATAACGCAGGATTTTCAGGCATCGCTCCTCGATCGTCCTCCAGTCCAGCACGCCCTCCTCGAGCGCCCTCTTCACGGCGGCGAAGTCCGTCAGAGGAGCGGCGGGAGCAAGCAAGACATCATTTCCCGCCAGCAAGGCCATCACGCACGGATTGTCCGCCCCTTTCGCCGAGGCCCCTTTCATCGCCAGGGCATCCGTGAAGCACAGCCCCTCGAAGCCCAACTCGCCTCGCAACAAATCCGTCACCACCGCCCGCGAAAAAGAGGCAGGCCGCGACCCCTTCTCCAGCGCCGTCACATACAAATGACCGGTCATCATCCCCGCGAACCCCTCGTATACATAGCGCTTGAACGGAAGCAGCTCCACGCTATCCAAACGCTCGCGGGAATGGCGCACGACCGGCAAGGTCTTATGCGAATCTTCCGAGGTATCGCCATGCCCGGGGAAATGTTTCGCCACCGAGATAATCCCCGTACTCTCCAATCCCCTCGCGTAGGCGATGCCCTTTTCCGCCACGGCGTCCGGATCCTCGCCAAAGGAACGCAGGCCGATCACCGGGTTCTCCTCGTTGCTGTTCACGTCCATATCGGGGGCGAAATTAATATGGATGCCCATCTCGCGGCATTGACGCCCCACCTCCTCGCCATAGGCCTCGATGAGGCGATTATCCTCGATAGCGCCCAGCATCATATTTTTCGGGAAACGGGTCGTCCCGCTCAAGCGCATCGACAAGCCCCACTCGCCATCCAGCGCGATCAACATCGGCACGCGGGCCATCGCCTGCAAGCGGTTGGTAACCTCCGCCTGCGTCACGGGATCGCCCTTATGGAACAAGATCCCGCCTATCTTCATCTCGTTCACATAGCGCTTCAAACGCTGCATATTCCGGCTATCCGACTTCGGATCCGCCACGATCATGAACAACTGCCCGATTCGCTCCTCCTCGCTCAGCGTGTCGAACACGGAGTCCACCCAATGCTCCATCCTCGCCGGATCCACCGCCCGATACAAGTCCGGAGTCGTCCGCGGCCAAGCCGGCGACACAGCCATATACACGACCCATAATAAGATAGCAATCTTTCTCATCATTCCATTTTTCATTTTAACCGGCCTCCCTTCATTTTCAGAAAGAAAAAATCCCGGATTCCGAAAGCAAAGATACCCTCTCTTTTCCATCCCGCCAAAAATAGGGCACCGCTAAGACGTAAAAATCCGTTAACGAGAAGTAAACATGGAAACAAAAAAGAGGAGGATGCTCTCGCGAGTTTCCCCCTCCCCAACCAAAACCTTAACTATGAAAAAAATTCAAACTACATGATAGAATTCTCTCCCACCATGAGCATCTTTCGCCGCAAAGGAAATACTTTTTCTTTACATACGCAACATCCAAGGGCCATTTTTTTCTTGTTGATATAAAAAAAGGATAAATAGAGCCGCCATTCACTCTTCCTCGTCAAAAACGGGTGAGGCAGGCGTAATCGAAGAATGAAGAAAAAACATCGTCCTCTTGCGTATCACACATTTATTTCGTTACTTCGCGGTCGCTTTACGTAATCTCTGTCGGGACAAGTGGCCCGTTACATTGCGTTTCAACATCAATTACAATTAAAAAGCTATAACAATGGATTTAATTAAGGTTGCAGAAGAGGCATTCGCCACGAAAAAAGAACATCCTTCGTTCAAGAGTGGCGACACGATTACGGTCGCTTACCGTATCAAGGAGGGTAACAAGGAGCGTATCCAGATGTATCGCGGCGTAGTGATCCGCATCTCCGGTCATGGTGACAAGAAGCGTTTCACGGTTCGCAAGATGTCCGACAACATCGGTGTAGAGAGAATCTTCCCGATCGAGTCTCCGTTCATCGAGAGTATCACGGTCAACAAAGTCGGTAAGGTACGCCGCGCCAAGTTGTACTACTTGCGCAAGCTCACCGGTAAGAAAGCCCGTATCAAGGAAAAGAGAGTGTAATCGTTCTGATTCTCTATCGCCATACAGAAAGCCGTTCTCGCCCCGCGCGGGGCGGCTTTTTGTATATTCTGCCCGTGAAACACTTTGTTCCATCCGGGTGAAACACTTTGTTTCATGCGGAGAAACACTTTGTTTCGCCCGAGAGAAACTTTTGTTTCATTGCGGGGAAGCCCAAAATAATCCTTCTCTTGTTAGGTTATCTGCTTTCCGTACAGTATATTTGTACGGTTAAATCGAACAAAATCAAGCCATGACAGATAAATACAATTATAAGAAGATTTACGCGACCGTAAAAGAAGATATACAAAAAGGCATATATCCCACCGGAACCTTATTGCCCACGGAATTCACGCTGGCGGAGCGATACGCCGTTTCCCGCCCAACGATATCCAAGGTGTACAACCAGTTGCAAAAAGAAGGATACGTAAACAAGAAAAAAGGGCTGGGCACCATTGTCCTTTTCAAGAAAGAGGCCGACAAAACCCGCACTTTCGGCCTATTGCTCCCCGGCGCCGGAGAGTCCGAGATTTTCTCCACCATAAACGAGCAGATATTAAGGCAATCCGAGATAATGAAGTTCAATTGCCTGTGGGAAGGAACCACCGCGAGCAACGCGGAAATCCGCCGGAACCTGATCGAGATCTGTTGCGATAATTATCTGGCGAAAGGCGTGGACGGCATTTTCTTTTCCCCGCTCGAGCGAGTGCCCGACGCCGACTCGATTAATCAAGCCATCTGCGACAAGATACACCGGGCAGGAATCCCATTAATATTAATCGACCGGGATCTCGTACCCGTCCCCCAGAAAAGCCTTTTCGACGTGGTCGGCCTCGATAATTACAACGCGGGAAGCATCATGGCCCGGCACCTCATCGATGCGGGCTGTAAGCATATCCATTTTTTCTATCGGCCCAACTCCGCCTATTCCGTGCGGATACGTATGTTTGGCGTCAAAAACACGCTTGAGGAGCATGGGCTGGCATTCGGCACCCAAAACGAGTTCCGCGGGAACCCGGAAGACCTGGACTTCGTACGGACGATACCCGTCGTGAAAGGAGAGACCGGCATCATTTGCGCGAACGACTCGACCGCGGCGGTCTTGATGTCGTCGTTAGAGGCCGCCGGCCATAAAATCACCAGCGACCTCCTGATTTGCGGATTCGACGATATGAAATACTCCCAGCACCTGAAATACTCGCTCACCTCTTTCAGGCAACCTTGCCAAGAGATCGCCAATGTCAGCGTCAACCTAATGATGCTAAGGACCAAGGAGCAGGGCCAATCGCCCGTATCCGTCTACCTCAATGGGCAAATCGTAGAGCGGGAATCAACCCGGTTTGTCTAATGTAATAATCCTTTCTTCCACATAAACGAACCCGATTTAATCATACTCAAAATCGGAGAAACGGGTTATGTGCCCCGCTCCCAACATTCCACAAAGGCAGGCCCCCAAGGCCGCCTCTTCCTGGCATTTCGAGACTCGCAAAGGAACACGGAAATACTCCTCCAGGATCTCGCGTAGCAACGGATTTTTCCGGATACCATTCCCCGACCCGATCAATAAGTCCTTTCCCGCCCGGATGGATGATGGCAATAACCGGTAAAAATCAAATAACTCCCGGCTCATTCCCCGGAGGAACCCCAAGACCAGGTTCTCCGGTGTCCAGTTATACCGAGAGATATTCGTAATCCGCCCGCGCAGCTCCGGATGGCTCCGGGTCCCGTCGAACAACGTATCTACCCTTATATCCTCACTCGCTTCCTTTTTATAGGGGACAGAGGACATAATCGCGTACAACTCCGTATCCGACATTCCCGTCCCGGAGCACATCCGCACCAAATCCTGGAAGAAGTTCTTCAACATAGAGAAAGCGCAACCTCCGCACAGAGCCGCACCTACCAGTATATACCCTCCTCCGGGCAACGGGCGCGTCTCCAACGAAGGAACCTCTATATGCATATCCGAATACACCGACAATTGGCTGCTCGTTCCTACCGTCACGTGAATCGAACGCTCAAACGAGCGAACAGAGCCTAAAAAGCTCGCTTGGTTATCCCCTATCGCCGTATAAACGGGAATACGCTGATAATAACCGACCAACGAGGCGGTATCGCCCAATTCGGGCAAGATGGAAGTGTCTATCCCTACCCGCTCCAACGCACCCTCATCGAAACACGAGCACCGCTTATCGAAGAAACCCAAACTCGCGGCGTTGGAAGCGTCCATCAAGGGTGCTTCCCGGCCAGTGAGCCGCATCGCCACGTAATCCATAATCGTACCTATCTTTGTCGCCCCTTCCGGAACCAACCCGTTTACCAGATTATAGAAATGGGTTACCAACCCGAAACCAGACGAGAGAGCCAACCCCGTCGCCTCGGACAAATAAGAAGCATAGCTCCATCCTTCTTTATAAGGCAATCCCCCCCGCATATCTTGCCAAGTATACAAGGGACTGAGGGCTTTCCCTTCTTTATCCACATACAATACACCATGCATCTGCCCGGAGAGACCGATTCCCCGCACATGCGTACCATCTTTCTCAAGCTCATCTATCAAACTCCGAACGATACGCACGATCGCTTCCGCATCTTGCGCTTTTTCCCATGTATTCGAGGAAACGATGCCCGCGCCATTCTCCCTCGTAATCGATCGGATCTTTTTAGAGGATGTATGATAAACAACCCCACATATCGAGCTGGTCCCTATGTCTATTCCTAAATAACACATAATTCCCTCGACTTTATACCATTCAACCTAAGAAATGCCTCGCACGACAGCTTTCCTTCTCATCCAAGCCATAATACCACTTCGCATAGCCATCTAACTATTTATCCATCACTGAAGCGGAGATATTTGGATATTCTTGAAACGCACATCCCCTTGCTTCGCATAAAACCAGAGATAAGCGCCCTTCTTCTCCGGCAAACGATTGACGATGCAACGACGGCCATCCACACAGACATCAATGATATCATCTTTCATGATAATCTCTACCCGAATCGATTGATCCAGTCCCGACACCGCCTCGATAAACGCGTCCTCGCCCAGGCGTACCGTCCGTTTATTCGGATTGAAAGAAAGCTTATAACCATCGTTCGCCTTGTCTCCCGCACGCAGGAAGAAGCCATACTCGTTGTTATTGCCGATGGGCTCTATCTCGGCGGTAATCCGGCAACTATAAGGCATGTCCTTTACATACGCGCCTCCGATAGCTCCACGGGCGGAAAGAAGCACCTCTCGCTCCGAGCTCTTCCTCGCGTTCGCGGCCTCCACGATCCGTACGTCCAAAGGAGCTCCCGTAGCCATGCTCACCTCCGGCGGGAACTTCGTGGCCAAATCGCCATTCGGCAATTGATAAGCCTCACGCAACACGATGCTTCCGCCAAACCGTTCCGGTCCATAGTCCGTATTCTTATCCTTGCTCGGTATCCAACCCGCCACGATCCGGCGGTTTCCCTTGAACTCGGCCGTCTTAGCCACGTTCACCCATTGCTCCAGCAACGCTTGCGACTCCGGATACTCCCAAGGGCCATAAGGGTTTCTGGAACGGACGTAATAAGTATCGCCTCCCTGACCGTAAATCAAGTAATACCAACCATTCCATTGAAAGTAATCCGGGCACTCGGGGACGTCACGCTGGCCGGAAATAAGCGGCTCCAGCACCTGCCAATCCTTCAAATTCTTGGAGGTCAGATGCACCAAGCTACCTCTTCCCTCGCTGATCACGTAATTGTCCGCCTCGCTGGAAACCAACAAATGAAAAACGCCCTCTTTGTCGATAAACACTTTCGGATCCCTAAAATGACGCTTGCTATAACCCGGAGCGGACGTATAGAAAGGATTAGGCTTTTGTTTCTCGAACGTCAATCCATCCTCGCTGATCGCGTAACTTAATTGCTCGTTCACCTGATTGCCATCGGTCACTAAGCGAGTCGCGTAAAAAGCATAAAAGCGCTTCCCGTCAAACGCGACCGAACCCGTGCAAATGGACTTCTCCCATTCCTCGTCGATGCCGATCGCGATGGGGTGATGCGTCCAATGCCTCAAATCCGTACTCGTGCTCACGCACCATTGATGACCTCCCAGGCCATTCAAGGCGGAGTGGTGCCCCTCGTCGAGCAACCAATACAAATAATACGTTCCATCCTTATAAAAAGGAATGCAGTCGCCCACGAACTGATTACCACCCACCGGCTTAAAATATTGGATATTATCGGTTGGCTGAATATCCGGATCATAGTTTACGGCAAATTGAGCCTGCCCGTTTACCAACCCGGAAAGCACAAACGCGATTGAAATAAAAATCTTTTTCATGACATTACCTTACTTTTAATTATTTACTCATTTATCATTTCAACTGAATAATCGAAGCCTCAAACAGCGTGACGGAGCCCGACTCCGCGAACAACTCCATCTGGCTAAAAGCCTCGTCCGGATAAACCAAGGAGGAGATTACCGACCGCCCTCCCGAGGCGAACAATTCCATCGTGTTCCCGTCATATACGATACACCACTCCGACACCGGGTCGTCCGAACGATAGCCGGCACCCATCAATCCGGCGAAACCCTCGGGGGCGCCAGCGCCCAGCAAACCGTCCCGATTGATGTAATAATAGCTCAACTCGTTCTGATACCCGATTGCCACCTCCCTCCCGGAACGGGTTTTCAAGCGAATCCCGTAATCACGGGCTTTCCATATCGCCCGATTGTCCGCGTTATCGAACCGCAAACGAATCATAAAAGCGCCATCCGGGTACGGGAACTCCTTTTTTACACACCGCTCATCGGATAACTCAACCGCGTCGACCCGGCAAGAATCGCCTTGACGCGCGCCCAATCCCTCGGCTATAGACGACGCCAACAAGAAATGATTCCCCTCTGCCCGCAAGCCGAGCCGACGGGGAAGCGTCATATTCCCGCGCCAAGCGGACGTGGGCAACAAGTTCGCGTACTCCCAATTATTCATCCAGCCCAGATAAACCGGAGACGCCTCAGGAATCCCGGCGCATATCACGCCCGAGCGGTTGTCCTTCCCGTAATCCAGCCACAACTCCTTGGTTTGGGTCGGGAGGAACGAGACGCCATCGAAATCGCCTACATAATAACGCATCGCGGGTAAACTACCGGCAAGAACGTTGTCCATCGTCACGGATAAGACCCACTTCGTCACGCACGTATCACCCACCGAGGCCTCCAGCGGGAAGAAATCCGAGCCTTCCCACGTGGTGCCCCGCTCGGCGGGATCCGCGAACGCGCTCAGGAAAGTCCACTCCTTACCGTCCGGGGATTTATAGAATCGGATGGAAGAGCCGGTCGATAGCGTCATCAACCACGCTCCCAAGGAATGATTCCAAGAGACACGCGGACTCCGGAAAGCGTATCGGTCGGCATCGGGCAACGCGATTTTCCCATACCGGCTCCACGAGAGGCCTTTATCCTTGCTATACGCCAGGAATATATCCCGCCCGGACTCCTCGTTGGCGTACTTGTAGAACGCGAGGAACGGAGCGTTCCCGCCATCGCCCAAGCCGGAGGTATTCCCCCGGTCCACGACGACGCTTCCCGCTCCCAAATAGCCCAAGCTATCCGGGGAAAGGGCTACCGGCTCGATTTGCCAGCGGAACAGGTCGCGACTCACGGCGTGCCCCCAATGGATATCGCCGAACATACTTCCCGAAGGATTGTATTGATAAAACAAATGATAAACGCCCTCGTCGTACACCAATCCTACCGGCTCGCCCGTCCAATCCGCCCCCACCGTGAAGTGGAAGCGGGGAATATAACGGGCGTCGCCCGTTGGCTCGTGCCGGCAACTCCCGAACGATACCAAGAGTAAAAACGCGAGGACAAACACCGCTATTCCTCTACCCATGACTCTTTCCTCCTATTACATCTCTTTCCTTATCTTATCCCAAGCGCTCCAAGCGAAGTTATCCAGGCTCTCCGGATACATACAATCCCGGAGAGCCCCGGCAAGCCGCGAGACACCCGACGAATTACCACCCATAATTCTGCTTATACAAACCTTTCACGTAGCTAATCTGCGTTTGCGGAATCGGGAAATACTCGTCGCGATTCTTCGTGAAGCGCGCGTCGGCGAGATACGACTTACGTGTGCGCTCGATATCGAAGTAGCTGTTCATGTACGTATCCGCGATGCCCCAGCGAACCAGGTCGAAGAACCATTTACCCTCGGTGGCGAACTCCAGGTGACGCTCCCATTGCAAGGCCTTGAAGGCGAATTCCCGCGTCCAAGCCGGGCAATTGTCGCCCGGGATGTAGGGCTGCACGTCGAAGTTGCCCGTGGGCGTCCCGTCGGCGAACTTCAGGCGGCCCGTGCTGTTCGCCGCCCGCTGGCGAATCTGGTTGATCAGGCTCAGCGCCTCGTCGAGATTCGTGTTCAGCTGGATTAACGCCTCGGCGCGCCACAGCATCACCTCGTCCAGGCGGAGCACGTCGTAGTTCAAGCCGCTACCCATGAACGGGTTCGTCTTGCGGAAGCAATCGCACGTGGGCAGCACGATCAGCTTCTGGCTCATCGTATAGCCATACACCTCGGGCGTGCGCGCCCAGCTGTCCTCCATGATGTAATTGGGGTCGTACTTCCAAGGCATCCCCGGCACGCAAGCCGTGTGCATCAAGCGCGGGTCCATCGGTATCTTGGCGAAAGCCTCCTTGTTGTCCAAGGTCTCGCCCTCGTCGAAGTGGTCGAAGTCGGGCACGCCGTTCACGGTCTTGAAGTGGTTCAGCATATGGGTGGAGGGCTGGAAGGCACCGCAGCATCCGTAATCGCTGTTCATCGGGTAAACCAGCCACGAGTTCAAGCGGCCGATGGTGGAACCGTCGTTGTTCGCCGAGTACTGGATGGCCCAGATGGACTCGGAGTTGTTCTCGTACTCGCAGAGGAAGTTCTCGGCGAAATCGGCCACCAGCGTCTTCCCCGCGTTGTCAATGATGTCCTTGCACAAATCGGCCACCTCGCGCAATTTATCCTGGTTGATGTTGACCACGTTGTGTTTCTCGTCCTGCTCGTAGGCGGCGAACAGCAGGGTCTTCGCCAGATATGCCTTGGCGGCCCACTTCGTCGGGCGGCCCACCTCCTCTTGCGTCTCGGGCAGGTATTCCACGCCGTAACGGAAATCGTCGATGAGTTTTCCCCACAACTCCTGGTCCGTGAGCTCGTCGTTGCTCACCTTGTCATACTGGTCGGTGGGCGTATTCTCGTCAATCCAGGGGAAGAACTTGAAGCAAAGCTTCATATACATATAAATATGGGCGCGCAAGAAGCGAAGCTCCGCGATACGCTCGTTTTTCTCCGGATACTCCTCCTCCGTCAGCGCCTGCGCCCGGCGCAAGGCGTCGTGCACGCGGCCCACGCCCACGTAATGCACCCACCAGAGGTTGTCGAGGTCGCCGGTCGTCGTCGGTTGCATATAGACGAATGTCTCCCAAAGGTGGCGCTCGGCGTTGTCGCTCGTGCCCGCCGCGCCCTTGTAAGCCTCGCCGCCGCGCAGCGAGCCTTCCTCGTAGGGCATCCCGAACTGTTTGTTGAAGTGATTCTGCCCGCAGAATGAGTACGCGGCGATAATCATTTGCTCCACCTTATCGACCGTGTTCAGGTCGCCGTCGGATATAATTCCTTGCGGATTCTCGTCCAGTATCGATGAACAAGAGGCTCCACCGAGGAGCGATAAAAGGGCAAGGCCCCAAATATTTAACTTTTTCATGTCTTTTCGTGTTTATGTCTTGAATCTCTTAAAAAATCTTCTTTTTTTACGCGGCTCCGGTCCGCGAAAGCTTCCCCACGACGTGGGCGACGTTTCGTACCCCCACGGAAGCCTCCTCGCGACGCGGGGATCAGAACGTCACGTTCAGCGACATCGTCATCGAGAACGGATTCGGATACGTGCTGCCGGGATACTCCGGATCGAGGCCGGTGAAGGCGTTGTCGCCCCAGCCTTTCTTGATCGTGGCCACGTTGTCCGCCCGCAGGGCGATACGCGCCCGCTGCAACCGCAACTTATCCGCGAAGCTCTTCGGCACGGTGTAACCCAGCTCGATGTTCCGGATTTTCAGGTAAGAACCGCTCTCCACGTAGTAGGTCGACATACGTCCCTCGTCGTTGTAGTTGTTGACCGACACGGCGGTATCGAGGTGTCCGTATTCGTCGGGGTCCAGGCGTCCAGCAGGCGCGTACCGTAGTTCTCGCCCGCCGTACCGAGGGCGTAAATGTCCGTCCAGCTCTTCCAGCCGCTCACGTTCAGGTCCTTCCCGATCACGCCGTTGAAGAAGATACTGAGGTCGAAATTCTTGTACGTCAGGCCCACGTTGATACCATACTCCAAATCCGGATTCTCGCAACCGATCCACGTGCGGTCCTCGTCGTTAATCACGCCATCATTATTCAAATCCTTGTAGCGGATGCGCCCGGGGGCGGCTCCCGTCTGCTCGGCGTGCGCGTCCACCTCCGCCTGGCTTTGGAACAGGCCGTCGGCCACGTAACCGTAAAGCGAGTTCTTCGGACGGCCCAGGATGTTATCGTCCATACCGTTGCCGGCGAAGTTGTTGATCACGTCGTCGGGCACGCTCACGATTTTCTGCTTGTTGTGCGAGAAGACACCGCTCACGTTCAGCCCTAAGTCGCCGAACTGGTCGTTGTAATTCAACGTCAACTCGAAACCTTTATTGTCGATATCCGCCCCGTTCAGCCAGCGCGTGGCGCCCTCGCCCAGCGTGGCCACCGTGCCCGGTTTCATCAAGATGTCGCGCGTGTACTTCAAATAGTAGTCGAACGAACCGCTCAGCCGCGAGTCGAGCACGGCGAAATCCAAGCCGAAGTTATGTTGCGAGGTCGTCTCCCATTTCAAGTCCGGGTTGCCGGCTTGCGTGCGGTGATAACCGGAAGGCAGCGTGCCGCCCTGCCCGGTGATGTCGTAGGCCGTACCCCAGTTCCAATCGTCGATGGCGCCCTTGTCGTACAGCGTCTCGTAGAACTGGAAGGAAGAATAGGCGTCGATGCTGGAGTTACCGTTCTGTCCCCATCCGTAGCGGAGCTTCAATTGCGGGATCACCGTCCGCAGGTTCTCGAAGAAGGCCTCGTTGTTGATAGACCATCCCAAGGAGAACGCGGGGAAGGTACCCCAGCGGTTGTTCGCGCCGAACACCGACGAGCCGTCCCGGCGCAGCGTGACGGAAGCCAGATAGCGGTTGTCGTAATTATAGTTCGCCTTACCGAACCACGACACCATCGTGTTCCGATATTGCTCGCTCCCGTTGTCCTTCTCCGACTCTCCGGAGCTCAGCCACATATAGTCGTCATTTTCCAAGGCGTAATCGCGACGGCTGCCCCAATGCTTCTGGTAAGTATGCGTGATGGTCTCCTGTCCCAGCATGATATCGAAGTTGCTCTTACCCACGTCGAACACGTATTGCAACGTGTTACTATTCGTGCAGCTAAGGTCGAAGTAAGACTCCTGCGTCACCTTGTTCCTCGTCTCGCTCAGGAAGCCGGACTCGTAGGTATAATCCATCGTGCGTTTCCACGAGCCGACACCGTCCACGCCGAACGACGAGCGGAAAGTCAGGCCGTCGATGATGTTGATGTTCGCATACACGTTACCGAAGACGCGCAGGTTGTCGTGATGATTCTGCTTATTATCCTCGACGAGGCGGACGGGGTTCTGGCGGTCGCTCATGCCGCCGACAGGGCCGCCCCAGCCCTCGCCATCCACCGTATGCACGGGCACGATAGACATCAACGAGCGGGTCGCGTCGATGATATTGGTACCGATATTATCGCTCTCGCGCCATTTCGAGACCGTGAAGTTCTCGCCGATAGTCACGTGCCCGTTCAAGAAAGTGAAATCCGAGTTAATACGCCCGTTGAAACGTTTATAGAAACTCCCATCGATCGTACCTTTATTATCATAGTAATCCAAGGCGAATACGGCATGCCCCGTGTCCGTTCCCGAGGTCAACGTCACGTTATATTGCTGGATCTGCCCGGGGCGCAATACCTCGTCGAGCCAATCGGTATCCGCCGAGCGCATCGTATGCTCGCTATCCAGCCATTCACTCCAGGTCACGTTATCCAGCACCCAATTTCCGTTCGCGTCCTGGTGGTCCGTATATTGGTACAGCCCGCCGATACCCACCGCGTTCGGGTCCGCGTCCGGATTGTCGTTCTTGATCGCCCAATATTGAGTAACGCCACGCTCGTAGGTATTCATCAAGTCGTACGGTTTCTTCTTGCTCACCCATGTGTAAGAGGCGTTGAAATCGACCGTCGTACCCTTTTGCTTCCCCTTGCGGGTCGTGATAATGATCACGCCATTCGCCGCGCGCGATCCGTAAATAGAAGCCGACGAGGCATCCTTCAGCACCTGGATGGACTCGATATCCATCGAGGCCAACTCCGACATGGAACGTGTGGTGGGCACGCCATCAATGATGTACAACGGGTCGTTGTTGTTCAACGTACCCTCGCCGCGGATGCGGATGGTAGCGCTCGCGTTCGGGTTACCACTGGTAGAGACCGACATACCGGCCACTCGCCCTTGCGCCGCTTTCATCGCGTTACCGTAGGTACCGGATTTCAGCTCGTCCACTTGCACGATGGAGACCGAGCCTGTCAAATCGGCCTTTTTCTGGGACGTATATCCCGTCACGACCACCTCATCCAGATTCAAGGCGTCCTCGCTTAACACGATGGCCCGCCCCTCTACCTCGCTCACTGGATAGGCCGCTTTCTTGTAGCCGATATAGCTAAACTCCAACATGCTCCGTTCCCCGCGAACTTGAAGCGAGAAGTTTCCGTCCATGTCCGTAATCGTTCCGTTGTTCGGATTTCCTTTTTCCACGATAGTAGCGCCCAAGATAGGCTCACCATCCTTATCCACGACACGCCCCTTCACCAAACGGCCTTCTTGTTGCGCGACCAGTGAAGCCGCCTCGGGCAAAGCCGCATATGCGCCCAGCATCGACACGCCACATAGGCAAGCGATCAACGCGCATTGATACAATGTTCTCTTTTTCGCATCCATAGCCTTATATGTTTTAAATGTGTAATCAGATTTAAGCTAAAAAATAGATTATATGTCCTCTTCGATATGCTTACCGAATAGCGCGAAAGTAATATTAATGTCATAAATACGAAAACAAATATGCATTATTTTTCACTCATAACACAAATATTTTATTTACATATATACAAACAATAAGTAATAAATCCATGGCAGACATATTCCACCTCTAACAAAACATTACATATATACGTAATAAGAAACAAAGCCGGAGCCGCCATTCCAAACGGATTAACTAAAAAATCCTTTCCCGGGGATAAGAATATTACATATTTGGCAAGAGAACTATCCGCGTCGGATAAATAAAAAATCCGCATGAGTTCTTCCCTCCCAAAAGACACTCACGCGGATTTATTATGAAATAGTTCGCGGGGAACTTAGTCGCATAAAGGGGCTATCCGGACATTCTTGACACTCACGCCCTCCGTCCGGAACGATAAACCACCTACGGTAAGTTCCGGGCGATAGGTAATCATCGTCCGTTGGGCGCCAATCTCCGTATCGATCAACGCGCCTCCAAATTTGCCCGCGCCATCATCAACCAAGATACGCACCTTAAACGGCTCGCTCGTATCCATGCCATTCTCGATCGCGTAGTTACCGGCCGCTTGAGGACTTCCGCCTTCCCGCAATGTTTTCTCTTCAGAGGCATAACCATCCTCCAACGCATCGGCATACTGCGCGCGCGCTTCATCCAAGCGTAATTGCCACTCACAAGCCTTTCCGTTCGAACCGTCCTCCGGCAGGAAGGAAACCGCCACCCGTCCCTGACGGGGTTGATCCGGACAAACCTCAAACGAAAGCATGAACGAACGATCCGGCACGGAGGAGATCCCTTCGCTCGGCAACTCCATCGGAACACCCGTAGCCGGCGTAATCTCGTCCATCCATTTAACACCAACATATCCATCCGGACGTTGCGTCAATTCATGGATTACCAACGGGCCGCCCCAATTTTGCATCTTCAACCAGCCTGCCATCAAGAAACGGCCACCGGGAATCTCCGTGATAGCCGGCACGGAAAGCCCGTTATAGAAATCCTTGCCTTCCGCCACGATATCTTTATATGCCGACTCGGGCTCGTTCGCCGATTTAGACCAAAGACGCGTAAAACCTCCGATAATATAATCGTATCCACCCCAGCGGAAGAAGAACGTACAATCGCCTCCCAACGGGAAGTCGGCGTCCAAACATTTCCATCCACCCGCCACGGAATCGGCGCCCCATGTACCGCGCGCGCCATAATTCGCCAACATCCTCAGCTTTCCATCCGGGTCTATATAAATACTGGGATTCTCGCAGGGATGATACAGGATATGGGTTTTCTTGAAATGAACGCCATCCTCGCTGACCGAGTATGTCGATCCGGCAGGTACCAGGCCACGAATCGTGTCATAATTGATCGAAGCCGTATACCCATGCTTATCCAGATAGGCCCATTGCATCGGCAAAGTCGTTTGCTCCTTGGGATAAATGCGGGTGGTATGCAAGCCATAACTGATGCACAATTTTCCATCGTACAGGAAAGGGGTTCCGGTTCCGAAAGTCTCCCATTGTCGCTCCAAGGGAGTAGCGGCCTCGTGCTCCGTCCAAGTCCGGAAGTCAGAGGTAGAAAGGTGCTCGAAATAATGCCCGCCTTTCCCGAGTTTGCTGGCGTGCCCCCGGCGATCGAACAGATAAAAGACATGATAACGGCCCTTGTGAAAAAACGTCACGACATCGCCCACCCAAGCGTTATGATAAGGTGGCGTCCAATATTGTATATTCGCGTCTACCAGCGGTTCCGGGGTAGCTACATGCGCGGGCTGGATCGCCGGTTCGTACAAAGCTGCCTCGCTCACGAGATCAGGATCCAAACTCCACGATTTCATCCGACTCGCGAGCGGATATCCCAACGCGAAGTCGTTGTCATACAAGCGTCCATCCACATAAAGGCTCCAACTTATCCCCGAGAAGTGCAGCACGATGTCATGCATCCCTTCCGGACGTTCCAAGATAGCCAAAGGGATACCTACTTTTAAATCCTGAAACTCTCCCGGCTGAGTGGGCGATTCCAAAGAAAGACTGGCTTCCAACACGGGCACGGAGCCATCGGGCATCTTATAAGCCGGATAATTTTGCGTCTTCCGATCATCCGGATCGTGCTGGCGTAGGACGGCACGAAGTACGCCGGGAACCTCGAGCAACGTTCGCTCAGCTTCCGGCAATCGCAGATCCGCCGCCAACCGGATCGTGAAACCTTGGGTTAAATCATCTGGCAAAGAAAGCGCGGATTGAGCTACCGTACGTGATAATTGACTACACGCCGACGCGGGAAACTCAAAATTCCAAAAGGGGCTCCGCAACTCAACCTCAACCTTTTCAGGTTCCGGGACAGGCTTGCTATCCTGACACGCCACCGTACCTATCAAGGCCAAAGCGAACAAATACACCTGTACAACATTTTTTTTCATACCACTATTATTTAAGATTTACATATTCCGGCAAACTTCTTTTCATTAATACTCGCGAATATAACGATATTTATTTATATGCAAATAAAATGATTACATAAATAGCCGAATATGCATCTTAAATGATAACATATAATAATCCTTTACCAGAAGCTAAAGGGAGAGATAGAGACACGAATCATAAGCTACAAATCACGAAAAAGACACAGATGAGGATGTGTCAAAATCAGGCATTGGCACAGCCTCATCCTGTCTTATGCGGCTATTTCCGGTTATCCAGGATGCCGGACTCGTTGTCAGAATTATACAGCTTCCGGTTACCAGAGTGATACTTACGGCCAAAGTCCAGATGGTAAGAGAAGCCCAACTGGAACGAGGGGAAGATGTCGCCAAAGCGTTTATCGGTGACGTATGGCGCGAGCGCCGAGCGGTTCTCTTCCCGATAACGGGCGGAGCCGTGGAAGTCCGTACTGAACGAGGCGTTGAGCCGCACCTTCCCGATCTTATAGCCGACACTCAGCATACTGAAGCGGTCCATCTCTTGCATCGTCTCGCCAGAGAAAAGGAAAGCGCGCTTATAGAAACGCAGGCCGAAGCTGAAGTTCCTCACGTCGCTACTCAAGGAGATGGCGTAGAACGGATCGGTATACGTATGCGCGTAATGGTTCCCGTTCGACCAGTAATGATTCAAGCCGCCGGAGATATTCATCCGCAGGTAATCGCCGAGGGGAGAATAGTTCAAGTAAACCTCCGGTGAGAGACGATGAAAACTCCGTTGGTTGTCGTAGGTGCGGACGAAAATGCCGCGGGCGGCGTCGTAGCGGGTCTCCTCCATCACGATATCCGGTTGGTATTGATACGAGAGAGTAAGACCGGTTTTCACCTTCGCCGTATTCACATGAAACTCGATCGCGTTCGTATGAAACAGGAAAGGCGATAAGTCCGGATTACCCTTGCGTATCTGTAGCGAGTCGATCCATTGCTCCACGTCGCTCAGTTCCGAGAGAGAGGGATTCACGTTGCGCAACTCGTAACGATAACGGAGCGAGAGCGCCCGGTTTATATTATAAGTAAGCGCCACCCGCGGGCGGAAATACCAACGGTTGTAAGAGCCGGCGTCCGCTTGCGAGAGATAACTCCGCGAGACACCCACGCCCACGTTGTAGACCCATTTCTTCCACGTCCCCACGTATTGCCCGTACAGATACGACTCCGCCTCCGTCATGTGGGTCGTATAATCGCCTGAGCCGGAATAGACGTTATCCGTATAGGCCTGCGTATGTTTCAATCCGGCGGAGAAACGTCCGCTCTCCGTCTCTTTCTCGTAGATGCCCTCGCCAATCACCGAGTAGCGCTTCCCGTCCACTCTCGTATAAATGTCCGTCACGGGAACGCCTTCCAACGTCTCTTGATACGTATGCCGGCTATCGGTGGTCGAATAGGTGCCCACTACATTGAACGCCAACGATTGCCTCCGCTCCAGTTTCCGGAAATAATATACGTCGAGCGAGGGACGGAAGTTCCGCGACTTGCTATTATCGGTCAGGTTCGCGACCGCCGTACTCGCGCTATTCCGCAAGAGCGCATCGCTGTAGCTATGCGGATAATCGTAATAAAAGAGATTCAGCTTCGCGTTCAGGAACGACTCCTCGCCATTCGTATAATTGTAATTGGCGGTCGTGGTCCAGTACATCTCGTAATCCCGTCCGGGAAGCCCCTCCTGCGTCCGCTGGAACATGCCATCCGGTCCGTGGAACGTCTCCGTCCGGTCCTGCCAGGCTTCCGTATAACGGTGTCCGTTGGCATAGGCGGAAAGGGAGAACTCCGAACGTCCCCGGTTGTACTTGCCATAGATGTAATCGCTCATCCAGAAGGTATTCAGCTGGTGATTCAAATCCATGCCGAAATTCCCGCCGGAAGTCCGCTTTACCGTGATATAATCCAGCACGATGTCCACGCCCTCGCCATACCGCAAGCCGGGATTGTCGTGATACTCCACCCGCTTGATATCGGCGGGCGGCAGCGCGGCCACCTCCAACGGCGAGGCCTGCACGCCATTGATACGCAACTGCAAGTTGCCATTCGCCATCGAGATACTCCTCGTATTCGGATCCACCCACACACGGGGCAACGCCAAACGGCTTGTCAGGTCCAAACCATCCATCGAACGCTCCACCTGCTCCTTCGAGGGATACACCAGCTGGCGGTCTTTCTCCCGCACGACCGCGGAGGCTTGGACCGTCACCTCACCCAGCCGCCTCTGCCCCGGCATCAAGGCGATCAGCCGTATGTCCTCCGCACGGAGGGGCATCACACGGGTCTCATAGCCGACCAGCGAGACCCGCACCAAGGAAGGATCCACGGGTGAATCCAAGGAGAAAACACCATCCTCGCCCGCGACCGTACCCGACACGAACGACGAGTCCGCCACTTGCAACAACACGACATGCGCGAATGGCAACGCTTCCCGCGTCGCCGCATCTATCACTTTTCCCCGGATCGTTTGAGCGAACGAGGCGCTCCACGAGAAAAGCGACAACAAAAATAAAGATAAAATCATTCGTTTCATACCTCAGTCTTTTTTCAATTTCAACCGAGGCAAAAGTAAGACGAGATGGTGGGAAAATCGATTTATACACGCCGTTTACCGAAGCGCGATGCCCCACAAGTGAACGTTGGTTATCAATACATTATAAAGAGTTCTCTCCGAAAAAGTTTATATCCGCCCTCTTCGGGCTTATACGCGCTGGATGAAGGCGACGATGTCTTCTTTCTCGTCCATGCCCAGCTTGTGCCGGATGTCGGTTTTGCGCTGGTAAATGGTGCGGACGCTCTGCTGGGTGACCACGCTAATCTCTTTCGTGGAGAATCCGGCGCAAAGCAGACAACATAGCTGGATCTCTTTCTCCGACAAGCGCCCGGCGGCAAGGCGAAGCAAGCGCTCATGAAAGCGGTCGTACACCGCGTCGACAATAGGATACAAGTCGTCCCACACCAAGAGCGAATCTACCGGTACATCCTCGTTCGTGATGCGGGTCATCCGCTGGAGCAGCTCCTTATTCTGTTGCGTGGGCGTAGCCGCCACCAAGCGAATGATGCCCAATTGCCGCAACAGGACCTTACGGAAGAAAGCGCTATCCGGCTTCGACGCCTCCGCGGAGGAACGAGTCGCTTCCTCCAAGAGCTGGCGCAACGCCTCCAAACGTTCCTCCATCTCGATCAGGCGGTTCCGCCTGTTCCGCACATAAAGGACTACGGCCCCCATTAGCAAGGCGAACGACAAAGAGACAATCAGCAGCGTGGAGACCGTACGTTGCCGCCTCATCTCCAAACGCAAGTTTTCTTCCCGCAATCGGTTTTGAGCGAACAAACGCTCCCGTTCGGTCCGTTCCAAGCGCACCGTCGCCATATACACCGAGTCGCAATACCGCCCCAAGGGAGAGGCATTCGCAGGCTTGCCCTCCTTCACGTCCAACACGATCTGATAAGCGAGATTCAAGGCATGGCTGGCAAGGTCGCCACTCCCCGCGATCGACGTCTTATCCTCTTCCAAATACTTCCGGGCGGAATCCAACACCCCCAGGTTAAGCCAAGGCAGGACATACGAGCCGGGAAAGCGCCATCCCGGGAAACGCGCCTCCATCGCCCGCAACCGCTCGATAGCCGCCCGCGGGTCGGAAGTCGCCAAGAAATCCACGTAATTCCGGCCGGAATGAATCGCAAACGCTCCCATATCTTTTCGCTCCGCCGAGTCCGCCACCATCCGTAAATAATAATCCGCCGAATCTATCCGACTCAAACGGCCGTAACTCAACCCCATCAGATAACGAGCCTCCTCCTTGAAACCGGCGAACGGAGAGGTCTCCCATTCCTTCGCGACGGCGATCGCCTCCGTGTACCGGCCTTTATTCAAATAATAAGTAACCAACGATTGATACAAATCGATAATATGCCCACTCGTGTCCCCGCGGGCCGAAGCGGTGTCGATCGCCTCACGCAACAAGGCGGTCCGCTCCTCCACCCCCGCCGACGTATAATCCGAATAAGCGTCTTTCAGTTTATAGGCAAGCAAAAGGCGCTCCGAGGCATGACGTTTATAATAATCCACGGAATAAACGATCAGCGAGTCGTTCACCAAGCTGCGCCTCTGTCCGGTATGCAGCCACGTAAGCAACAAGCCATAGTCCGCCCGGTCGCTATCCGTCAGCAGCGAAGGCATCATCCGCTCCTCCAGGATCCAAGCCGCGCTATCGTAACGTCCCGCCCGTAACAAGCGCTCCGCCTCCGCCAAGCCCTCTCGTGTGGATTGCTTTCCGCAAGCGAGCAACAAAGCCACGCCTATTATAAATATGTACACAAAGCCTCTCGTCATTCCGCCCATTGTCTATTTTCAGGGGCAAATTTACACAAATTCCTATATTCCGCGCAACCCTCTTCCTTTAAGAATCAGCATAGGGAACCAGGCCGCGCCACGATGCCCATCATGACCCGCTTACAATGGGCAATATAAGATGCCCACGATGCCCATTATCACGCCCTAAGAATAGGCATTATGCGCACGCCTCTCTTCCGAGGCGAAAGAAACGACGCTCGAAAGGCCGGATAGAGGGCGGCGTTTGCGTATGTGCCGCGTTCTGTGTAATTTCGCGGCGTAATTATTTATCTATTAAGCTATGACTCATAATTTATTGAAAGGGAAAAGAGGCGTCATCTTCGGAGCGCTCAACGAGATGTCGATCGCTTGGAAAGTGGCGGAACGCGCCGTAGAGGAAGGCGCCACGATCACGCTGAGCAACACGCCCGTGGCCGTACGGATGGGACAGGTGAACGCGTTAGCGGAGAAGTTGAACGCCCCGGTAATACCGGCGGACGCTACCAGCGTGGAGGACCTGGCGAATGTGTTCACCCAATCGATGGAGGCATTGGGCGGAAAAATCGATTTCGTGCTGCACTCGATCGGTATGAGCCCGAACGTACGCAAGAAACGCACATACGACGACTTGGACTACGATATGCTATCGAAGACGCTGGATATCTCGGCCGTCTCCTTCCATAAGATGATACAGACCGCCAAGAAGTTGGACGCGATCGCCGAAGGCGGATCGATCGTAGCGCTTAGCTACGTGGCGGCCCAACGTACTTTCTTCGGTTACAACGATATGGCGGACGCGAAGAGCTTGTTGGAGTCGATCGCCCGCAGTTTCGGTTATATCTACGGACGCGAGAAGGGCGTGCGCATCAACACCATCTCGCAATCGCCCACGCTAACTACCGCCGGTAGCGGCGTAAAAGGCATGGAGCACTTGATGGACTTCGCCAACAAGATGAGCCCCCTGGGCAACGCGGATGCCGACGAGTGCGCCGACTATTGCGTCATGATGTTCTCCGACTTCACCCGCAAGGTCACGATGCAGAACCTCTACCACGACGGCGGCTTCTCCAGCATGGGTATGAGCCTGCGCGCCATGAACCAATACAGCAAGGGCCTGGAGGAATATACCGACGAGAACGGGAAGATTATCTATGGTTAATGGATTACAATTGACAATTGACAATTGACAATTCACAATTGACAATTAGCTCTCATGTGCGGCAATTGTCAATTATCAATTGTTAATTGTCAATTCCAATGGGAAAGAACTATGTTACTAAAGATTTATCCGGAGAACCCGAATCCAAAAGAGATCGACAAGGTGGTAAACGTCCTGCGGGATGGCGGCCTTGTGATTTACCCGACCGACACGGTGTACGCGATCGGGTGCGACGCGCTGAACGTACGGGCGGTGGAGCGCATCTGTCAATTAAAAGGTGTTGACCCGCGGAAAAGCAACCTCTCCATCATCTGCTACGACCTATCGAGCATCAGTGAATACGCGAAAGTGAGCAACGCCGCTTTCAAGTTGATGAAACGCTATCTACCGGGACCCTACACCTTTATCCTGCCAACCAGTAGCGAGCTGCCTAAGATCTACAAGAACCGGAAAGAGGTGGGTATCCGTGTGCCGGACAATAACATCATCCGCACCCTGACCCACGAGTTAGGGAATCCCATCCTTACGATGTCCATACACGACGAGGACGAGATGGTAGAGTATTCCACCGACCCGGAATTGATTGAGGAGAAATACGAACGACAAGTAGATATCGTCATCGATGGGGGCTACGGAGGCACGGAAGCCTCGACCGTAGTGGATTGTACGACGGACGATTTCACGATCATACGCCAAGGGAAAGGGGAGATTAGCCTCTAAGACCAACCTTCCCTTTCTCACGACCGCGGGACGAACGTACATCAATTCACTTCCATGCGCTCGGAAGTCCAGCTATCCACGACAATCCGGACACGCTCTCGCGGCAACTCGGAAACGAACTCCAAGCGAATCGTCCGCTCGTCGCCGGGCATCAAGGTGACATAATTATCCGAGTAATGCACCGGAAGAATACGCTCGCCGGTTTCCCGGTCAAACACTTTCACCCGATTAAAGAACGAGATACGCTCATCGGCACGCAGCCGAAGCGTCCCCACATAACGCGAGCCTTCTTTCCGAAGCTCGGACCGGATCTCCGGTTTCGATGACGGAAGATTCGCCAATGTCGTATAATCCTTCGGCTCCGTGGTCAACCAGTAGATATTCGGTTCGCCATCACCCAGCGTAAGACGCAGGAAATAAACACCCCGCACGCCCTCCGGCACCGGAATATCCAGCCACTCGCGCGCCTCGTTCGCCTGAGCGTCCGTCTCGACCGTTCTCTCCCAAAGCTTCTTTCCGTCCAAATTATAGATCCGTGCGACAAGCGACAGGCCCGGATGCTCTTTCAACGTCGTATTCAACACGCCCACCTTCCGGGTTACCGGATTGTAATAAGCGTGCAACGGCTCGCAGCCTTTTCGTGTGCCATAAAGCGAGGCGTTCACGTCGAGGAACCAATCATACATCTGCCCGCGCAAGGACGTCCACGGGTTTTGTGTCTTCCATATCAAGATACCCGTATACCAGTCCCACATCCGCGAGGCCCATCCCTCCATGAAACTCCGGTATTGGTCGTAGTTCACCACTTGCGCATATTTGCAATAGGTCTCGATATCATTCACCTCGCCATAACGCTCCAGATGATCCCGATAGCCCAGATCCTTGTGATAACGCCACGTATAATTACGTGCCATTCCTTTCCGCGGGAAAGCCGCCAAGTCCTCTTCCGTCATGATCGCCCGCATACTCTCCACCTCCGGCGAGCCTACCGAACCGGCTTCCGGATTGAACGGATGCGAGCGGAACGTAAAGAACCATTCGGGTTCCTGGATGCCGTAAGGCCCGTCGCCATTATCGCCCAGCAGGTTACGGGTCAGTACCGTATCCGTGGAATAGCTGACGAAAAGACGCTCCGGATCCAACCGCGGGAATACCTCCTCCTTCAACCGACGGTCGATATCCTTCGCCAGCGGCCATTCGTTCGCCCCACACCAAAGGCATAAGCTGGGGTGATTGCGGATCATCTTCACCTGGTCCTCCACCGAGGCGACAAACAAATCGTGGTTGTCCGGATACTCCCAACGGCGCTCCCGCGAATCTTTCTTTGTCGGGTCTTCCCAAGCGCCATTGCAATCGCCGCTGCCCCAAAGGTCCTGGAAGACCAGGATACCATATTCATCGCAAGCGTCGTAGAACTCCGGACGCTCCAACAAAGCGCCGCCCCACACACGAATCATCCGCAGGTTCATCTCCGCGTGGAAACGCACTTCCGCCCGGTAACGCTCCGGCGAAAGACGAAGCAACCAATCGGAATTGATATAATTGCCACCCGCTACATACACTTTCCGTCCGTTTACGAAGAAACGACGACCGCCATTCTCCGGGCACTTGTCGGACGTAATCTCGCGGATCCCATAACGCGACCGCTCCGCGTCGCTCACTTGGTCCCCTATCTCGAAAGAGAGCGTCATCTCGTACAACGGATGCTCGCCGATACCATTCGGCCACCACAAACGAGGATTCTTCACCGTCAGCGGTTTCAAGGCGACCGTCCGCCTCTCCCCTGCCGACAAGGTAACGGCCTGCGTCAACCGGCTTCCGTTCGTCTCGCAAACCAACAATCCTTTGACTGGCTCGCCGCTCGTATTCTCCAACTCTACCGAGGTATGCACAAAAGCGTCTTTCTGGACACTCGCCTCCGGATCGCGCGCGCCGGGCACTTTCGTCACGATATAGGGAGCCTCCAGGCGTACCGGTCCGGTTGTCGTAATAGAGACCTCGTCCCAAATACCTGTATTCCGGTCGCGCACCGGCTGTATCCAATCCCAGCCCGGCGTATATTGCATCGTATTATTCCGGGCGATCTGCCCGTCGCCACCTTGTCCGCCATTCGGATTCCCCACGTGCGTCGGCGGATAAACCAACACCGCCAACAGATTCGTACTATCCGTACGCAGATAAGGTGTTATATCGAACGTCTTCCGCAAGAACATCCCCTCGTGGGTATTCCGGTTGATCCGCTTTCCGTTCAAGAAAATCTCCGCCTTGTAATTGATTCCACGGAAATTCAACCACACCGTGCGTCCGGCTGGCAACTCTCCGACCTCGAACGGACGGACGAACCAATACGTATAGAAATCACTGCCCACCTCATAGATATCCGGAATCAGGTTGTTGTTCAAACCGAACTCCGGTGCCGGATAAAGCCCGTTCTCCAAAAGCGTTGTCAGCACCGTACCCGGCACACGGGCCGGTAGCCAACCCATCTTCTCCCACGAACCCGCGCTTAAACGATTACCGTCTACAAGCACCTCGCTTGCCTTCCGCGCGTACCATCCCGAATGTACCAACGTCTTTCCGCCCGGCTCCGGGAGCTCCAACACGGATTGTCCCCAAACAGGTACGGCCGCCAGCCCGCAAAGCCAGCATAACCAAACAAACAGATACATACATTTGTCTCTCATACGCATTCCTCCATTTTTTCTCCTAAAATACGACAAAAATCAAAAGGGCCTCCCCGAATCCTCGAGGAAGCCCTTTCTTTACATCTTATTTAACAGTTCTATCGGTTCAAGCGATTAGAAGTTACCAACATTCGCTCTATCCCACCAAACGCGCGTACCACCGATATCACCGGAGAATTGCGAGCTGGAGTTCTCCTCGTTCAAGAGGTTGATACCATTCTGCAACTCATCGTTGTTCGTATTGATCTCGTTATCCGAGTAAAGCAAACGACGAACCTGCTCGTCGGTATCGATCGTACCGTTACTTAAGTTCACCCGGTTCGGGAAGAACTTCGGATAACCCGTACGACGATACTCGGCCCAACCCTCGCAAGAAATCGGGAAGTTGGCGATCCATTTCTGGATCATGATACGCTGCAACTTCTGCTCGTTGGAAGCGCTCTCATCCCATTTTACGCACACATCGTTCTGGGCCTCGATGCTATTCTGGCTATCCACCGGATCCACGAAATCCGCTTGCAGGGTCGTACCGTTGATATAAGCGTCGATCTGCTCGTCCGATACGGAAGATACGCCTGCCAATACCTCGATACCCTTATAAGCGGCCTCGTTTTTGATAGAGGTACGGATACCGTCCTCGTACCACTGCTGAGCCGTTCCGCCGCCCATATTCCAGCCACGCAACATACCCTCGGCACGCAAGAAGTAACCCTCGGCGGCCTTCATGATCGGGAACGCGGTCGTATAGCTACAAACAATCTTCGAGAAGTTACCCCACTGGTTCGGTTTCGCCGGCAAGTTGCAACCACCGCGAACACCTAAGTAACGTGTGCCCGCCGGAATCGTTGAGCCGTCCTCGCAAGTAACGTCGGCCTGGTTCATCGTTACGTACAACGGCAAACGAGGATCCTCGTAACCTTCCATAATCGTAATCAGGTTCGCGTTCATACCGGAGTCACCCCATTCAAACATACGGGTCTGCTCGTTGCTGTAACCCTCATTGATCAGGATATCCTTCGGCAATACACCCGCTTGCGCGGCTTGCTCGGCTTTCTCCTTCGCTAACGTCGGGTTCGCCTTGACGATACGCATCGCCATACGCAGTTTCAACTGGTTAGCGACCTTAATCCACAAGTCCAAATCACCCTTGCACCAGATATCGAACGATTGGCGGGAAGCCAAATCCGAGGCCGGATTCTGGAAGTTCTGGATCGCCTCGTCCAACAAAGCGAACAAGGAATTATAAATATCCTCCTGCTTATCATAATAGAAAGCGGCGCCACCCGTCGGGTCCTCGATCGCCGAGGTATAAGCCACCGGACCATACACGTCGGTCAGCATCTGAACGGCATAAGCCTGGATGACACGCATCATACCGGCATAATCCGTAAAGCCTTGTTCCTCGCAAGAGGTAATCAAACGACGCGTATTATTAAAGATATGCAAATAGACATTCTCGTACATACCTCCACAGAAACCACGGTTCAAAGCGTAATCCACGTTACCGGAACCATTGAAGTTGTGCGGTGTCATGAAATAGCCACTGAACAAGTCGACGTTCAAGCTAAAGCAGTATTGGAACAAGTTCTGTTGCGGCGCATAGACATACGACATCGGTTCCTGGAACTGAGCGGAGAACGGAAGAGCGTCCGGGTTCAATTCATACGGATCGGTGTTCAGGTCCTCAAAATCGTCGGTACAACCGACACTCATCATTCCTGTCGCGACAGTCAAAGCCGACACTGCGGCGAATCTTAATATTTTATTTAGTTTCATATATACCCAGATTTAGAAGTTAAGTTTCAAATTCAAACCAAAGCTACGAGAAGTCGGCAGCGAGAACATATCCACACCTTGCCAACCGTT
This sequence comes from Candidatus Parabacteroides intestinigallinarum, assembly GCA_019114945.1. GTDB lineage: Bacteria > Bacteroidota > Bacteroidia > Bacteroidales > Tannerellaceae > Parabacteroides > Parabacteroides intestinigallinarum. The sequence goes on along the minus strand of DXEN01000028.1, from coordinate 9,542 downwards.
GCCTGTAGCGGCCGCTACATCCGGATCCATCGGAGCGTCCTTATAGAAGAAGAACAAGTTACGGCCGATGATAGAGGCGGTCAGGTTCTTGCCCGCACCAAACAAATTGCGGAACGTGTAACCGAAAGACAACTCACGCAAACGAACGTTGGTAGCGTCGTAAATATATTGAGCGGTATAGATATTCGAGTTGTAGCTCGTACCACCCGTTGTCGAGTAATACAGTTGCGGATCGAACGATACACCGTCTACCACTACCTGACCCGCGTCGCGAGCCGCGCCGGAACGCTCAGATACGCCCCAACCATCCAACGTAGCCTCTGTCATAGAGAATACATGACCACCTACCTTCGCGTCGATCAAGAACGACAAAGTGAAATCTTTATAATGGAACGTGTTCGTCCAGCCCATGTTCACCTTCGCGTTCATATCGCCTACGTAAACCAAGTCGTCGTTATCGGAACCTGCCAATACAGGGGCGCCGTTATCCGCCTTAATCGGAGCGCCATTCTCGTCGCGTTGCAAATCGCGCACATACAAATCACCAAAGTGACCACCCTCTTTCAAAAGGATCTTAGCGCCCGTACAATAGCTTACCAATGTCCACTCCGGTAATTCATCGGACAACTCAACCACCTTGTTATTGTTGTAAGAGAAGTTGAAGTTCGTGCTCCAGCTAAAATTATCCGTAAACTGATTGTACCAACCTAATACGACCTCGAAACCTTGGTTCTGCACGTCACCGGCATTGATATAACGGTTACGCAAACCTGTCTCCCACGGAGCCGAGATATTGAAGTACTGGTTCTTCGTATTTGTCTTATAATATGTCACGTTCACGTTGAAACGGTTCTGGAAGAACGTACCATCGAAACCGACCTCCAAAGAATTGGTCTTCTCAGGCTTCAACGTACGGAAAGAAGCGGACTCAGGAGGAGCGATCGAACCGGCCGTCTCACCGAATGTGTACAGCTCGTTCGTTACGCCAATGGGCACGTCGTTACCTACGATCGAATAGGTAGCGCGCAACTTGAACAAGTTCACGTTCTTACCGAAGTCGATGAACTTACCCAACAACGCGCTCACACCGAACGACGGATAAAAGAAGGATACACCATCCGTGAACGCCAAAGAGGAAGACCAGTCGTTACGACCGCTGATATCAATGAACAAACCTTCCTTGTAACCGAACTGAGCGGTAGCGAATACGGAGTTCAAACGTTTTCTCTCTTCCGTAAACGTGCTCTGTACGGTATAATAGTTCTTCGGATTGAATACATTGGGGAAGTAAGCACCCGGGTTGATCACACCATTATTCACCGAATAAGCCTTATCACCCCAGCCAATCAACTCCGAGCTGGTTCTCTTCGTCTTCTGGTAGCTACCACCGGCGGTTACCGACAACGAATAAGTCTCATCCCAAGTCTTATTGTACTGCGCCAACAAGTCGGCGTAAGTCTGCTCGCTGAACGTACGGGTATCTTTCAAGGTACCCAACAGGTTACGATTCGCCGTACTGGAAGCGTACTCGTTCAACGTCCATTGCTCCTCGCCACGCTCGTAACGCAAACGACCCGTTACCGAGAGCCCTTCGATGATATCATACTTCACGCTACCACCAAACTCATAACGGTTACGATCCGTCACCGGTTTCTGGCGATTCAGCATCCAATACGGGTTGGTGAACTGCTCTTGGGCCGTATTTGTCCAGTTGTGTACATTGATGTTACGTGTACCATCATATACCTCATACGTATTCTTATAATAATCCCAATCCTCGCCTCTCGGGAACAGGTAAGCGCCCGTGATCGGGTTGCTCAGGTAACCGGCGGCCGGCTGGTTCTCAATGTGCTGGTTGTTGTAACGAGCGGAAACATCTACATGTACTTTCTCCCACAAGTTAAATCCAACCTTCGCCATCAAGTTATGGCTCAAATAATCGTTCTCCGGAACGACGCCATTCGACGAAACGTTCGAATAAGAGAAATAAGACGAGATGTTCTCGTTACCACCCGCCAACGAGATAGAGTTGTTCGTGGTATAACCTAACTGATAAAATTCTTTCGCGTAGTTAGGAGCGGAAGAAGAGAGCTTATTGCCCCAGCTGAACGTACCCTCGTTGCTTACGCCATAGGTATTCTGGAACTTCGGCAACACCATCGGAGTCTCAACCGTCGTGTTGCTGGACACGTTGATAGCGACCTTACCGGACTGAGCCGACTTCGTCGTAATCATGATAGCACCGTTGGCTGCGACCGCACCATAAAGAGCGGCGGCCGACGCACCCTTCAACAACGTGATCTGGGCGATATCGTCCGGGTTGATGGTAGACATAGCATCACCACCATCGCGCTGACCACCGTATGCCATATCCGTCTGCGACGTAGAGATGTTCATCATCATCGGCACACCATCCACAACGATCAACGGCTGGTTGCTACCGCTAATAGATTTGTTACCACGGAACAGGATCTTCGAGGCACCACCGGCACCGGTCGAGTTCGGCGTAATCTGCAAACCCGCGCTCTTACCTTGCAAGGCGTTGATCATGTTTACGTTCTTAATCTCGTTCAAGTCATCGCCACCTACCGTTTGAGCGGAATAGGTCAATGTTTTCGACTCACGCTTGATACCCATCGCCGTTACGACAACCTCTTCCAAGGCTTCCGAATCGGAGGCCATCACGACATCAATCGTCGTACGGCCATTGATAGGCTCTTCCACTGTCTTCATACTTACGTACGAGAATACCAATATACCATTATCGTCAGGCACCTCCAAGGTATATTTACCATCGAAGTCCGTAATGGTACCTACTGTCGTACCTTTCAACAGTACGTTTACACCAATCAGCGGCTCGTTCAAATCCTTATCCAGGACCGTACCGCTAATCGTCTTCTGCGCATATCCTGTCACACATAGGAAAAACGCCAACAATAAGATTAATGACTTCCTCATATTAAATAATCGTTTTTTGTTTAAGTGATTACACATTCATACATATAATTTTACCCGGTTCATACCACTTTTCCTTACAAGAGCGGGAATCCCCGCCTCTCATCCTTTTATTCGGGAACTTTTTTTCTTTTTGTTTAAATTACTACCCTACGAGCACCTCCTTCTTGTTAAAATTACACAATTATATATTCGCAAAATGACAATGACTTCGTTTTGTAAGAACTATTTCATTTCCGTTACTCTGCGACAAATATAAAGAAAATTATAATACGAGCAAACAAAAATACAAGATTTTTTAATACCACTCCTATTTTATTTTCCAATTCAAGCGATCAATATGCCACACCATATATCTATTTTAACAAAACAAGATTGCCAATTCTGATTAGTTCTTACAAAACTGACAACGAAGCGCGCTTACTATATCTTTAAGATACATTCGAATTTCTTTTACAGTTTTTCCCCGAGTTGATAGATAATCCTTACATTCGCGTTATATATAATAAAGGTATAGAGAACTATGGATTGGACCCGGCTATTATCTGGCAAGCGCTTCGGCATGGAAGAATACCATGAGCGAAAACATGAACGCACCGATTTCCAACGTGATTACGACCGTTTGATCTTTTCCTCGCCGTTCCGGCGACTGCAGAACAAAACGCAGGTGTTCCCGCTGCCGGGAAGTATCTTCGTGCACAACCGGCTTACGCACAGCTTGGAGGTATCGTGCGTGGGACGTTCCTTGGGCAACAACGTGGCGAAAGGACTCATGCGGAAATATCCGGACGGAAGCGTCAACTTCCCGGAAATGGGCGCGATCGTATCCGCCGCCTGCTTGGCGCACGATATGGGAAACCCGCCTTTCGGACATTCCGGCGAACGGGCGATCTCCGCTTATTTCTCCGAGGGAAACGGCCGCTACCTGGAAAAGCAAGTGCGAGAAGAAGGAGGGCGCTGGGAGGATTTCATCCATTTCGAGGGCAACGCAAACGCCATGCGCTTGCTGACGCATCAATTCATCGGGCGCCGGAAAGGCGGATTCGCCATGACGTATAGCACGCTGGCTTCCATCATTAAATATCCGTACGCCTCTACCCTTTCGGGCAAGAAAGGGAAATTCGGCTTCTTCCAATCCGAGGAGGCGAGCTATCTCCGTATCGCCGAGGAGCTGGGCATCGGACAGGAACCGGAAGCGCCCGGGCGCTATTTCCGCTACCCTTTGGTCTATTTAGTGGAGGCGGCGGATGACATCTGCTATCAAATCATGGACATCGAGGATGCTTGCAAGCTGCATATCCTGACCACCGAGGAGGCCATCCAGCTCCTGTTGGGCTTCTTCGAAGGCGACCGGCTGACGCATATCCAACAAGTCATGCGGATGGTAGACGACACCAACGAGAAAATCGCTTACCTGCGCTCCTGCATCGTCGGGCTGTTGGTCGACGAGTGCTCGCGGGTTTTTCTGGAAAACGAGGGACGGATATTGGATGGCACCTATCACACCTCGTTGATCCAAGACATCAGCGCGCATGCCCGACAAGCTTACGCCGATTGCTCGGCCACGGCCTACCGAAAGATTTACAAGGCCAAGGAAGTGCTCGATATCGAGTTGGCGGGTTATCACATCTTCAGCCATCTAATCGATAGCCTGACCGAGGCCGTGATGAATCCCAAACACGCGTATAGCCAGTTGCTCTTACAGCGTATCCCGGAACAATACGACACCAACGCAGCCACTACCTACGGGAAAATCCAATGCGTGTTGGATTACATCTCCGGCATGACCGACGTCTACGCGCTCGACCTTTACCGGAAAATCACCGGCATGAGCCTGCCGGCGGTATAACATAGCTAACTTGCCCGGAGAACATACGTGCGTCGAACAAGTCACGTATGTGTGTTGGGGTTTTAACATACGTGCGTTGGATAAGTCACGTACGTGCGTTCGTAACGTGTCAAAATTCCTCCCGGTACTTGCTTTCCTTTTGGTCGTCCATAATGCTTAGATAGCTCTTGTAACGGGACAGGCTGATCAATCCTTCCTCCACCGCACGGAGGACGGCGCAACCTGGCTCGTGCCGGTGCGTGCAATTATTGAAACGGCACTCGGCGGAGTATTTGAACAGTTCCGGGAAATAATGGGAGATCTCCGAGCCTGCCATCTCGATGGTCCCAAAACCTTTGATGCCCGGCGTATCGATTAGATAACCTCCGTCCGGCAAGGGAATCATCTCCGAGAATGTAGTCGTATGCGTCCCTTTGTTATGGTATTCCGAGATCTCGCCCGTACGCAGGTTCACACCCGGCACCAATTGATTGATGATGGTGGATTTGCCAACTCCCGAATGGCCGGATAGCAAGGTCACTTTGCCCCGCAAGTCGCCCCGCAAGGCCTCCAAACCTTCACCGCTCCGGGCGCATAAGGTGGAACATGGATAACCGATCGAGGTGTACAACTCGATCAAGCCCTCCATCGCTTTCCGGTCCTCCATATTATAACGGTCGGTCTTGTTGAAAACCAACTTCACGGGTATCCGGTAAGCCATCGCCGTCGCCAGGAAACGATCCATGAAGATGGTTGTCGTAATCGGATAGTTCACCGTCACGATCAACATCGCCTGGTCTAAGTTAGCGGCGATGATATGCGCCTGCTTGGAAAGATTCGAAGCCCGACGGATGATATAATTCTTTCGTTCCTCGATCGACGAGATAAAGGCGGTGCCCTCGCTATTCATGTCGATTTGCACCCGATCGCCCACCGCTATCGGGTTCGTGCTCTTGATATCCTTCAGGCGGAAATTTCCCTTGATCTTGCTCTCGATATCCCGGCCATCGTCCGTACGCACCGTGTACCAGCTTCCCGTACTTTTTATCACCAAACCTCGCATAAGCAACATTTACAAAAGTAGTTAGTAGTCGGTAGTCAGGAATCTTTCCCATTCCTGTTCCCAACTACTAACTCCTAACTACCAACTACTAAATTTTATACCGTCATGATCTCTTTCTCTTTCGCGGCATACAAATCATCGACCTTCTTGATGTATTTGTCGTGAATCTTCTGCACGTCGCCCTCGGCGTCTTTCGCCACATCCTCGGGCACGCCTTCCGCCTTGACGCTCTTCTTCAACGCGTCGATCGCGTCGCGACGCGCGTTGCGGATACTGATCTTCGCGTTCTCCGCCTCTTGCTTGCATTGCTTTACCAACTGGCGGCGACGCTCCTCCGTCAACGGCGGGATACCTAAGCGAATCACCTCGCCATTATTCTCCGGCGTAATGCCTACCTCGGAATCCAAAATCGCCTTCTCGATATCCCGGATAATCTTTTTCTCCCAAGGCGTAATCATAATCGTACGCGCGTCGGGAACCGTCACCGAAGCGACACTCGACAACGGTGCCGGAGCCCCGTAATACATCACTTTCACGCAATCCAGGATTTTCGGGTTGGCCTTTCCCGCACGGATGCGCGCCAATTGCTCGTCTAAATATTCAATAGCGAAAGTCATCTTCTCCTCGCTCGACTGAATTACTTTTTTCGTATCTGCCATAAAATTATCAAGTTATTTTGTTTACGATATTGGATTAACAAAAGTAATAAAGATTTCTAACTTCGCAAACAACCGAAGTCAAATCCTAAATCACAAATCGCGAATTATCATTTCGACGCGTTGTATTCGTGTCATTCCGACGAATATCGTTACATTCGCGACCGTTTTAAAAACCATACGATGATAATCACGATAGCCAGACAGTTCGGATGCGGCGCGCTTGCCATCGGCAAACGGCTGGCCGCTGATTACGACATCCCGTTTTACACGCGCAAAAGTTTGCAAGAGATGGCACGCGAGAAAGGGGTGCTCGACGAGATGGACGATTTCTTCGAGGAACGTCCCGTGGATGAGTTGCTTTTCGCCCTGTCGACCTTGGGCGAGGAGGTCGGGCCACGCCATTGGCGAGCTTTGGACATCCTTACGGATATGATCGGTCAACGCGACTGTGTCATCATCGGACGTTGCGGCAATTACATCTTCCGGCAGAGGAAAGACCTCGTGTCCGTCTTTCTTAAAGGGCGGGAGGCCGACCGCGTGGCGATTGTCGCCGCCGAACGGCATATCAGCGCGGAGGAGGCCGCACGCCTGACGCGTGAGATGGATGACAGCCGCGTACGCTATCACAAGTATTACACCCATCTCCGTTGGGGAGATTCCAGCGACTACGACTTATGCTTCGACAGCGTAAGGCTCGGCACGGACAAGTCCGTGGCGCTCATCGAGCGTTACATCGAAGGCATCGGATTATAATTCTATACTTTCTGTATTACGCAAAAAGCATCGCTTATGAAATACATCACGCAATTCTTGATCATCCTTGGTTTCTCATTCGCCGGAGAGGCGATTCACGCGCTATTGCCACTGCCCATCCCGGCCAGCGTCTACGGCATAGTGGCACTCTTTCTCGCGTTAGAATTAAAGTGGGTAAAAGTGAATCACGTGCGCGAGGTAAGCACGTTCCTCATCGCCGTGATGCCCGTGATGTTCATCCCCGCCGCCGTAGGATTGATCGATTCCTGGCCTTACATCGCGGGGCATTGGCTGGCTTACATCGCGGTGACCATCATCAGTACGTTCACGGTCATGGCCGCCGCGGGCTGGATCACGCAGCGCATGATACGCCAGAGAAAGGAGGGCAATCAATGATGGGCGATTTCTTTCAAGACTCAGTCTATTTCGGCGTGTCGATAAGCCTCGCCGCATACGCCGTCGGCATGCTCCTGCGCCGAAAAACGGGCTGGAGCCTCATGAACCCGTTGCTCATCGCGATCATACTCGTCATCGCGGTCTTACTCGCGCTCGGCGTAAGCTACACCGATTATAACAATGGCGCTTCATGGCTCAGCTATCTCCTCACGCCGGCCACGGTATGCCTCGCCGTTCCGCTCTATCAGCAAGTGGAATTGCTGAAGAAACATTACCGGGCCATTCTTTGCGGTATCTTGGCGGGCGTGCTGTCGAGCCTCGTCACGATACTGCTGCTCGCCATCGCTTTCGGATTCGGGCACGACACCTACGTCACGTTCCTGCCTAAGTCCATCACCACGGCCATCGGCATGGGCGTGTCCGAGGAATTGGGCGGTATCGTCTCGGTCACGGTCGTATCCATTATCGTTACCGGCGTGTTAGGCAATATCTTCGCCGAGCGATTCCTTAAGCTGCTGAAGATAGACAATCCCATCGCCAAGGGCATCGCCATCGGCAGCAGCTCGCATGCCATCGGTACGGCCCGCGCCATGGAGATGGGAGCGATAGAAGGAGCCACGAGCGGACTCTCTATCGTAGTGAGCGGTATCCTCACCGTCGTAGGAGCGTCCGTCTTCGCCTTATTCCTATAATAGGAGATAAATCATGAATTTCAAATTTCAAATTTCAAATTTCAAATCATAAATCATAAATCTGAAATTTGAAATTTGAAATCATAAATTTGAAATTATAACCCCCGTGTCTCTTGCCGGTGCCAGATGCGATAGCCGATTTGGGCGTGGGCGGGCATGGCCAGACAGCCGTAATCATCTCCCCGCCGCTCGAACAGGTGACGACGGGCGTAGGCGCGCAGCTCCGCATCGGTCACCGACACCACCACCAGCGGGAACGGATAACACTCCAATCGCATCGGCGTGCTCTCGGCGTTAGGGAACAGCCGGAGCAGCCCGTAGCCCGAGCGCTCGAACGCCACCCAGTAGTCGCCCGTGCAATACACGTGTATCAACGAGCGTCCCTCCCGTTCGCGGCGCAAGATATTCCGCAAGTGCCCTTGCAACAACATGATCAACCGCACTCCGGAGGGAACCTCTACCATTTGTTGATTCTCTATTTCCATGCTTTATTTACCTCTTTTTCTGTAACAAACACCTTCCTTAATATGACCTCGAAGAGGTCGAATGTATATAACCGAGGGTGGAGCGAAGCGACACCCTCGGATAAGCCTCCTCGCTCCAGCAGAACCTTGAAGAGGTTCAACAGCACCGCCCTGTTCGACCTCTCCGAGGTCGGAAGGAAGCGGGAGACACACATACCGCAGGTGTCGCTTCGATCCACCAGACGGTTAAACAAAGTGGGACGGTTCCACCGTCCTATAAGATTTTCCCAACTTATAATTGTCCATTGTCAATCGTCAATTGTCCATTGTCAATTGCCCATTGTCAATTGCCAAAAATCCCCGCCGGACAACTCTATCGCAGCCGACGGGGATCTTGTTTTTTCCAATCCTCCGCTCCTCGCGGAGCAGAGCGATCGTTACTTAATTAACCTATTACTATTACTAATATTTGTATTATCCATTCATCCCGCTTGTTCGTCCTCGCGGAGTACTTGACCCCTCAGCCACCCCTCAGCCCTGCGGGCAGCTCCCCTAAGAACAGGGGAGCTTTTCTTTCCGGGATAAAACTTTTGGGTTCACACGGGAATAAATTGGTCATTTATCCTACTTTACTTATTTCACGATAGCCTTCACAGCCTCGCCGTCCACCGTTACGACTACGATACCCGCCGGTACGTTGATCGTCTGGTTGTCGGAGGTCAGCGTCGTGTT
>DXEN01000027.1 GCA_019114945.1 Candidatus Parabacteroides intestinigallinarum | reverse complement strand
CGTGCTCTGGCCAACTGAGCTAAAGAGGCAGGTGGGTAAGCTTACTACATCGCGCCGCTACAACCAAGTACCCTTGCTGCGGTCAAGCCCTGGGGGATTCCGAGGGAGCATGCCGTGTAGGACTTACCCGGACGCAAAGGTAGACATTATTTTTAACCTGGCAAGCGTTTCGGGGGATTATCCTTCCTTTTTGTTATCAAACGCTTGGAATCCTATGTGTTATGAATATGTTAAAAAAGCGCGTCGCTCGCCGGGAAGCCGCTTCGCGGCGCGAGGCTTAGGGGCGTTTCACGTGCGATAGTCAATTAAATCCCGATAGATGCGTGTTATTTCGCCATTTTTGTTTTTCTTCGCGGAAAATTTGAAGAAGTGAATCTTATTATAGAACAAGGAAACACGTCGTCGAAGGTCGCCGTATTCAATGAGGGGCGGGTGGAAGCCTCTTTCGTGTATAAGCGGTTTGGCGTCTCCGTGATCGCCCCGTTGCTGGAGCGGTACGCTTTTTCGAAGGGAATCTTGTCGACGGTTATCGACCGCGACGAGGAATTGATCGCTTTCTTGCGGGAGCGATTGCCTCGCTTTGTTTTCTTGGATGAGCGGGTGGCCTTGCCCATCCGGGTCGATTACCAGACGCCGGAGACGCTGGGGAAAGACCGGCTGGCCGCCGTGGTAGGCGCCACTTACTTGCGGCCGGGGCGTGACCTGCTGGTGATCGACCTGGGAACGGCGATCACGTACGAGCTGGTGGAGGCCTCGGGCGTGTATCTGGGCGGGAATATCTCGCCCGGCATGACGACTCGCTTCCGGGCGTTGCATCAGTTCACCCGGAAGCTGCCTTTGGTGATGGAAACGGAGCGGGTGCCGCTGATCGGGGTAAGCACGGAGACGGCGCTCCAGGCCGGTGTGGTGAATGGAATTGTTTACGAGATGGATGGATATATCGATAAACTGAAAGAGAAATATCCGGATCTTTTTGTTTTTTTAACTGGCGGTCACTCGTTTTATTTTGAAAGACGGCTAAAAAACTCCATCTTTGCAGACATTAATTTAGTGTTGATAGGATTAAACAGAATCTTAGAGTATAATGTTGAGGATAAATAAGGTAGTAATAATAAGTTTTCTTATCTTTACGCAGTGGTTGTCATGGGCTCAAAACAACACGAATTCGCCCTATACACGTTTTGGTTACGGCGAGCTGGCTGACCGTTCGTTCGGCGCCGGGAGGGCGATGGGAGGCGTCGGTATCGGACTGAGGTCTTCCAAGCAAATCAATCCGATGAATCCGGCCTCGTATAGTTGCATGGATACGTTGACGTTCCTTTTTGATTTCGGGGCTTCCGGCCAGGTGTCGTGGTTTTACGATGGGACGAACAAGCAGCGGCAATTGAACGGAAACGTGGAATACATCGCCTTGCAATTCCCGATCACACGCCGGCTTGCGGTGAGCGTGGGATTGTTGCCATTCTCGCATGTGGGATATGAGTTTGGTGAGACGCGTACCGAGAATGGCCTGAGCTGGGGCGAGAGCTTTAGCGGAAGCGGTAGCTTGAGCGACTTATATTTGGGCGCGGCCTTCGATATCTGGAAGAAACGCCTTTCGGTGGGCATGAACGCCGGCTTTTTGTTCGGCAATATCACCCATTACCGGAATTTGTTGTTTCCGAGCGCCTCGGGGGCTGATGACGTGAACCGGAGCCAGCGCTACGAGGTGCGCGACTTGAAGCTGGATTTTGGCGTGCAATATACGCATCCGTTGAGCAAGACGGAGTCGCTCACGTTCGGATTCACCTTCTCGCCGGCGATGAAGCTGAATACTACCATGTATGATATCCAGGTGGTGGGCGGCTCGACGGCCTCGGGGTACACGCGCAACGATACGATTACGAATTATCGGTACGATATCCCGAACTCATACGGGGCGGGTGTCTCGTACGTGAAGGAGAACCGGTTGACGCTGGCGGCGGATTTCTTGTATGAGAACTGGGCGGACGCCCACTTCGACAATGAGATCGGTCAATTCAAGAACCGTACGCGGGTGGCGGCGGGAGCCGAGTTCATCCCGAATTATAATAACCGTTTTTATTTGGGCCGCATACGTTATCGCGCGGGTTTCCACTATAGCAATTCCTATTTGCGCGTGGGGCGTTCCGCCGAGAATGGTTATAAGGGGCATGGATACGACGAGTATGGCGCGAGCCTCGGATTTGGATTCCCGCTGATCGACAACCGTTCGTTGCTGAACGTGTCGTTCGAGTACGTGAAAGTCCGTCCGGAGTTGAGAACGATGATCGACGAGCAATATTTTCGCTTTACCATGAATTATACATTTAATGAATTATGGTTTTTTAAACGAAAAGTGGATTAAACTTTGCTATCTTTACGCCGGTCTAACAAAAAACGAACCGTTTATAAATAGGATTATAGCTAACTTTAATAGAAAAAGACATGAAGATCAAAGTATTATTACTTGCGCTTGGATGTACGATGGGTACGTTGGGCGCTTACGCGCAGAAAGGAGTGGATACTGGTACACAATTTGGCTCGGGGGAAGATAGCGTGCGTTGTATTACCAATATCAGCTTGTTTGTTCCTTACGCGAAGGCGGGAAATTACAAGGACGCTTATGAGTTCTGGAAGATCGTTTACGACGAATGTCCCGCCGCGACGAAGGATATCTATTTGTATGGTGTGAGAATCATGGGTTGGAAGGTGGCCCAGGAGAAAGATCCCGCGAAGCGGAAGGCTCTTATCGATGATTTGATGGCCGTATACGACAAGCGTGTCAAATATTTTGGCAACGACCGCCGGTATGGGAAGGATTGGATCGTCTCTCGCAAGGCGCAGGATTATCTCGCGCAGATGGGCGACAACGCCGATTATAACGTGACTTACGATTGGCTGAAAGAGATCGTGGACGAGAAGGGCGACAAGACCGAGGCGTTAGGATTGTCGTTGTTCGCTTTCTCTTCCATGAAGAAAATGGTGGCCGACCCGAACTTCAAGGAGCAATATATCCAGGATTACCTGAAAGTCTCCGGGGCTTTGGACGCTCAGTACCAGGCAGCGCAAGCCGCGAACAATAAGAAAGAGGCCGATGCGATGATGGCTTACAAGGCGAGTGTAGATAACGCGTTCGCCAATAGTGGTGCCGCTGATTGCGAGACGTTGCAGAACTTGTACGCTTCCAAGATCGAGGAGAACAAAGATAACTTGGAGTATCTGAAAACGGTCATCTCTTTGTTGCGCCGGATGCGTTGCCAGGAGATCGACGCTTATTTTGCCGCTTCGGGCTACGCGTATAAGTTGGAGCCGAGCGCCGACGCCGCTGTAGGTCTGGCTAAGCAAGCCGTGAAGGCGAAAGATTATGACACGGCGATCAAGTTCTTCGAGGAAGCCGCTAATATGGAGACCGACGCGACTGCTAAGGCTGATGATTATTACATGATCGCTTTGTTGGTATTCGAGCAGAATTCGTATTCGAAAGCGCGTACATATTGCCGGAAGGCCTTGGACGAGAATCCGAACTATGGCAACGCTTATATGTTGATGGGTAAGATGTATGCCGCTACGTCGAAGTCGGTTTATCCGGACGATGCCGTATTGGCGAGAGCCGTTTACTACGCTGCTATCGATAAGTTCCAGAAGGCCAAGGAGGTGGATCCTTCGGTAGCGGAGGAGGCTAACTCGTTGATCGCTTCTTATCGCGCTCACCTTCCTTCAACCGAGGAGATCTTCATGCATCCGGATTTGGAGAAAGGCAAGTCCTTCACTATTGGCGGATGGATCGGAGAGTCAACAGTGATTCGTTGATCATGAGGGAACGATGTTTTCTGGGTAAAACGGGAAATAAAGGCATAACAATCACCTTTGGGGTGGTTGTTATGCTTCTTTTGTTTATGGCTTCTTGCGGCAAGGAGAACAAGGAGGTCGTGAACGTCACTTTCGATCCGGAGAATACGTATACGATGAAGGCGACGGATGTATCGTCGTTGATATCGGATTCCGGGATTACGCGGTATCGGTTGAAAGCGAAAGAGTGGCAGGTCTATGGGAAGGCTAAGGAGCCGTGGTGGTATTTCCCGGAAGGCATCTATGTGGAGAAGTTCGATACCCTGTTCCGCACGGAGGCGAGTATCCGGGCGGACACGGCTTATTATTACGACAAGAAAGGGCTTTGGGAGTTGATTGGCAATGTGGAGGTCGAGAGCCTGAAAGGAGAGCGTTTCGAGACACCTCAGTTGTTTTGGGACCAGAAGAAAGAGAAGGTGTATTCCGAGAAATATATGCGCATCGAGCAAGAGGATAAAATTATCACAGGTATTGGTTTCGAGTCGAACCAGAATATGACTCAATATAAGATATTTAACTCGCAGGGCATTTTCCCTGTTACGGAGGAGGCGTCCGCTCCCGATACGGCTCAGGTCGCGGCCGGTGATCGTACTCATGTCGATACGTCGTCCGAGGCGGACTCTTTAAAGATTGACTAAGGTGGAAGCTTTTATTTACATATTAATATCTCTCCTGTTCTCGGCTTTTTTCTCGGCGATGGAGGTGGCGTTTATTTCATCGAATAAGTTGCGTTATGAGGTGGATAAGAAGGAGAGGAGCCTGTCGAGCCCGATCTTAGGGGTTTTCTACCGGAACCCGAGCCGCTTGGTTTCCACTTTGTGGGTGGGGAATAGCGTCGCACTGGTCGTCTACGGGCTTCAGATGGCTCATCTGTTGCGGCCGTTGATCGAGAGCCGTGTGACGGGCGACGACGCGTTGATCGTGCTGATCTTGTCGGTGATATCCGCGTTGTTGGTTTTATTTGTGGGGGAATTTCTTCCGCAAGCGGTAGCGAGGCTGAATCCCAATTTATCGCTGAATCTTTTCTCGGTTCCATTGTTTATTATTTATCTTATT
>DXEN01000026.1 GCA_019114945.1 Candidatus Parabacteroides intestinigallinarum | reverse complement strand
AGGCTGAGCCGCCCCATCAGATAACCGACAGCTTTATACACCTCATTCAGTTTGGCATGTACAAGTTCTTTGTCCCATGAAAACGATGGCCAATCGTTATGTTCATATATATACATAGTGCTATCATTTTTTGCAAAGGTAGTTTTTTGCGGCGAATTAACCGCATATTTTGCGGCTTATTATCCGCAGGACAACAGGCTTTGAATCCAACGCCTGAAGTTCCTCTTCCTTCCAAAGCATGGAAACGTGACTCCCATGCTTTGGTAACGAAACTCCCAGCGTCTGGGAGCGTGACTCCCACGCTTTGGTAATGCCACTCCCAGCGTCTGGGAGCGTGACTCCCAAAGTCTGGAATTAATTTGGTAAAATGGAGCGTTGACGGTAAGCGGAAAACAGAGCGGGGACGGCGGTTCTCGGCAGGCATTCGCCGCGCTCAACGGACGTATGGCTGAACGTTGCCGGGTGGATAGAAATTCGAGAGGAGTTAAAAAAGGAAGGAAAAACTTGTGTAATTCGATAAATTTGTATTCCTTTGCACTCGCTAAAAGGAAATGGGATTTTAGGGTTTAAAAGTAAGATTGGGTGCCTTGGATGAGTGGCTTAGTCAGCGGTCTGCAAAACCGCGTACGGCGGTTCGAATCCGCCAGGCACCTCTAAGATTGCCCGGATAAGAGAGACCTTCTTCTTATTGTAGTGATAAGGTGCCTTGGATGAGTGGCTTAGTCAGCGGTCTGCAAAACCGCGTACGGCGGTTCGAATCCGCCAGGCACCTCTTTTTTTCTTTCCCCTTTTTTATTGGATATCTACTAATTTATGGGTTTGCAGGCTGAGTCTCCATGTCGGGTGCTGGAGGATGTATTCGATGACTTCCCGTGTGTTCTGGCAAGAGCAAGGTTGCAGGAAATGATAGCGCGCTGGAATAGCCATGTATTTGGATACGTCTTGCCCGATATAGACCACTTTGATTTCGTCGATTTTCGTGAGAACGACAGGCGCGTTCTCCTTGGGGGAGCAGGTGACCCAGTCGATTCCCGCGGGAAGAGGATGGGTGCCGTTTGTCTCGATGCAGATGTATTTTCCCGCTTGACGCAGCAGGGATAGGAGGGATTCGTCGATCCATAGGCTGGGTTCGCCTCCGGTTAATACGACCATTCGCGCGGGATAGGAAGCCACGGCCTCCGCGATTTGCTCGTCGCTCATCATCACGCCTTCCTCGTGCGCGGTGTCGCAAAACGCGCACGAGAGGTTGCATCCGGAGAAACGGACGAATACGGCGGGGATGCCCGTGTGGAACCCCTCGCCTTGCAAGCTATAGAAAATCTCGTTAATCTTTTTCATAGATGGCCATGTTGTTTTCCGATTCTTTCACTTCTACTTTAAAACAGGTGGGGATTTGCTCGCAAACCCAGTGGGCGATGTTCTCGGCGGTTGGGTTGAACGGCAAGATATCGTTGAGGTGTTGATGGTCGAGTTTCGACTGGATCGCCTCTTTGATATGGCCGAAATCGACAACCATGCCATCCTCGTTCAACGCGAGCGAGCGGCAGTAAACGGTGATTATCCAATTGTGACCATGCGGATGTTCGCATTTACTGGGATAGGACAATCTCAGGCGGTGTGATGCCGAGATTTCCATACGTTTGATTACGGTGTACATACAATTATTCCTTATATAAAATATATGAAGCATGACGTGCCTATGTCACCTCGGCACGAGATATAATTAGGGGTCGACGCGACCCGTGCGCAAAATTAATGTTTACTTGGGGAAAAAAGTGAATTGACCAGAATCTTTTTTTGATTAAGTTTGCACCCGTTATGGGCATGATTCGAGAAAAAAGAACGCGAGGTAGATGGATGGGCTTGACATGGGGAGGCTCGCTCTGGTTAGTCATTGGGCTGTCGGTCCTTTGCTCGTGCTTGCCGGAAATGCCGGTGACCTCTTCTATCTCTATTCAGGTAGATGGCTTGTCCAAGCCTGTAAACGCTGATTTGTATGGCTTGACTATTGAGGAGATCAATCATGGCATAGAGGGCGGATTGTACGCGGAACTCATTCAGAACCGGAGTTTCGAGGACGGAGTGCCTCCATTGAACTGCCCTTACGATGCCTCAAGAAATGTATTGATTACCCCGAATGGCTGGACGATACCTTTTATCCCGAGGGATTCGATTCCGGGTTGGAGGCGAGTCGCTCCGAATACGCGAATATGGCTTGATACGCAGGAACGGATTAATGAGAAGAACCTGCGCTCGTTAGGAGTGGCGGTCTCGACTTCGGCCGGGCAGGGGACAGGCGGGGTTGTCGCGGAGGGATATCATCGCGTCTCGATTCGGAAAGGGGAGCGGTATCGGTTCTCTTTCTTCGCGAAAGGAGCATATACGCAACCACGAAGTATACGGGTCGCTTTGATGGACTCGGTGGCATCGGTGGCTTATAGTGATGTCTTTGAGGTCGCTCCCGTATCGGAGTGGAAGCGTTATCAGCATACGTTTACGGCGACGGATGACATACGTGACGCGGTGCTCGCGATGACGACGGACACGTCTCAGATGTTTTGGATAGATGTGGTTTCCTTGATGCCGGAAAAGACTTGGAAAGGGCGGGGGAATGGAGTGCGGGCTGATTTAGCCGCGTTGATCGATTCCTTGTCGCCACGCTTCATCCGTTTCCCGGGAGGGAGTTTCGTGGAGGGCTATACGGCGGGTACGTACCCGGTATGGCGAGAGACGGTAGGGGATATTTCGGAACGCAAGCATTTTTGGAATGTCTGGGGATATGGGACGAGCAATGGCATGGGATTTCATGAGTATCTCCAGCTGTGCGAGGATTTGAACGCAGAACCTGTGTATGTGTTGAATAGTGGTGTGACAAGCCAAAGTCGCCGCCCTCGGTATGAGAATATTACGGCGATGGGCCGGCTCGTCGATGAGGCTTTGGCGGCGATCGCTTACGCGAACGCTCCGGTCGATTCCGCGTTAGGCGCCATGCGGGCGAGGAATGGGCATCCCGACCCCTTCCATTTGCGTTATGTAGAGATAGGGAGCGAGAATTATGGTACGGAGTACGCGCGTCGTTTTCGCTTGTTTCAAGAGACTTTGCGGGAAGTTTATCCGGAGGTCAAGCTTATAGGGAGCTCTGATGTTCCGCGCCGGGATTGGGATGTATGGGTGGATTCGCATTATTACGCGGGGGAGTATTTCTTCTTGTCCAATTCCAAGCGCTTTAGTGACGAGCGATATAGTTGGCGTTCGCCGGCTTTATTTATTGGCGAGTTAGGAATGGTGGAGCGTCCATTGTCAGGTACGTTGCGGGCCGCGGTCGCCGAGGCTTGTTTCTTGATAGGAGCGGAGAAAAATCCGGATAGGGTACGGCGATTGGCGTATGCGCCGGTGCTTGGGAATAAGGACTTCGCGTGTGTGCGAGAGCCGTTGATCTCGTTCGACGCGGATCGGGCGGTCGTCTCTCCTTCCTATTATTTGTGGAAAATGTTCGCTCGTCATCGGGGGGACGAACTGTTGAGTATGCGGATGGAGACATACCAGCGTCCGCGGATTTATGCGGGCCGGGCCGGTATTGAGATGTTCGATAATAGTTTTGAGTTCAAGGAGGTGCGGGTCGACCGGGTGCCTGTCTCGGAAATAGCTGTGCTTCGAGGCGGGTGGAAGGTGAAAGAGAGCGGAGTGTTGGTTCCGGATGCGAATCGTTGGAATCACGTCCTTTTCGGGGATTCGACAAAGTATGATTGCGATTATACGGCTTGGATACGACGGACGAAAGGCAGCGGGCAGATACAGCTGCGCTTGCGGGATAATGGCTTGCCGGGCGAGCAGGCGGATTATATAGGTATGACAATCGGCCGGGGTGTCTGCGAGCTGTATCATCAGTCGATGGGAGTGAGGGATAGCTTGGCGTCGGCGGTCTCTTTTCCGTTCGAGAGCGGACGATGGTACAAGGTGCGTATGACGTGCGAGCGGGAGCGCGTCCGTTGCTACGTGGACGACGTGCTGCTGCATGAGGTGGAACTGCGCCCGATTCCCTCGTTGGTCTCGGTGGCGACCTTGGATAAGGAGAAACGGAAGGTGTACGTGAAAGTGGTGAACACGACCGCCCACGAGGAGCGGACCGCTTTGTTCGTGGAAGGCGCCGCGGTTCGTAATGAGGTGGGAGTGCTTCAACTTACGGGTGATCCGGAGGCGCGTAATACGTTTGAGCGCCCGGATGCGGTGGTGCCTGTCGCCCGGACTGTCGTTTTCCCGGAAAATGATCCTTTTATTTATAAATTCCCTCCCTATTCTGTCACGATATTGGAATTTACGTGTTCGGAGTGAGCGTTTCCTATACGATGCCGAGCCCATCGCGCCTTGCCGCGCCCCAGCGCGAGGCGCGATGGGGCTGTTATTTGTTTTCGTACATGCGCTCGTAATAGCGTACGTAATCGCCTCCGGTGATTTCTTCCACCCAATCCTGGTGCTCTAAATACCAATAGATGGTTTTCTCGATGCCCTCCTCGAAGGTCGTTTCTGGTGTCCAACCCAGTTCGCGGGTGATCTTGGTGGGATCGATCGCGTAACGCAGGTCGTGCCCGAGCCGGTCCTTGACGAACGTGATCAAGTCGTCGTTGATCCAATCGATGGCGATTTGCCCGTTCGCGTCGATATCTTTCCGTTTCAGGATGGAGCGATACGAGGGCCGCTCGCTCATGATGCGGTGGATCACGCGGATGGTCAGTTTTACGATCTCGATATTCTGCTTCTCGTTATGTCCGCCCACGTTGTAAATCTCGCCGGGGCGTCCGCGATGGATCACGGCGTCGATGGCCTTGCAATGGTCCTCCACGTACAGCCAGTCGCGGACGTTGGTACCGTCTCCGTATACGGGGAGTTTTTTCCCTTCCAGGATGTTTTTGATGATGAGCGGGATCAGCTTCTCGGGGAAATGATACGGCCCATAGTTGTTCGAGCAGCGGGTGATGCTGACGGGCATTTTGTAGGTATCGTGATATGCCTTGACGAAGAGGTCCGCGCTGGTTTTCGACGCGCTATACGGGCTGTGCGGATCCAGCGGGGTCGATTCCGTGAAATAGCCTTCCGTTCCTAAGCTGCCATATACCTCGTCCGTGGATACTTGGTGGAAACGTACGCCCGGACGCCATGTGGGATAGCCCGCCTCGTCTTTCCCCGTTACCCACGCTTTGCGCGCTACATCCAAAAGGTTCTGTGTGCCCAAAATATTGGTCTCTAAGAATAGTTGGGGATTCTCGATGCTACGGTCCACGTGGCTTTCCGCCGCGAAGTTCACCACATAATCAAAAGGATATCGCTCGAATAATTGGCTTACCAAAACACGATCGCGAATATCCCCTTTGACGAACTCGCAGCGTACGCCATCGATATCGGGGGCTATCGTGCCCAAATTGCCCGCGTATGTTAATGAATCAAGTATCACGATCTTGATGTCATCATATTTCGCCAGCATATATTTGATAAAATTGGCCCCTATGAAGCCTGCCGCTCCGGTCACTAAATAAGTCCTCATAATACAAAGGTGTTTTTTAATATATGAAATTGAGTTTGGCCTCATTCAGCAGAGGTGCTTGGGAATCTTTTTCGGATAAAAGGATAGACTGGGAATCCGTGATGCCCCAGTCGATGTGGATGGCCGGGTCGTCGTAGCGGATGCCTCCCTCGTGCGTAGGCATATACGGATTGTCTACCTTATAAGTGAAAATAGCCGTTTCGCTCATCACATGGAAACCGTGGGCGAATCCTCGCGGAATGAACAATTGCCTTTTGTTCTCGCTCGATAATTCGACGGCTACGTGTTGTCCGAACGTGGGCGATCCTTGTCGCAGATCCACGGCGACATCTAATACGCATCCTTGTATAACCCGTACCAACTTGGCTTGCGAGTAAGGCGCCAATTGGTAATGTAATCCGCGCAATACGCCTTTGGCAGAGCGGGATTCGTTTTCCTGTATGAACTGGATTTTTCCGATGTGTTCCTCAAACTCTTTTTGTTTGAATGCTTCCATAAAATATCCCCGTGCGTCCGTCAGCACTTTGGGCTCAATAATCCATACACCGGGTATTGGGGTTTCTATGTAGGTCATAGTCGTACTCTTTACTGTTTGATTTATAAAGGCAAAGGTACGTTCATTTTTTTGACTTCGCTACTTTATGGCGCATTTTCTTTAGGCGGGGTATGTCAAAAGAATCCCCACGTCCATTCGCTTAGGCGGGGTAGGGCGTGGGGATTGGGGAAGATTAGATTCCTAAAGAGGCTTTGATTTGCTCGATCTTCTCTTGAGCGGCTTTATCGGCCGCTGCCAGTTCGTCGACGCTCTTCACCGTCGAGTGTACCTCGCAATAGAACTTGATTTTCGGTTCCGTACCGGAAGGACGGATGGACACTTTCGTGTTATCTTCCGTGAAGTACTGGATTACGTTGGAGGTAGTCGGCATATCCAAGGTGATCGTTTCGTTCAACAGGCAATCCTTTCCTTTCAAGGTCGCATAGTCGTAGATGTAAGTAACCTTTGAGCCCGCGATCTCCGACAGCGGGTTCGCGCGGAATTGCTTCATCATCGCCTCGATTTCTTCCGCTCCGCTCTTGCCTTTCTTTACGACGGAAATACCTTTTTCTTTCGAGAATCCATATTCTACGTAAATCTTCTGCAGCAATTGATACAGCGTCAAGCCTTGATCTTTGGCCCAAGCCGCGATTTCCGCCAACATGGCGCAAGCCGATACGGCGTCTTTATCGCGTACGAAATCCTCGCACAGGAAGCCGTAGCTTTCCTCGCCACCACCGATGAAGCTCTTCTTGCCTTCGTTCTCGCGCATAACGTTGGCGATCCATTTGAAGCCGGTATATACGTCGTACATTTCCACGCCGTTGCGCTCCGCGATTGCCTTGATGGTCTCAGTCGTGACGATGGTCTTTACCACGTATTCCTTACCCTCGATCTTGCCTAATTCCTTCCAACGGGTGATCAGGTAGTAAACGAACATCAACGCAGTTTGATTACCATTTAATAATACCCACTCGCCCTCGTTGTTCTTCACGGCCGAGCCTACACGGTCGGCGTCCGGGTCGGAAGCCAATACCAATTCAGCGTCCGTCTCTTTCGCTTTTTCTACAGCCAAGGCCAACGCTGCGGGCTCCTCAGGATTGGGGGATACGACGGTCGGGAAGTCGCCGCTTACGACATCCTGCTCCGGTACGTGGATGATGTTCGTGAAACCGAACGCGCTTAATGCCATCGGTACCAATTTGACTCCCGTACCATGGATCGGTGTATAAACGATCTTCATGTCGTGATGGCGGGAAATCGCCTCGGGCGACAAAGAGATTTTCGTTAAGTCCTGGATGTATTGCTCGTCGATCTCTTGTCCGATAATTTCGATCAAATCCTTATTCCCCTTGAACTTGATATCGCTCGCGTTGCGAATCTTGTTTACTTCGGCGATCGTATTCTTATCGTGCGGAGCGATCATTTGCGCGCCGTCGTTCCAATAAGCCTTGTAGCCGTTGTACTCTTTCGGATTGTGGGAAGCGGTCAGGATAATACCACTTTGGCATCCCAATTTGCGGATCGCGTAAGACATTTCCGGAGTCGGGCGCAAGCTTTCGAATAAATAGACCTTAATGCCATTCGCTGAGAAGATATCGGCGGATATCTCGGCGAACTTACGGCTGTTGTTCCGGCAGTCGTGACCGATAACGACCTTGATCTGGTCTAAATCGGCGAATTCCTTTTTCAGATAGTTTGACAATCCTTGTGTAGCGGCTCCTACCGTATAAATGTTCATACGGTTCGAACCAACACCCATGATTCCGCGCAATCCACCTGTGCCGAATTCCAAGTCTTTGTAGAAGCATTCGATGAGTTCCGTAGGATCCTCATTGTCGAGTAATGCCTGAACTTGCGCACGTGTTTCTGCGTCGTAACTTTTCGTAAGCCATCCTTGTGCCTTACTTCTTACTGTTTCTAATAAGTTGTTTTCCATGTTTGTAATAATATATTATTGTGTTTATTGTTGAGTTAAAATACTCCGGATTCCTATCCAAGTAACAAATGTACGAATTTATTAACTACGCGCAACCCATAGACCTATATTTTCGAGGAAAAAATAAAAAATCTTGTCACCAAGTAAAAGAATAGGTGTATATGGACTCATTTCCGCATGCGTCGATAACGCTTAACCGAAGCATGTGCGTGCCTTTGGAAAGTCGCTTCGGGTCGAATCGGTAGGCGATCACGGAGCGGTTATTCATCTCAAAAAGCGCGAAGCGCCCGTCTATCTCACCTCGATAAGTCTTAACGCCGCTCAGGTTGTCGCTTAGGCGGAAGACGATCCGGCGTTTGCTGACCCAGTTTTGCGGGTTAAGTGGGGTGATGGTTGGCGGAAGCGTGTCCGGTAGGATGGTATAATCACCCAATTCCCGGATGTTCGTATCAATCCATCCGTTGCGATAGTAGCCGCCGATCCACGAAGCACGTCCTTTCCGCAGACGGACGATGCCGTATTGGCGTTTATTGGTCAATGTGTCGTGATGGAGGAAGAGCGAGAGTCGGGCGCTTTGGTGTAGGGGCACGGGGGTGTCGTGCAACCGATGTGTATCAGCCCAAGCTGCGCAGTCTTTCTTTACGGTGTAGCGGAAATGGAGGTTATTGTATAAATTGCCTTTTGGAATGAAAAGCCGGATGCCTTTGGCACCAAAACGATTATCACTGTTCCAATGAAAAAGCTCTGTTCCTTCCGTGGGAACGGCGGGAATCTCTTGCTGCTTGCCTTCGATGGGTATGGTGAGCCGGGCCATGTTTCCGAACGCGTCGGCCAGCGTGTAAGTCAGCTCGTAGGTTCGGGCTTCATCGATGTGCACAATGCCCCGGTTGACGTATTCGGGAAAGCGTAAGCGATTGCCCGGTTCCGAGAAACTCCGGATATAGAACGAGCGACGTTTCTGCCACTCTTCGTAATCAATGAGGGTATTGATGTAACGGGTCTCATCAAACGCGAATCGATTCAAATAACTATGGAAGATGACTTGGCTGTCGGCCATGAGCGTGATTTCTTTAACACCATAAATGTTGGTCGTGCGGTCCATGTAATCATAGGCTTTAACCGCAAGGCCGATATCGCCCCATGCCTCGATCTTTTGGGAGACTCGGGTTTGCCCGTTCTTGCTGATTTGTGGTGTGATACGTAGCTTTTGGCTGCTTCCGTTAACAACACCGGAACCCTCAATTGGCACAACAAGGATGCCTAATATTTTGGGAGGGCGAGTATCGGTGATCTGCTCGTGGAAAAAGACCAATGGATCCAATACTTCTTCTGTCTTGGTATCTCGTACCTCGAAATGCAGATGTGGACCGGCGGAACTGCCCGTGTTACCGCTCCATGCGACAATCTCGTCTTTTCGGACGGGTAGCGAATCTGGTTCGGGGAATAGATTCACGTCGAAACGTTCCAACTCGTATTGCTGGGCCTTGACGTAATCTGCGATCGCAGGGGAGAACTTTTGTAAGTGTCCATATACGGTGGTCGTTCCGTCCGGATGTGTGATGTAAAGCGCGTTTCCATAGCCCCATGGACTGATGGATACACGGGATACGTAACCTTCTTGTGGCGCATGTATCGGTTTGCCTTCCGCCCCTTGCGTCTTGAAATCGATGCCTGAGTGGAAATGGTTGCTCCGTAGCTCGCCGAAATTTCCGCTGAGCAGGATTGGAAAGTCGAAAGGATTCCGGAGTTGCCGGTCGTTGGCTTGGCCGGTAAGCGTGGTGAGGTTTGACAATAAGGTAAAGACATATAGAAATTTGCTATTCATGGAAGCCATTGTTTTGTTTGCGTCGGCAAATGTAAGTAAAAATCGACAATTAATGGCAGATGGTCGCTGAAACCGCCTTCGTATTTGAACCCATAATAAGTGCGAAAAGGGCGGAGTCCCCGCCAGGTCTTATCGTTCGTGAGTAGGAAGTCCGGGGCAAATATCCGGATGCTTTCTGGGACGATACGCAAGGTAGCGCCGGGTGCGAGGAACGTTTGACTGACGATGATTTGGTCGAGTTGGCTCCATGCGCCTTGGTATTTGTGACTGCCTTGAGGCTGCCCCTTGCGGGGATGGGCGAATAAATTGTAGTAGGCGGGCTCTTGTGTGGCAGGGCTTTGTGTGTGCGAGGTGAATGGGTGGGCTTGAAGGATCTCCGCGGGGCCGCGATCTTGTGGCGTATCATTGAAATCGCCCATTATAATAAGGTAAGGAAATTTCCGTATCCGGTAGATTGAGTCACAGTTTTCCCGGAGCGTGCGAGCCGCGTCGAGGCGGTCTTGTTCGCTCTCCTTTTCCCCTCCGTAGCGTGAGGGGAAGTGGCAGACGAATACGTCGAGGGTGTCTCCTGTTTGGATTTTTCCCCACACGTGTAGGATGTCGCGGCTCTGTTTGTGGCGTTCTCGTGTGAAACGGATTGGTATCGCTTCGTGCCCGATATAACCAAACCGATCCCGTTGGTAGAGCAGTGCTACGTTGATACCTCGCGGGTCCGAGCCTTGTGTAATGAGATAACGGTATTCTTGCGCACGGAGTGGCGATCGCCGGGTAAGCTCGTGCAATACGGAATCGTTTTCCACCTCGCATAGTCCGACGAGCGCCGGTGTATCCCATTCGCCTGCCGCGCTGATTGTCTTTGCTATTTGGCGAAGTTTGTGGTAATAGCGTCTGCGGGTCCAATAACGATTCCCGTCGGGTAGGAACTCATTGTCCTCCTTACAGGGATCGTCCGCGGTATCGAATAGATTTTCCACATTATAGCACATCACCCGGAACGGGGATTGGGCGTTGATCGGTAGGGTATAAAAGAGTAATGTGAAAAGGAGCGTACCGAAAAATCGTATTCTTAATATCATTCGCATACGAATTATTCTGCCGTTTCCTCGTTATCCTCTTCCGGTACGAATTCGTAAGCTCCGATGGTCGGACCGTTCGGGCTGGACAATCGGTTTACCCCGTAGCGATCCATGGGATATTCCCGTGCGATTTCCAGATCGGCTTGACCGACACCGGGTGTCGATGCGGAATTCAGTCGGAAGTCATAGATGTATTTGTTCGCCTCGCCACCGGTCATTCGGTAAGGCGGTTCTTGGGGATTGATGAAAAGTGTCTCGATGAAATGTTCACTCTCGATAGACTGCGCTTTCAACACACAATGGTTGAAGCGGTAGTCGAAGTCTTCTTCCTCGTTTGTGGCGGAGGCCACGATTCCGATCTCGCCGGTAGCGGATAACGGATTGCCGGCGCTGAAGCTGCCGTCGATGAGGCAATTGTCGAAATGGGCTTGCAGGATGGGGTAGGGAGGTGCCTCGCCTACGGCGGTGTTATGCAGTAGGTGGAGGCTCTTGCTGTCCAGCGGCGATGCGGAGGCCGCCCCTCGCTGGGTGAGGCTCATGTAGTTGGCTACGGTGCAGTGGGCGAGGTAGTAGCTGCCGCCCGACAGGATGAGCACGCTCCCGCCCGCATTGCTGAACTCGGAGTTGGTGGCGGTCACGTCGCAATTGAAGGCCGTGAAGACGTCGCCGCCCATATTCGTAATCTGAGAGTTGTGGATGCGTATTTTAGGACGAGCCGGCGTGGATGGATCGCACATTACGCCACTCGTCCCGTTGCGCACGATAACGTTTTCCCATACGTTGCCGAAACTTTCCGCCGTGAAACGGATGCCACCCCACTGTCCCGGTGTGCGGTCGTAGGGGAGGATGTCGTTCAAGATGTAATCCAGCCGGTCACCTCGGAAAGTGATGGGATGTTCGATGCTGCCTGAAGCGTTCATCGAACCGTGGACGATCAGGTTCGCTTTGTCGTGCATATAGAAGGTAGCGCCCGGCTCAATCTGGATGGAAGCGTCCGGAGCGATTACTAAGCTATCGTAAATCAAATAGGGACGGTCGGCCGCTAATAAGGAATCTTTCTCAATAGTTATCCCGCCTTTGCAAAGGTGTACATCCTGCCCATAAGCCTCTAAAAGGACGGATTGGCGTACGCCGTTTACGGTAAAAAGCACGGAGTCTTGTATGAGCAACGGTTGATTGCCGCCATTGGGGTCTACGGTAACTTCTACGAATACATACATGCTATCGTTCGCCAAAATCCCTACATTATTAAATAAGCTCCCTTTCCGCCCGTCGAGATTCATCCGGAAACCGGTGGCCTCACCGCTTGCCAACATTACCGATTCGATGTTCAGGGGTTCGTTATTGCGATTATAGATCATGAATTGGCGCGTGGTGGAGCCGATTGTGCTGAATACCGTGTCGAATGCGAGCGTATCGGTCGAGAAACTGAGCCGGTAGGTTGGGTTGGTGGAGTAATGATCCTCTAATCCATCGCATGCCGGGAACAGGAATGCCAAAATCCACATGAGCAGACAAGATGCTATTGTTAATCGTTTCATAATTCGTAGGTGTTATACGTAGTATTCCCCGTTATCTTTGTTTCAGCGGGATTAATAAAAAAATAAAGAGGATAGATACGAGCGTCTCGTACCTCTCCTCTTTTTTAACGAAAGAATATTCCTTTTATTATTTAGCGGGAATACTTTTTAATATTTCCAAAAGATGACTCCACCATAGACCGACGGTCTCGATTTTCAGCCGCTCGTTTGGCGAGTGTACCTCGCGCATGGTTGGGCCAAAGGATATCATATCCAAATGTGGGTATTTCGTCAGGAACAGGCCGCATTCCAATCCGGCGTGTATGGCCATGATTTTCGCTTCCTTGCCGAACAGACGTCGGTAGGTTTCTTGGGCGATCTTCAGGATCTTGGAGTCCGGATTCGGCGCCCAGCCGGGATATCCGTCGCCTTGGGCTACCTCGGCTCCGGCCAATAGGAAGGTGGAGACAACTTGGTTGCCCACCGCGATCTTGCACGATTCGATGGAGCTGCGCTGGCTGGTTCCGACGAGGATGGTGTTACCTTCTTTCATCTTGACCGAGGCCAGGTTGGTGGAAGTCTCGACCAACCCCTCGATGTCGTGGCTCATACCCATTACGCCATGGGGGCAGGCATGCAGCGCATAAATCAGTTTCTCTGCGGTCGTACGGTCGATATGATAAGCCGGGCGCTCGGCGGACTCCATGGTTAGTCGAACCTTTGGATCCACATGTTTTAACTCATTCTCTACATCTGCGGCGAAATGATTCAGCATCACCCGTACATCTTCCTTGTTGTCTGAATGTAAGCCGATGATGGCATGTGCCTCGCGGGCGATCGCGTTGCGTAAGTTGCCGCCGTCGATCGAGCAAAGAACGAAGTCGTAGCGTTGTTCCAGTAAGAATAGGAAGCGGACCAATATCTTATTGGCGTTGCCTAAGCCTTTGTGGATCTCGCCGCCGGAATGGCCACCGTTCAATCCTTTTACGTCGATGCGGAAGAAAAGCATCTCGTCGGAGGTAGGTGTCGGCTCGTAGTGGAAGGTGGCTTGCGTGTCTTTTCCGCCGGCGCATCCCATGAAGATCTCGCCCTCGTCCTCGCTGTCGAGATTCAGCAGGATACTGCCGGTCATAAATCCTTCTTTCAAGGCTTTCGCTCCTGTCAGGCCGGTCTCCTCGTCGACGGTGAAGAGGCATTCGATTGGGCCGTGTTGGATATCCTCCGAGGCGAGTACAGCCAATTCGGCGGCGATGCCAATGCCATTGTCGGCGCCTAATGTGGTGCCGTTGGCACGTACCCATTCCCCATCGATGATTGTCTCGATCGGGTCGTTCTCGAAGTCATGCTCCGTGCCGTTGTTCTTCTCGCAGACCATATCCATGTGCGATTGCAGCACGACGGTCGGGCGGTCTTCCATGCCCGGTGTGGCTGGTTTAGACATCAAGATATTCCCGGCCTCGTCTTTCTTGAGCGTTATCTTGTATTCTTTAGCGAACGATTCCAGGAATTGGATCATTTTTCCCTCCTTTTTCGATGGGCGGGGCACCCGTGTTACCTGGTCGAAGAATCTCCATACGATCTCAGGCTTTAAATCCGTTATATTCATACCGTTACAATATATTATAGAGGTTACTCTAACGTTAATAAAAGCGCAAATCCAAAAGCTTAGTTCCAAAAAAAGTAGAATAATATGTCAAAAAGACACGCAGTAATTGGTTAAACTCTTATATTTGCGTCCACAAATATAGAGAAAATGCTTACAACGTTACTATTTACGATCATAATTGTTGTTATTAGTGTCGTGCTATTATCGATAAAAGTGCTGTTGAAAAAGGACGGCCGGTTCCCGAACACGCATATCGAGGGTAATCGGGCGTTGCGGAAGAAGGGGATTTTTTGCGCGAAGACGATGGATCGGATGGAGATGCGGCGGAAGGGGCTCTATGATATCTTGAATGAAGTTAAAGAATAAAAGAATAAAGAATAAAATCGTGTTTTATGAAGAACATTAACTACGTTATTAACGGTGTACTGGCGGTGGCTGTCGTAATCTTGTACATCATGCAATTTTCCGGCAAGAAAGAATCAAACATAGCGAGAACATTTACATCCACGGGAGATACGACGGCTTTGTTGCCTATCGCCTACGTTAATGTGGATTCTTTGTTATTGAACTATAACTATTCGAAAGACCTGAACGAGATCATCTTGAAGAAGCAAGAGAATTCCCGTGCCAATATCACCCAGAAAGCCCGTAGTTTACAAAGCGAGATGCAGGATTTCCAACGTAAGATAGAGAACAACGCTTTCTTGACGCGCGAGCGTGCCGAGCAGGAGCAACAACGCCTCTTGAAGAAGCAGCAGGAATTGCAGGACTTGGATAATCAATTGGCGCAGGAGCTGATGCAAGAGCAGCAGAAGTTGAACGAGCAGTTGCGGGATACGATCGTGGCGCAGCTGAAGGTGTTCAACCAAGGACGGGGGTATCAAGTCGTGTTCAGCAATACGATGGGCGACAATATCCTTTTGGCGGGGCAAGCGTACGATATTACCGCCGAGCTGTTGGAGCAATTGAACATGAATTATTCCTCGGCGGCGAACTAAATAGCGGTCGCGGGGAAAGGCGTGAGGCGATAGAATTAAGTGAGTAATAATAAAGGAAAGGCTGTCGGTTGATGGCCTTTTCGTGTTTTATGGTTTTATATAGAGGAGATAATAGCATGCGGAGAATCGGTTGGTTATTGTTGGGAGTGTTTATTTGCCACGCGCTTTCGGTGGGGGCGCGGGAGTATCGGACGCGTGAGGAGGTCTCATACACTCGCTCGGAGAATCCATACGCGTTGGAGCGTTGCAAGCTGGATCTCTACTATCCGGCGGATACGAGCGGTTTCCCTACGGTGGTGTGGTTTCATGGCGGGGGGCTGTCGGGCGGAAATAAGTTCATCCCCGAGCAATTGAGGGATCGCGGACTGGCGGTGGTGGCGGTGAATTACCGCCTGTTGCCGAAAGCCTCGTTGACGGATTGCATCGATGACGCCGCCGCCGCGGTTGCGTGGACGTTCCGCGAGATCGAGAAGTACGGGGGAGATAAACGGAAGATATTCGTCGCCGGCCATTCCGCGGGCGGTTACTTGACGAATATGATCGGGCTGGACAAGAAGTGGCTGGCACGTTATGGGATAGACGCCGATTCCATCGCCGCCCTGATTCCCTTCAGCGGACACGCTATCAGCCATTTCGCCTACCGGCAGGCGAAGGGGATGAAGGACACGCAACCCAGCATCGACGAGTTCGCCCCCTTGTTCTACGTGCGCCCCGACGCTCCGCCTTTGATCATCGTGTCGGGCGATAGGGAGCTGGAGATGTTGGGCCGCTACGAGGAGAACGCTTATTTCTGGCGCATGATGAAAGTGGCGGGGCATACCGATACCTATATCTATGAGCTGGACGGCTACGACCACGGGGCGATGGCCGCCCCGGCTTTCCATATCTTGCTGAATCACGTGAGGCGGATCGCTGAGCCTCGCCCGTGAGTGACGGATAAAAAAATAAAGGGGACCCTCCTCCGCGGGGATCCCCTTTTTTGATATGATCACTTCGTATGGCCGTTAGAGTATTCCTTGCGCCATCATCGCTTTCGCCACCTTCATGAAGCCGGCCACGTTCGCTCCCTTCACGTAGTTGACGTAGCCGTCCGCCTGCTGGCCGTATTTCACGCATTGCTCGTGGATGTTCTCCATGATGCTTTGCAGCTTCTGGTCCACCTCCTCGGCGCTCCAGCTCAGCTTCTGGGCGTTCTGCGTCATCTCCAGGCCGGATACCGACACGCCGCCCGCGTTCGCCGCCTTGCCCGGGGCGTACAGGATGCGCGCCTTGAGGAACTCCTCGATCGCCTCCGGCGTGGATGGCATGTTCGCTCCCTCGGACACGGCGATACAGCCGTTGGCCAGCAGCGTACGGGCGTCGTCGCCGTCAAGCTCGTTCTGCGTGGCGCTTGGCATGGCGATGTCGCACTTCTCGCCCCAGGGACGGGCGCCCGGCACGTACTTCACGCCGTATTGCTCGGCGTACTCGCGGATACGGCCGCGGTAGAGGTTCTTCAGCTCCATGATGTAATCCAGTTTCGTGCGGTCGATGCCGTCCGGGTCGTAGATGTATCCGTCGGAGTCGGACATGGTGACTACCTTCGCGCCCAGCGCGATCAGTTTCTCCACCGTATATTGCGCCACGTTGCCGGAGCCGGATACCGTCACTACCTTGCCCTTGATGTCGATGCCGCGGGTCTTCAGCATCTGCAACAGGAAGTAGACGTTGCCGTAGCCCGTGGCCTCCGGGCGGATCAGCGAGCCGCCGAACTCGATGCCCTTGCCGGTGAACGTACCCGTGTTCTCGCGGGCCAGTTTCTTATACATGCCGTACATATACGCTACCTCGCGGCCGCCTACGCCGATGTCGCCGGCGGGTACGTCGGTGTCGGGGCCGATGTGGCGCCACAACTCCAGCACGAACGCCTGGCAGAAGCGCATGATCTCGGCGTTCGACTTGCCCCGCGGGCTGAAGTCCGAGCCGCCCTTGCCACCGCCCATCGGCAGCGTGGTAAGTGAGTTCTTGAAGGTCTGCTCGAACGCGAGGAACTTCAGGATGGATTGGTTCACGGACGCGTGGAAACGGATACCGCCCTTGTACGGGCCGATCGCGTTGTTGTGCTGGATGCGATAACCCATGTTGGTCTGGATTTGTCCCTTATCGTCCATCCACGTCACGCGGAACGAGAAGATGCGATCGGGGATGCAAAGACGCTCGATCAGGTTGCTCTTCTCGAATTCGGGATGCTCGTTGTACACTTCCTCGATGGTGCCTAATACCTCGGATACCGCTTGGTGGTATTCCGGCTCGTTCGGGAATCTTCTTTTCAGGTTGTCTAAAACTTCACTTGCCTTCATGACTTTTTTTATTATTGATTGTTATTGTATGCTCGTCCTGCCTCGTAACGCGTCTGGCGTTTTTTTTCGTAAGACTGCGCAAAGGTAAGCTAAATTTTGATACCGGCAAATATTTGAAAGGGAAAATGCGAAAAAAATATCATTTCGACACGGACGGGCTTTTTCAATTGACAATTATCAATTGATAATTGACAATTAAAGAGGGGACCGCGAAGCCTAATTGTCAATCGTCAATTCTCAATTGTCAATTCTCATTCCTTCCTGCGCCTGAAGTTCTTGTAGAGCGGGACGAAGACGATGATCGCCGAGGCGATGAGAGCGAAAACGACGTCGAACGTGATGGCCTCGCTATAGGCGAGGAGCATGTAGCAGAGCGCGCCCCAGAGCAGGGTGATGCATACGGCTTGACTATTTGATATCTTTCTACGTGCCATAGGTTACGATTTGTTTCTTATTGAGGGGTTAAAAGCGCCGAGAGGAATAGCAACAGCCCTAGCCCGGCAGCCACGAGCGCGAGGAGGACGAGGATTTGCTTTTCCAGCGGGTATCCGCGGAGGAAGGGGATGTGGCGGGCCAGCCCCGCCACTTGCTCTACCGGCTCGTCGGCCTCGTCACCGTCGGCGGGGAGGTCGTAGCCGCCCGCCCGCATGACTTCCAGCGCCCGGGGGACGTCGCTCTCCAGTATCTCCACCCGCGCGCCGCCCACGTCGGCGTAGCCCGCCATGATTTGGGTGGTCAGCTCGTTGCGCAGGTAGCACTCGATGCCTTCCGACCGCAGCAGGGCGATCAGCGTGGCGGCCTCGGCCGGGTAGGCGAAGCGGGCGATCTCCACGATTCGTTCCTTATTGTTCCTCTCTTCTTTTTCCATGTCGCGAAGGTACGCGTCCGGGCGCTAATTCGCAAATCCGAGGGGGCGAAAGCGCGTCATCCGCCCGGATGAAGGTGATGCATCCGCCCGGATGAAGGTGATACATCCGCCCGGATGAAGGTGATACATCCGAGCGGACGAGGGTTGGCGGGGAATCAGATGTTGCCGGGTGAGTCGGTGCCGGATTCGGTGTCGCCCGCCACTACCAGCATCACGGGGAACACGTACGTGCGCGGTTGCTTCAGCGCGGTGCCCCGCCCGTATTGCGTCGTGACGCTGAGGGTGTACTCGCCCTCCGCCATGTCGGGGAGCAGGATGGTCAGCTCCGAGGGGTTGTTGTGCGTCACGAGGCGCGGTTTCACCGGCTCGCCCTCGGCGGGGGTGAGGAGCACTCCGCACGCGGGGTCGTCGCCCTCAATCTTGATGTTCACGCCGCTGATGATGAGGTTGCTGGCGGGGGTGATACGGCCGTTGGTCTCGCCGGACATTGGGTCGAACACGCTGTTGATCACCATCGAGCCGGAGGCGGCGCGGGTGGCCACCGTCACCTTCGCGAGGCGCTCGCGCAGCGCTTTCCCCCGCGTGAAGGATACGTCGAGGCTGTGCTTCTCGGGGTCGAAGGGAGCTTGCTCGCCGTCGAACGAGCCGGAGACGCGGAGCAGCAACTGGCCCACGCCGTCGACGCAGCTCTTGCCCTCGGTGAGGGCGATTATCTTCTCCTCGTCCGCCAGGTCGAGGATGTTCTGGATGGTCTCCGGGCGGTATTCCGTCCGTTTCTCCACGATGCGCCACGCGATGTCGGCGTTGCGCAGCGATCCGGTGATCGCCACCTTTCCCATGTAGTCGCCTTTCTTCTCGGTCAGGACGTTGTCGTACAAATCGACGTACAGGATGTTTGTTTCTTCTGCCATAGCGTAATCGTTTTTTATGGTGAATAAAATAGGTTGATGCCGTTTTATCGGATGAAAAGCAGCTCGCGGTATTTGGGCAGGGGCCACATCTGGTTGTCCACCATGAGCTCCAGGTCGTCGATGTGGTCGCGTATCTCGTCGAGGTAGGGCGCCACCGTGTCGTGGTAGGCGATGGCGCGCTCGCGCATGTCCGCCAGGCGGTTGGCCTTCTTGCGGGCCTCCACCATCTCGTCCACCTTCTTGGTGACGGCGCAGATGTGCCCGGCTATCTTGCGCACGAGCCGCCGGGGCTCCTCGGAGAGGTCGTTGAAGTCGGCGTCGTCGCCGAAGGTCTCCTTCAGCTTCGCGATGTTGTCGAGCAGCACGTTCTGGTAGCGTACGGCGACGGGGATGATGTGGTTGAGCGACAGGTCGCCCA
>DXEN01000025.1 GCA_019114945.1 Candidatus Parabacteroides intestinigallinarum | reverse complement strand
GCCGAGCCGCTGGGACAAGAAACACCCGCGGATTCCTTCACGCCGAGCCGCTGGGACAAGAAACACCCGCGGATTCCTTCCCGCGGAGCCGCTGAGACAAGAAACACCCGCGGATTCCTTCTCGCAAAGCCGCTGGGACAAGAAACACCCGCGGATTCCTTCTCGCAAAGCCGCTGGGACAAGAAACACCCGTTTCTTCCTTCTCGCGGAGCCGCTGGGACAAGAAACGCCCGCGGATTCCTTCTCGCGGAGCCGCTGAGACAAGAAACACCCGCGGATTCCTTCTCGCAGAGCCGCTGGGACAAGAAACACCCGCGGATTCCTTCCCGCGAATTTGAATGAAGGTAGAAACGGTTGTTTCTTGCTCCAAATATAAGGATTTTTTATTAAACGTCAAGATTTTTCAAAGTTTTCTTTCACCCCATCGAAGAATTCCGTGAGGGTAATGCCGAGGTAGTAGCAAGTCCACCAATTCATATTTAGACGTATATCGCATCGCGCTCCAGGTTTTGACGGAACAGCTGGCGCATGTTGCCGTGCAAGGTGATTAGGTTTCAGCTGTCTCGCCCTGTCCAAGGGCTTGGAGGGCGTATCTGATTTGTAGAGACGCGAAATTTCGCGTCTCTACCTAATTATATAGGTATATGAGGGCACAATCGTCCTTCTTAATCATACATTTATTCAAGGGCGTTCCCCTCCACCCCCTCGAAGAATTCGGCGAGGGTGATGCCGAGGTAGTCGCACAGGCGGCGGATGGTGGAGAAACCAAAATAGGAGTCCCCGCGCTCTATGCGGTCGCAACGGATGAACGTCTCCCCGGCGATCTCCTTCGCGGAAATGCCTCGCGCCTCGCGCACTTGGCGGACGCGCTCGCGGATGGGCTTTAAGGCGGCCCGGTCGTCCCGGTAACAGCGCTTCCAGAGGGCGTAATACGCGCGCTCCATCGCGTCGAGGTCGTCGAAGAAGTAAATCTTCCGCGCCTCGCTATCGATAAATATCCGCCGGAAGCGTTTGAAGAAGCCGTAGCCGAGACGCTTGGCGTCGGCCCGCCGTCCCTCCTCGCCCCAGTTGAGGGGGATATCGTGGAAGAGATGCCCGCCTACGCGGACGGAATCCATCCGGTAGCGCCAATCCGTCGTCTCCTTGATGCCATACGCGGTGGCTTTATGGCGCTCGCTTATCTCGGCGAGCTCGCGGATGCCCAGGGCCTCCGCCGCCTGCTTTCCGATATTGAGCGTCTCGCTGCTGCCGGTATCGATAAGCACGCCTTTTACGAGAACGCTATCGACCTCGATGTCGGCGAACATCGAGAGCGGGCGGTTCCACGGCGAGTAGAAGGACAGCGCGAAGGCGGCGTCCGACAGCTCCAGCCCCGCCGGCGCCTCGCCGTAAGGCAGGCAATAGAGGGAGTCGCGCGTGGTATCGAGCAGCCAGTTGGCGCCGCGGATGGTGGTGCCGCCGATTACCATATAGGGGTTCTCCCTGTTCCCCGCGGCGGGAAGATAATGAAGCATCTCCCTCGGGAAGAAATACGTAATCATAGGAGATTGCCGGAGCGGCCCGAAGCGGAAGCGCTCGCCATAGTAGTAGACCAGGAAGCGCGACTCGCCGCTCGCGTCGCGCGCCGGCGATACGCGGAACGGCGTGAAGCCCCGGGGCACCGAGTCGGCATAGACGGCGGAGATGTTCCACCCCGTATCGAAGAAGCAGTTGAACGTGTCGCCCAGGATGTAAGGTGCCGCGCCGTCGTGGTACGCCGTGGCGAAGGGCTTCATCGCGGGCCTGATGGGGATGACGAAGAGATACGTCGCCCACGAATATAGATAGAGGAAAAGCGCCACCGCGGCCAGTCCGATCGCGACGCGCCTCGCTTTCCGCCCGAGCGGAAGTTTACGGAAGAATGATTTCATGGTGTTTTTGTTTTTAATAAGATGTCATTTATCTTTCTTACGAAGATTCTCCTGATTCTTCTTATCGTAGGCCTCGCCTCTTGGCAAAAGATACTGAAAGAACACGGTATCTCCCTCAATCCGCACATGAAACGTGAAAAAAGCGCGATAATCGCCCATACGGATACGGTAGATGAAATCGAAACCTACCAACTTCTTGCAATCGGTAATCTCATCGACGCAATTGGCCCGTTCCACCTCAATGATCATCTTTCGAAGAGAGTCTTTAAGCTTCCCGGACAATTTGCTTGCTGCTTTGATAAAGGCTTTGGAGAATTCTACTTTCATAACTCAAGCCATTTTCTGAATCGTTCCTGTTCTTTCTCGTCAGCGGGGACAAGACCTTCCGGATCGTTGGAGGAAAGCCAACGATAGGCTTCCTCATCATCCATATCTGTCGTCATATCGGCGGCATCACGAGCAAGAAGCCCCTCGATATACTTCTTCAAGTCCATTCCTCGCCTCGCGGCCTTGACGGATAAACGACGAAGCACTTCCTCCGGAATATCTATCATTTTCCTTTTTGTCGTTCCTAACACTATATCCATAATCTCTTTCCTTTTATAATACAATCGCGAAAATAAGCAATCCCGCGGACATTCCGGCGGGGCGCGGACGAAAAAGGCGGGCAGCCTCCCCCAAGAAGACCGCCCGCCTCGCTGTTCTCGCGTTTATTACTAAACCCCAAAACGTATCGGAAGCGTGTACAACGTCGGTACGGCTTGGTCGCCGTTCCGGCCCGGTGTCCACTTCGGCATGGCCTCAATCACCCGCACGGCCTCGGCGTCGAGTCGCGGGTCCACGCCCCGAAGCACCTTGATGTCGCTCAGGCTCCCGTCCGTATTCACGACAAATTCGCAAATAACCGTTCCTTTAACGCCCTTTTCCCGCATTTCCTCCGGATATTTCACGTTTCGCGCGATATAGCCGAGTATACCATCCACTCCACCGGGAAATTCGGGCATATGATCGACGACCTTATACACCTTATCTTGCTGGAGGACCCGCGGAGCCGGTTCCGCCACGACACGCGCCAGCGCGTCCACTTGATTGACCGCTATAAAGGCGGCGGCGAGCGGCAGGACTACGAGATATTTCGCCCGACCAATACCTTTTGTCTGTTGTTTGTTCATCATGATAATTCTTTTTTTTAGTGATAAAACATTGAAATTGTTATATAAGTTTGCTGCAGCCGGATGATAGGCCAACCCGAGCAAGTGGTACTGATAGCGGCGGCTATCGAAACCACGGCTGAGGACTTGGCGATCCGCCAGATACTCCAGGTTGTCGCGGACCTCGCGGCGGAGGAGCCACGCGACGGGGTTCATCCAGCAGAAAACAGAGAGAAGCTCGGCGACGAGCACATCGATGGAATGCATCTGCCGCACGTGCGTCTCCTCATGGAGCAGAATCTCGTCCAACTCGCTGTCGGAATACGACGAGGGACGCAAGAATATCACGCGAAAGAAGGAGAAGGGGCCGTCCGCCCGGTCGAGCAACCAGACCTCTACATCCCGCACGCGCGCTTTCGGGCATCTCCACGTCAGCGCCGCTATCCCGGCGAGGCGCCAACCGAAACGCAGCGTGAGCGCCACCCAGCCGCCCGCGCAGACGACGAGGCAAAGCGGAGCCAGGATGTCCGCGAGGCGCCAACCTCCCTCCCCCGCGGTCGCCGGGACACGCGCCTCGGGCAGCCAAGCCGAATAAAGCACGGCTATCCGCTGAACCGGCTCCTGCCCCGCAAACCCGCCCGGCAAATCGACCAGCGGATGAAGCAAGGCGATCCCAAAAAACGAGAGCAGCAGAAAACGACGGAGCTGGAAGAACGTATCTCTCGCAAACAAGAAACGATAAACGGCGTAACAGACAAGCAACGCCAGGTTCACTTTCAGGAGATAAAGAAGCAAGGAATCCATGGCGACGCTATTTTTCGGTATTTTCTCGCTCGATCATAGAAATAATCTCCTTCAAATCGTCCGTCGATATTTTCTCTTCCTTGGCGAAGAAAGAGACCAACTCCTTGTAGGAATTGCCAAAGAGGTTCGAGACGATACCGCTCATAAAGGCTCGCTTGTAATCGCCGGGCTGCACCAAGGCGTGATAAAGGTGGACATTGCCGACGCGCTGCGAACGGACATACTTCTTCCGTTCGAGATTCTTGACGATCGACGCCAAAGTCGTATAAGGCGGCTTCGGGTCGGGGTAGATAGCGAGCAAGTCGCGCAGGACGCACGGACCTATTTTCCATATCCCGCGCATCGCGTCTTCTTCTTGTACAGTTAATTTCTCCATATCTATGAGTTATTTACGATAATAACGCAAAACTACGAACATTTCGTAATACCACAAGAGGAATCGAGTTAAAGAAACAAAAAAGAGGATTTACCTTATTTCCACCAAACCAATAATATAGTGTTATAGACCTTTCGAGCCTACGGGAGAGCGGTTATTTTCGCGGAGGCAAAAAGAAAAGTGACATGATGTGGAGGAAACGAATCTTATCCTTAGGGACTTGCGCGGCGCTCGCGGCGTGCGAGATGATCGACTACCACCCGTACGACGGGCGATTAGACGGCGACACGTCGCGAGGCGTAAACGCGACGAACATCGCCCGCATCGAGCAAGCATGCGCCAGCAAGGACACGATTCGCTTCATATTCATGGGCGACACGCAGCGCGCCTACGACGAGACGGAGGATTTCGTGGAGCACGCGAACGGACTAGAAGGCATTGATTTCATCATTCACGGAGGCGATTACACCGAATTCGGGCTGAAAAAGGAATTCGAGTGGAACGACGACATCCTGTCGCGCCTCGCCATACCCTACGTCGGACTGATCGGCAACCACGACATCATCGGCAACGGCGACGAGGTGTTCCGCAAGATATTCGGTCCCGAGAATTTCGCGTTCACTGCTGGCGACGTGAAGTTCGTCTGCCTCAATACGAACGCCATCGAGTACGACTACTCCCAATATGTACCCGATTTCCCCTTCATCGAGGCGGAACTTGCCGATAGCGCCCTTCATCGTCGCACGATCGTCGCCATGCACGCCCCGCCAGGTTGCGAGCAATTCAACAACAACGTGAAAAACGTATTCCAATACTATATCAAGCGATTCCCCTCGCTCCTATTTTGCCTGCACGCGCACAACCATAGCGTCTCGGCGACAGACCTTTTCGGCGATGGGATCGTCTACTACGGCTGCGCGAACATCGCTAAACGGAGTTATCTTCTTTTTACCATAACCCCAGACAATTATACCTATGAAGTGGTCGATTTTTAAATGGATGATCATAACCGGCACACTCCTCGCAATCCCTTCGCGAGCGCAAGAGAATCGCTACGAGCGACGGGCCCGGCTGCACGAGAGCGCGTGGCAAAAAATCGTTCCCCGCTACACGAAAGTACAATTCGCGGGCTCGATGGCGATGCTGTCGGTAGGCACCGGCTGGAATTATTATCGGAATCATTGGGAAACAGATATCTTGCTGGGTATCGTCCCGCGGCATGCGAGCGACCGCGCCAACGTCACGCTCACCCTTAAGCAAAACTATTTTCCATGGAGCCTCGACCTCGGCGAGCGGTTCACGTTCGAGCCATTGGCTTGCGGGGTGTACGTCAACTTCCTCTTCAACCGCGACTTCTGGGGGCGGCAGCCCAACAAATATCCCTCCGGCTATTATTGGTTCTCCACCCGCATCCGCAGCCACATCTACATCGGCGAGCGCATTACGCTCAAGCTCAATCCCAACAGCAGCTGGCATAAGTCCATCAGCTTCTTCTATGAGCTGAGCACGTGCGACCTCTACCTTATCAACGCCATCGGCAACCGCTACCTCAAGCCCAAGGATTACCTCAGCCTCTCGTTCGGCGTAAAATTACAATATTATAAGCCGCGCGTAATTCGCGGCTCGTAATTCGTCATTCATCATTCGTAATTCGTAACTAATTCCGTACCTTCGCGCTACGACAAAAATTTACTTTTATTTATTCATTCACTAAACAAAAACAAACGATGAAGAAATCATTGATCGCGCTGGCGGCGGTCGCCTTGACCGCCTGCTCGCAAGCGCCGGAGAAAACCGTGAGAGTGTACGCCTGGCAAGGCGAGAGCGAGAACACCACGGAGCAAACGCTCCAGGCGGATTTCAGTAAATGGCACGCGCATGGCGTGGACGGGATGTGCTACAACGCCGGGCACGACACGGAGAAAATCCAGCGGGCGGCGCGCGTGGCGCACGCCAACGGCATGGAGTACCACGCGTGGATTCCCGCCATGTTGCAACAAGGATTGGACTCCGTGGCCTACGCCGTGAACCGCGAGGGCGAGTCGGCCTACCGCGTGCAGGCCTACGTGCCTTACTACACCTGCCTCTGCCCGAACCAGGAGGCGACCGCCAATTTCCTGCTCGACCTGTACGGACGGGTGGCGGAGATCCCGGAGGTGGATTACATCCATCTGGATTATATCCGCTACGTGGACGTAATCCTCGCCCGCGGCCTGTGGGAGAAATACGGGCTGGTGATGAACGAGGAGTACCCGAAGGCGGACTACTGCTACTGCGATAAATGCGTGTCGGATTTCAAGGCGGCTACGGGCATCGACATCAAGGCGGTGGAAGATCCGTCGAAATGCGCCGAGTGGGCGCAGTTCCGTTGCGACCTCATCACGAAGCTGGTAGACCGCATCACCGACACCGTGCACG
This sequence comes from Candidatus Parabacteroides intestinigallinarum, assembly GCA_019114945.1. Taxonomy (GTDB): domain Bacteria; phylum Bacteroidota; class Bacteroidia; order Bacteroidales; family Tannerellaceae; genus Parabacteroides; species Parabacteroides intestinigallinarum. The sequence continues at coordinate 18,363 of DXEN01000025.1, read as the reverse complement.
CGAAAGGCAAGAAAGTGAGCGCCGCCGTATTCCCCGGTCCCGACTCGCACGCCCGCTGGATGGTGCGCCAGGAGTGGAACAAATGGAACGTCGACGCGCTCTTCCCGATGAACTATAACGATTTCTACCTGGAGGGCGCCGACTGGCTGGCCCCGATCGTGAAGGAGGAGGTCGAGTCCGTGCAAGGGAAGAAGCCGGTGTACAGCGGCCTGTTCATCTGCAAGGACTGGCAAAACAAGGCGAACATCAAGGATCCCGAGGGGCACGGCCTGATTCCGTCAGAAATAGAGGAAGCCGTGCGCGGCTCGATGGAGAGCGGAGCGGCGGGCGTAGCCCTGTTCGTCCCCGCCAACATGACCGACGCGCATTGGGAGGCGTTCGACCGGGCGATTCACCAAACGTACACGAAACAATAATCCGAAGGAAAAAAAATCATCAATTGCCAATCGTCAATTATCAATTAAAAATGAATCCATTAGCGATTATCGAGAAATACTATCCGAAGGACTCGGAGGCCTATCGGATCTTGGTGACGCATAGCCGGAGCGTGGCGGACAAGGCGTTGGCCTTGGCCCGCTCGCACCCGGAGATGCGGCTGGACCTGACGTTCATCGAGGAGGCGGCGATGCTGCACGATATCGGAATCTTCCTGTGCGACGCACCGGACATCGATTGCCACGGCAAGGCACCTTATATCTGCCACGGTTATTTAGGGGCGGACCTGATGCGGGAGGAAGGCTACCCGCGCCACGCCTTGGTATGCGAGCGGCATACAGGCACGGGGCTCTCGCTCGCCATGATCGAGGCGCAAGGGTTACCCGTGCCGCGACGCGACATGCGACCGGTGTCGATGGAGGAGCAACTGATTTGCTTCGCCGACAAGTTTTACAGCAAGACCAAACTCAAGAAAGAAAAATCGGCGGACAAAATCCGTCAAAGCCTCGCGAAGTATGGCGACGAGAGTGTCGGGCGCTTTAACGAGTGGTGTAAACTCTTTTTAGGGGAATAATAACAAAGCCACTCGTTTATTTATTATACATTCGCGACCTGTAACACATCGCATAAAGACGAGGTAATGTTTTTTTCGACATATAGGATCCTAATCGTTTTATTCGTTTTCCTATGGACCGTTTTTCGGGGAGAGGCGCAGGAGGTTATCGCTCCGCCGGACAGCTTGGCGGCGGGTACCTCCGTCGCTACGCTCGCCGCGGACAGCCTGGCGGTAGGCGACTCACTGGCTTTGGCGACGGACAGCACGGCGCTCGCCACCGACTCGGTTCCCCCCAAGAAAACGGGCCTGGACGCTCCGGTAGACTATCAGGCGACCGACTCCATCGTGATGACGGCCGGCAATTGGGCATACCTCTATGGCGAGGGCGACGTGAAATACCAAAACATCCAATTGCAGTCGGAGCTGATCGAGATGAACATGGACAGCAGTATCGTGTTCGCCAAGTTCGGCCTGGACTCGATCGGGCAAGAGTTCGGCTACCCGCTCTTCACCGAGGGCGAGCAACAATACGAGTCGAAAACGATGCGTTACAATTTCGATACCAAGAAGGGCTACATCACGGACGTAATCACGCAACAGGGCGAAGGCTACGTCACCGCCGGACGGACGAAAAAGATGGAGGGCGACGTGCTGAACATGGTAGGCGGCCGCTACACGACCTGCGACGAGCACGAGCATCCGCATTTCTACATCCAGATGACGAAGGCGAAGGTACGTCCGAACAAGAACATCGTCACCGGGCCGGTCTACCTCGTATTCGAGGACGTGCCGCTCTATCCGCTCGGCTTGCCCTTCTGCTTCTTCCCCTTCTCGAGCACCTATTCCTCGGGTATCATCATGCCGACGTTCGGTGATGAGTCCGCCCGCGGTTTCTTCTTACGCGAGGGTGGATACTATTTCGCCTTGAGCGATTACATGGATTTAGCGGTATTAGGCGATATCTACACAAAAGGCTCGTGGGGCGTTCGCGCCCGCTCGCAATACCGGAAACGCTATAAATTCTCCGGAAGCTTCGATGCCTCGTACACAGTAAATAAGACGGGAGATAAGGGTTTACCGGATTATAGCCTCTCAAAGGACTTTAAGATATCGTGGACACACACGCAAGACGCGAAAGCGAATCCCTACCTCTCCTTCTCGGCGAAGGTAGACTTCACGACTTCCGGCTACGACCGCAACAACGTGAACAGCCAATATGGGAATGGAATGGGCTATGCGGATATCAACAAGAACACGAAAAGCTCGTCGGTAAACATCACGAAACGTTTTCCGAACAGTCCGTTTACCATCTCGGGAACGATGAGCATCAACCAGACAACCCGCGATTCGTCCATCGCCGTCACGCTCCCGAACCTGACTGTCACGATGAGTCGTATCTTTCCTTTCAAACGGAAACACGCCGTGGGCAACGAGCGCTGGTACGAGAAAATCTCCATGAGCTATACGGGATCCTTCAGCAATAGCATCACGACAAAAGACAACCTCTTGTTCAAGTCGAACCTAATCAAGGATTGGCGAAACGCGATGCAGCACTCGATTCCGGTGAGTGCTACCTTCACGTTGTTCGACTACCTGAATATCTCGCCCTCGTTCACCTACCGGGAGCGTTGGTACACGAATAAAATCGAACGCGAGTACGACGAGCAACGGCAGGCCCTGGTGGCCCGCGACACGACGTACGGCTTCTATCGTATCTACGATTTTAATGCCTCCGTCACGGCGTCGACCACCTTGTACGGATTCTTCAAGCCACTGCCCTTCCTGGGCAATAAGATCGAGATGATCCGCCACCGCTTGGAACCGTCCATCACGATCAGCGGACAACCGGATTTCGCCAATCCCCGCTTCGGCTTCTACGAGACTTACGTTTATCGGGACGCGAGTGGCCGGGAACGCACCGATGTCTACTCGCCTTTCTCACACAACATGTATGGAGTTCCGGGGCAAGGGAAACAAGGGAACATCAGTTTCAACATCAACAACAACCTGGAGATGAAAGTCCGGACCGACAAGGACTCCACCGGATTCAAGAAAATCAGCCTGATTGATAAGCTCTCGTTAGGCATGAGTTACAACATGGCGGCGGACTCGTTCAAATGGAGCGACTTGAGCGCCAGCCTCCGCTTGAAATTATCGAAAAGCTATACGCTGAACCTATCCGGAACATTCGACACATATACCTACAACGAAAACGGCCGCCGCATAGATGTGCCCCGCTGGAAAGCGGGTAAGGGTATCGGCCGCCTAAGACAGACAAGTACCAGCTTCTCCTATACCTTTAATAATGATACATTCAAGAAATGGTTCGGCGGAGGAGACGATAGTAAATCGAACAACACATCGACCGGCACGGAAACGGATCCCGCCACCACGGATGGATTGAACCCGGAAGGCGAGGAAACCGAAGAAAAGAAAGGCGGACGGCTATTGGGCAAAAAGAAAGAGGTAGGCGAGACGGATGCGGACGGTTATTTGGTAACGCAAATTCCTTGGAGCCTATCGTTCAGCTACGGATTGACGTTAGGCTATGGTGAATTCAACAAAAGTAAACGGGAGTTCGATTACCGCTTAACGCACTCGCTGACCTTCAACGGGAATATCCAACCGACCAAAAACTGGCAGCTCAACTTCAACGCGACCTACGACTTCGACAACCATAAGATCTCGTACATGACGTGTAGCGTGACACGTAATCTACACTGCTGGCAGATGTCCGCCAGCTTCGTGCCGGTCGGCCCCTATAAATCCTATACCTTCAGCGTTGCCGTCAGCTCGTCGCTCTTACGCGACTTAAAGTACGATAAGCGAAGCAACTACCGCGACGGACAATCATGGTATTAATCACCATTCGATCGGCTCCTGCCCCGTAGCGATCAGGTAATCGTTCGCCTGGCTGAAATGCCGATTCCCGAAGAATCCCCGGTAGGCGGATAGCGGAGACGGATGCGCGGAACGCAACACCAAGTTATGCGAGGCATCGATAAACGCCCCCTTTTTCTGCGCGTATGAGCCCCATAAGATATAAACCAAGTGACTCCGCTCGGCCGCCAAACGATGGATCACGGCATCGGTAAACGTCTCCCATCCCCGGTTCTGGTGCGACCCCGCTTGATGCGCCCGCACCGTCAGCGTAGCGTTCAACAGCAACACACCTTGATCCGCCCAGCGGGTCAGATTCCCGGTCGTAGGTATCGGACAACCTAAATCATCGTGTATCTCCTTAAAGATGTTGACCAAGGAAGGTGGGAAAGGGACGCCATCTTGCACGGAGAAGCACAAGCCATGCGCCTGTCCCGGCTCGTGATACGGATCCTGCCCCAGAATAACCACTTTCACCTTGTCGAACGGGCAATGCGCGAACGCGTTGAATATATAGGGTCCCGATGGATAAACCGCTCCCTGGCGATACTCCTGCCGCACAAAATCGGTCAACTGCTTGAAATAGTCTTTCTCAAACTCATCGGCCAACCGCCTTTTCCAACTTTCCTCAATCTTTACATCCATAACTTACCTGATTATATTAAATACATCCCGGCGGCACGAGCTTCCTCGCGCATCTTCTCCGGCCATATACTCGCCTGAATCTCGCCAATATGCGCCTTACGGAGATAGAACATACATAAACGGCTCTGCCCGATACCGCCACCGATACTCTGCGGAAGCTCGCCATTCAAAAGACGCTTGTGAAAATAAAGCTCCTTCCGGTCCTCCGCATGGCAAATCGCCAGCTGCCGAAGCAACGCCTCCTTGTTCACGCGGATCCCCATAGACGACAATTCCAACGAGCGGCCCAGCACCTCGTCCCAAACCAGCAAATCACCGTTCAGTCCTACTTGCCCATTTCCGGCCACGGTCGACCAATCATCATAGTCCGGAGCACGCCCATCATGCTTCTCGCCATTACTCAGCACACCACCTATACCTATAATAAATACAGCCCCGTACTCTTTCGTAATAGCGTCCTCCCGCTCTTTCGGCGTAAAGGTAGGATATTTTCGCAACAAATCCTCGGAATGAATGAAATGAATACGCTGGGGAAGTGTCGGCCTGATCTTCGGGAACATCTCATACACCAAATACTCGGTGCGCACCATAGCGGCGTAAATCCGGCAAACGATCGCTTTCAAGAAATCGATATCGCGCTCGTCCTCGCTCATCACCCGCTCCCAATCCCATTGATCCACGTACAACGAATGCAAATTGCCCAGCTCCTCGTCCGATCGGATCGCGTTCATATCCGTATAAATCCCGTAACCTTCCTCTATGTGATAATCAGCCAACGTCAATCGTTTCCATTTCGCGAGCGAATGCACGATCTCCGCCTTCTCGTCGTTCAAATCCTTAATCGGGAAAGTAACGGCTCGTTCGGTTCCGTTCAAATCATCGTTGATACCCATACCTTTTAACACGAACAACGGGGCGGTCACACGCCGCAAACGCAACTCAGAGGAAAGATTCTGCTGGAAAAAATCCTTGATCATCTTAATGCCCATCTCCGTCTGGGACAGATTCAACAACGCTTTATATCCGGCAGGTTTAATCAGATAGCTCATATTCTTATCTCAGTTTTATTTATGAAATTTGTGCGGCAAAGATAACGAATAATGGCAAAATAACAAGAGAAAAGCCCATTTTATCCACAAAATGGTAGTATATACACCAACTTAGACTACAAAATATTACATGTAAAAATATTTTGCCCCAATACTTGTACGAATCAGTTATTATACTTACTTTCGCGGTGTCTTTGGCTCGGTAGCTTAGTTGAATAGAGCGTCAGATTCCGGTTCTGAAGGTCGTGGGTTTGAGTCCCACCCGGGTCACGAGCACAAATCCGCAAGCGATTAATTAACTATCTCTTGCGGATTTTCTTTTTCTGATGGATCCCGTCTTCCTCTCCAAAAACGTAAATGTATTTAAAAAGATTCCGCGATTGCGTCCTCTTTTGTACATTCGCGCAAATTATAGTTGTGAGAAAGGAAGCATGAGACAATATTTGGATTTGCTCAACAGGGTGCTTTCCGAAGGAGTGAATAAAGAAGACCGGACCGGGACGGGAACGATAAGTGTATTCGGTCACCAAATGCGGTTTCATTTAGAGGATGGATTTCCGCTACTCACTACCAAGAAGTTGCACCTGAAATCTATTATTTACGAATTGCTATGGTTCTTGAAAGGGGATACCAACGTGAAGTTCCTGCAAGAACATGGCGTACGTATCTGGAACGAATGGGCCGACGCGAACGGCGACTTGGGTCATATCTATGGGTATCAATGGCGCTCATGGCCCGATTACAAGGGAGGGGCGATCGATCAGATCAGCGAGGCCGTGGAAACAATTAAGCACAATCCAGACTCGCGACGCATCATCATAAGCGCTTGGAACGTGGCGGACTTGGAGAACATGAACTTGCCTCCTTGCCATACCTTCTTCCAGTTTTACGTCGCTCAAGGACGATTGAGCCTACAGTTGTACCAACGCAGCGCCGATATTTTTTTGGGTGTGCCGTTCAATATCGCCTCGTACGCTTTGCTGCTTCAGATGATGGCGCAAGTGACGGGATTGCAAGCGGGCGATTTTATCCATACATTAGGAGACGCGCATATCTACAGGAATCATTTGGAGCAAGTACGGTTACAACTGACACGGGAGCCGCGCGCGTTGCCACGCATGGAGATCAACCCGGACGTGAAGAGTATATTTGATTTTAAATATGACGATTTCAAATTAGTTGGATACGATCCTCACCCACATATCAAGGGAGAGGTATCCGTCTGATAAATCTGGTAAATCGTAAAGCAATAATCATTCATAAAAAATTGGCTTATGAGTACAATATCAATCATTGCCGCTATCGCCGAGAAGAACGCGATCGGGAAGAACCAACAGTTATTATGCCACATGCCGGCAGATATGAAACGTTTCAAGGAACTGACAACCGGACATGCCGTGATCATGGGACGCAAGACTTTCGAATCGCTTCCCCATGCCTTACCCAACCGGAAAAACGTGGTGCTGACAACCTTGCCCGAGGCGGGATTCATGGATTGCTTCGCTTGCGAGTCGATGGGTGCGGCGTTGGATTTGTGCGAGAAAGAGGATGAGATTTTCATCATCGGAGGCGCGCTGGTCTATCGTCAAGCCCTGCGCATCGCCGATAGAATGTATATCACCCGTATCCATCACGAGTTCCCGGGAGCCACTACTTTCTTCCCCGTTGTAAACTGGGATCTTTGGGAAGAGGCTGAGCGAGAGGAGCATCCGGCGGACGCGGAGAATCCTTACCCGTACACATACATTACGTACATTCGTAAAAAATAAGCGGATTATCGCTCTTTCAAAACACGTACATTCGCGTGAGCTTGCGTGAATATACGTGTTTTTTCCAAGGAAAATCCACGTTCGGGCACCGTGAAAAAAGCAAACATTAACGTCCCCATTACATCTTTTTGCTCTTTCTTTGTATCTAATAGGGAAAGGTTTATTGTTAAACAAATAAAGCCCAAAGGAAATGAAGATAAGAGCAATTATTTCATCCGCCTTGATTATTTGCGGAATCGCGATGGCCGCCTTATACAGCCATGCGTCATTGTCATTCCAAAAGCATCCGGACATATCGGCCGCGCTGAAGGAGAAAAGCGCACCGTTGGTTATCAAAAAGCTAATCTTTCAAATGAAAGAGCAACTGGAGAAAAACGACGACCAATATCCGGAACTGCTCAAAGAAGTAGAGAATTACGCCGACACCTGTCCGGATGTCGCCTCCACGGCAATCCTGCGCTCCATGCTGGCGGAGATGTACCAAAACTATTACCAGCGGAATCAATGGAAAATCGACCAACGCACCCAGTTAAGCGATTACGTACCGGAAGATATCCGGGAATGGACCGCCAATCTGTTTACAAATAAAATCCGGGAAGAACTCTCGCTTTCCCTACGTCCCGACTCCGCTTTGCGAGCGACTCCCGTCGGCAAGTTTAAGGAAATCCTTCAACAAGGGAACACATCCTTACGTCCCACCCTTTACGAGTTTTTGGCGTTCAGGGCTTTAGAGATACAACCTTCGGATTCGACCTACCAAGAAGTCATCGACTTCCAAACAGAGGAGGGCCGAACGAAAGAAGCGCTTCTGACCCGCTTGGACTATCTGCGTTTCCGATACGGGAATAAAAACGACCAAGCATCGAGAGAGACTTATCAAACGGCATTGAACTCGCTATACCAACAATACGAGCGAGAGGGCTTCGCGGCGGAGATTCTCATCGCTCAATTAGACCTCATCCAGGGGAGTATGTATCGCTACGCCTCCAATCACTGGGACTCTATCCGGGCGGAAGAGGCGAAACTCTGCGAATTGGGTATCCAGCGTTACGCCGATTATCCCCGTACAGTCGTGTTGCGGAATCGCCTATTGGAATTAGAACAACCCTCTATCTCGGTCTCGACCGACCATACGGTTTATCCGGAAGACGCCTTGCGACTCAAGGTCAGTTACAAAAATACACCCCAAATCACCGTGCGAATCCACGAGAGTAAACAGACCCCGTTGCAAGTGGCTACACGAAACTATCGGACGAAAGAAGATGCCCGTTTAGGAAAACTCGTCAAAGAGGTCACCTTCTCCTTACGCGTCTCTAATCACTATACGGAACAAGACACCACCTTGTACGTTCCCTTGGAACAACCGGGACTATATGAATGCGTCACAAGCGCGCCCGGACAACAATTACGGGTGATTAGTACAGTAAGCGTGAGCCGACTCGCTGCCGTATACCGCGGCTTACCCGGCTATAAGCAAGAAGTGTTGGTAACCGACCTGCAAAGCGGCAAGCCCGTGAAAGATGCGACTATCACTTACTACGGAGGGAATAGCCGTCAGGATTTACAGCGACTCGGAAGCATCCGGACCGACGCGAATGGATTAGCGGCGCTGCCCGCCAACAAACAGCTCTTTGCGTTCCAAGCAACGCTACCGGGAGATACAAGTGGCATGCTGACAAACCTCTACCCTGTCGGACCGGAACGGGAAGGGGATAAAAAACCGGTAGAGCTATCCTTGTTTACCGACCGGGGACTGTATCGTCCGGGGCAAACCGTCTATTTCAAGGGAATCGCCTATGTGAAAGAATCAGACGATCCACATACGGTGGCCGGACAGCGCTATATGGTCATCTTATACGACACGAACGGGAAAGAGGTGACGAAAAAAGAATGCGAGACCAACGAATTTGGCTCATTCCACGGAGAGTTCCTATTGCCGCAACAGGGATTGAGCGGTACGTTCCGCCTGCAAGCTGGACGAACGAACTCTTATATAAAGGTAGAGGAATACAAACGGCCGACTTTCGAAGTCGAATTTCAACCCATCCGGGAAGAAATCGCATTCGGGGATTCCGTGACGCTGCGGGGGAAAGCCCAGACATTCTCCGGCATCTCCTTAACTGAAGGAAACATCACGTGGCGCGTCATCCGCCGTCCGTTCCTATTCCGGGGATTCACCGACACGCAAGTCGCTAACGGGACTACCCGGCTCGATAATAATGGCACGTTCCAAATCGCGTTCCGTCCGGAGAAAGCGGAAAACGATCCTCCCTTCTCCCATTATTATACATATGAGGTATTCGCGAGCGTGACCGACAGCAAGGGCGAGACACAAGAGGGCACGTATCATTTCTCCGTAGGCGAATCCAGCTTAATCCTCGCGACCAATCTCTCGCCACAAGTAGCGAAAGACTCCTTGCGGATACGAATAGACGCCCGAACCCTCAACGGCGAACCGACTACCGTCGACGGGACATTCCGGATTATCGAATTACTCGATCAACGAAACGGCGAGGACCTTACGATAATCGAGGGCAAACAAATCACCGCCGGTCACTTTACCAGCGGACAAACGATCGATTCCAGCCTGCTCGCATCCCTCGCTTCCGGACGTTATCGTTTATACGTCAAGGCGAACGACAACCAAGGCCGCCCCAGCGAAAGCCAGACCGATTTCATTCTATATAGCCGGACGGACAAACGTCCGCCTATCTTCACGCATCAATGGGTTATCAAGGAAAAAACGGACTGCTTACCGGGTGAGGAAGCGGAGATCCTGTTCGGCACTTCCGATAAAGAGGCTTATATCTTATACGAATGGTTCAAAGGTTCCCAACGCATCCACCAAGAGCGTATTAAACTCAGCGACCGGAACCGTCTGTTCCGCATTCCATTCCTACCTGAATATGGAGATGGGATTGTCGCCACATTTACATTTATCAAAGAGGGAGAACTATACGTAACACAAGTACCGATTACCCGGCGACAGCCCAACCGGCAACTGGCCGTAAAACCGATCACCTTCCGCGACCGCACCTTGCCGGGCAGTCAGGAGACATGGCAATTCCGGATCACCGACGCGGATTCCGCGCTCGTCTCCGCCGAGGTATTGGCCTGCTTGTACGATGCCTCATTGGACAAGATCTTGCCTTTCGATTGGTATTTCTCGCCGCAGCGCTTGATCCATTTACAAGCGCCCCGCTTTTCCACGGGAAGCATCTTTACCCGCGACTTCCAAGCAGATTACCAATCGATCACCTATACGACGGTCCCGGAATACCAATACGATCGCCTGAATTGGTTTGGATTATTCGACGCAGGCATCATGATACGTGGCTATGGGGCTATAAACAGCCGGGCCGCATTGACCGGCTCCGTGATGATGAAATCCGCGGCGGCACCACAAGCGTACGTGGCGGACGCGGTCTTAGCCGAGCCGGAAGTACAGGAAAGCCAAGCCGCTGTCTTCAATCAAGTAGAAGAGGCATCCAACGACGCGGGAACACCCTCCGTACAACCCAATTCCATCCGGAAGAACTTTGCGGAGACCGCATTCTTCTACCCGACCTTACGCACCAACGAGCAAGGCGACGTGTTGATTAACTTCACGATGCCGGAAAGCAATACGACCTGGAAACTTCAATTATTGGCAAATACCACCGATTTGAAGTATGGGCAACTAACAGAAGAGGTCGTCACGAGCAAGCCACTGATGGTATTGCCAAACACGCCTCGCTTCCTCCGCCAAGGCGACCAAGTAAGCCTCAGCGCACAGGTTATCAATAACAGCGAGGAAGAATTGTCCGGACGAGCCCGTATCGAACTGTTCGACCCCGCTACAGACGAGCCAATCGTCTGCCTGAGCAAGTCGCAACGACCATTCACGCTGCTCCCCGATAGCATAACCACGGTTCGCTGGACCATTCCCGTACCAACACAGGTCAACTTAATGGGCGTGCGCATCATCGCCGACTCCAAACAAGCCTCCGACGGCGAGCAACAGCTATTGCCGGTACTCTCCGATCAAGTGCTGATCACGGAAAGCAAACCGTTCTATCTGGGACAAGAAAAAGAGCTCCAAATCCCGGTAGCCGGTACGGACGGCGGGAAGAAATTGTTCCGCCTCACGTTGGAACTGACCGCCAACCCCATCTGGTATGCCGTGCAAGCGTTGCCAACCCTCACGGAACCCGAGAACGACGACGCGCTCTCTTGGTTCGCCGCCTATTACAGCAACACGTTAGCCAGCTATATTGCCTCGGCGAACCCACGCATACAACAGGTCATCGAACAATGGACAGCCCAAGGGGGGAATGCTTCCACGTTATATTCCAACTTGGAAAAGAATACGGAACTGAAAAATATTCTTTTGGAGGAAACGCCATGGGTGATGGACGCGACGGACGAGACCGAGCGGAAACGTCGCCTGGCCTTGCTATTCGACTTAAACCGGGCGGCAAACGCCCGGGAAACCGCCCTACACCAACTCCTTCAATTACAGGAGACACAAGGAGGTTGGAGTTGGTTCAAAGGTTTTCCGGCAAGCCGTACCATCACGCTCTCCATCCTGCAAGGCATGGAACGACTGGTCCATTTAAATGCCGTACAATACGGTCAAGCGGAAAAAGAAGCGCAGATAAACGCGTTGAAATTCCTGGATCGCCGTATCCAAGAGGATTACGACCGGTTACGCCGTAATAATCCCGACTGGCAAAACACTTGGCCCACACCGGAACAAGTAGACTATCTGTTCGTCCGGAGCGCTTACCGCGATATTCCGGAAGCGGGAGGCGCACGGGAGGCGATCCGCTTCTATACCCGCCAAGCGGAAAAGTATTGGGAAAAATACGCGCTCATTCAAAAAGGAGAAATCGCGCTCTTAGCCCATCGTAACGGAGAAAAAGCGGTGGCGGCAAAAATCCTCGCTTGGCTGGAGAAAACCGCCACAACCTCTACGGAGATGGGTATGTATTGGGCAAACAACCGACGGGAGAACAACTATTTCACCTCCCCCATTGATACCCATTGCTTGTTGATGGAAACCTTCGCGGAAATAGCTCCGGATAGCGCACGTACGGACTCGCTGAAGCAATGGTTGCTCAACCAAAAGCGGACGCAGAATTGGGAATCCACGCCCGGCACGGTGAACGCTATCTATGCGTTATTGCTGACCGGCGGCGATTGGCTCAACGACTCCAACGTCTGCACCGCCCAATGGGGAGAGCAGACTTTTAGTACTACCGAAAGCGATATAGCGACCGGATATCTGAAAACGACGCTTCCGACGGAGACAACCCAAAAGAAGGACGACCGAAATGTCTACATTCGTAAGACAGGCGATACGCCCGCTTGGGGCGCGGTGTACGAGCAATATTTCCAGCCCATCCGTACGGTGGAAGGCACGAAAGGCGCTCTATGGGTGGATAAAAAACTCTTCATCGAAATCAATAACGGAACGAACCGCCAGCTTCGTCCGGTAGAGCTGGGTGAGCGACTACATGTTGGCGATAAAGTGATCGTACGGCTCACGGTGCGTACCGACCGGGAAATGGATTACGTAGTGTTGAAAGACTTGCGGGCAGGCTGTTTCGAGCCAGCACGGCAACTTTCCGGTACGGAATACAAAGATGGCATCCGTTACTACCGGTCGCCCAAAGACGCGTCGGAACAATTCTTCTTCGAACGTTTGCCGATCAGCACGTTTGTATTGGAATATCCGGCCTACGTATCCCGAAGCGGCGAATACGCGGGTGGACTCAGCACGATCCAATGCCTGTACGCACCCGAATTCGTATCACACACGGCGGGAGGAACACTTTCCGTAACGGAGTAAACCTCATGCGAAAGGGTGCGTCAAATGAAAAACGAACTACATTTTGACGCACCCCTGAGATTTATTATCGATTGAATTCATTATTTTTGCAACACAAACTATAGCAAGAAAGAACGATGAGACAAATCATTTTTATTTGCATGGCGCTCCTGCTCACGATAGGAACCGCCTTCGCGCAAGGGAAAGCGGTTATCTCCGCCGAGGAGACCCGCTACGATTTCGGAACCATCAAAGAGGCCGATGGGAATGTATCGCACACGTTCATCATTTCTAACACGGGCGACAAACCGTTGGTGATTACCCGTGTAATCGCCTCGTGCGGTTGCACCACCCCGGAATGGCCCAAAGCGCCGATCGCTCCGGGACAAAAAGGAGAGATCAAGGTAACTTTCAATCCGGACGGACGCCCCGGCCCCTTCGCAAAAACCATCTCCGTATATAGCAACGGCAAGAAAGGCAGTTTTATCCTCAACATCCGAGGGGAGGTAACCGAATAAACCCATAAAATCCGTACTCGTATGCCACACTTCAAGACTATCGTACTTGCCCTCATGGCGATGCTGGCTATCACGACGGCCGAAGCCCAAGAAGGCGCCCGTATCACCGCCGACGAGTTGACCTACAACTTCGGTACAATCGCCGAGGCGGACGGGCTCGCGAGCCACGTCTTCACGATTCGCAACAGCGGCGACGCGCCATTGGTAATTACCCGTGTCACTGCCTCGTGCGGATGCACCCGGCCGGAATGGACCAAGGACCCCATCGCCCCGGGAACGACCGGCGAGGTGAAAATCACCTACAACCCGAAAGGACGCCCCGGCCCCTTCTATAAGACCATCTCGATCTTCAGCAATGGCAAGAAAGGAAGCTTCCGCTTAGCGATCAAAGGGAACGTATCGCCCAAGCCGGCCGAGCCTACGTTCATTTATCCATACGCGATCGGCGACTTGAAACTACACACGAAGACGGTATTGTTCAGCAGCATCCGCGAGGAAGAGACCCTGGGCGAGAAAATCAGCGTAAAGAACGAAGGAGATTCGCCACTCACCATCCGATTGGGCAAAGCCCCCGAATACCTGACGACGCAAGTGAATCCCATTACGTTGCAACCGGGCAAGGTGGGCGAGATCACGATTCTCTTCGATGCGAAAGCGGTAAAACGGAAGGGACGTACCCGCATGAAACTTCCCCTCACCCTGCAACAAGAAGGGAAAGAGAAAGTAACGTGCGAGATCCAAATAGCGGCCAACGTAATCGACAATTTCAGCAAGCTATCGGCCGATAAAAAAGCGCAAGCTCCTATCGCCGAGTTATCGGGCACATTGCTGGAATTCGGGAAACTCCCCAACAAGAAAAGTATCGTTCCCCTAATCGGAGGAAAAGTGACCGGGACATTCGAAATCACCAACGCGGGCAAGTCGCCCTTGCACATCTATAGCGTGACTTGCGACGACGAGCGAGTCCGCCTATCCGGAGGGAAGAAAGTCCTGAAGCCGGGTATGACGGCGACCTTCAAGGTCAGCCTGCGTCCCAAAGATATCAAGACACAATTAGAGACATTAATCAATGTCGTATGCGACGACCCCAACGGGCCGATACGACTCATTAAAGTAACCGCATATAAATAACGTAATATGGAACATCCGGAAAACGATAGCCAGTACAAAGGATTAAAAGTGAACAAGGGCATCGAGAATGTCCCGAGCATCAATCCGTACCTGAAGAAACGCGTCAAGCGGAGGACGTACACGCCCTCCGAGTTCGTAGAGGGTATCCTGAAAGGCGACATCACGATACTCAGCCAAGCGGTCACCTTGGTAGAAAGCGCCAGGCACGAGCATCAACAAATCGCGCAAGAGGTCATCGAGAAATGCCTGCCGCACGCCGGGAAATCCATTCGTGTCGGCATCACGGGCGTGCCGGGAGCGGGGAAAAGTACCTCCATCGACGTGTTCGGCATGCACCTGATCAACCAAGGGCACAAACTTGCCGTCCTCGCGATCGACCCCAGTAGCGAACGTTCCAAGGGGAGCATCTTAGGCGATAAGACCCGGATGGAGGCGTTATCGCGGGAGAAAGACGCGTTTATCCGACCCTCACCTTCCGCGGGGTCGTTAGGCGGCGTGGCCCGAAAAACGCGCGAGACAATTGTATTGTGCGAGGCGGCGGGCTTCGATACGATTTTCGTGGAGACCGTCGGTGTCGGACAGAGCGAGACGGCCGTTCACTCGATGGTGGATTTCTTCCTGCTCATCCAATTAGCGGGCACGGGCGATGAGTTGCAAGGCATCAAACGCGGCATCATGGAGATGGCGGATGGCATCGTCATCAACAAAGCGGATGGCGATAACATCGAGAAAGCGAAATTAGCGGCTACGCAATTCCGCAACGCGCTGCACCTATTCCCACCCTCGGAATCGGGCTGGAACCCGAAGGTACTGACCTATTCCGGTTATTTCAACATCGGCATCAAGGAGATATGGGACATGATCGACGAATATATCGCGTTCACGAAAAAGAACGGTTACTTCGACTATAAACGCAACGAGCAGGCGAAGTACTGGATGTACGAGAGCATCAACGACACGTTGCGCGACACGTTCTACCACAATCCCGCGGTCGAGAGCGTACTTCCCGGCACCGAGCGGCAAGTCCTCAACAACGAGATCAGCTCCTTCGTCGCCGCCAAACGAATGATCGACCTGTTCCTGGAGAACATCTCGCGGGGATGAGAAAAACACATAGGTGCGCCGCCCCACGCACCTATGTTCTCCGACCAACGCACCTATGTGTTATGGAATCACTCCTAGGAACTGGGAGAAAGTAAATCTCTACTCTTTATATTCAACCCAAACTTTCATTTTTCCGGTCTCCCGATTATCCCACGCATAATAAGGGATAAAAGACAAAGTATTGTCCGCATTTCGCGCATTTATGACGACAACGCCATCCAATAACGACGATTCAAAATCACTAAGGAACGACGTAGAGGGAGAGATGCTCAAATTATCGAAATTATCGGGATTATCAACCTCCTCCAAGCAATAAACAAGAGGCCCGCGCTGGATGGCACGCTTCCCTATATTCTCCTTCACACGGGGATCCGCCGCCTCCACTTCTATAGGCATAGACAAATCCAACCGGATAATATCCCCTTCTTTCCACGTATTATTCAAGACTACATACCCTTTATCTGTCTTAGGCTCTACGGGTTCATCATTCACAAAAACAGAATACTCCTTACACCAGCCAGGAATTCGCAACCGGAAATCTTTCTTTAAAGGCCGCACGGCAGAGACTTGTAATTCTATTTCCCCATTCCAAGGATAGTCCGTGCTTTGTCGCAATCTTATCTCTTCGCCATCCACCTTGAATGAAGCCTCATTTCCTATATATAAATTCACCCAAATAGCGTCCGCGGAAGTCCCATAAATATAATTTCCTATAGAAGGCAGAAAACGAGAGATCTGGCTGGGGCAACATGCGCAACCATACCATTCCTGCCTGTGATGGTCGCCCCGTGATTCAAGCGGATTCACATAGAAAAAACGATCCCCTTTTAATGAGATACCCGCAAGAGCCCCATTATATAGGCTCCGCTCTAACACATCTATGTATTTCGAATCCCCCGTAAATTGGTTCATACGTTGGTTCCAGAAAACCATACCCACAGAAGCGCAAGTCTCGCAATACGCCTCAAGATTTGGCAAATCATAGTCCTCCGTGAATCCCTCATTATGTTTCGAGGATCCAATCCCCCCTGTAATATACATATTACGCAGTACGACATCCTCCCACAAACGGTCAAGAGCCGCTATATAACCAGAATCCCCCTTAATAGCGGCGACATCCGCCATCCCACAATACAGATACATGCAACGAACCGCATGCCCGGCGATATCCGTCATTTCCCGAACCGGCTTATCATCTTGATAATAGGACTTATTCCAAGTACCTTCCCCTCCCATAGAGCCATAACCATGCCCACGTTCCTCCAAGAGCCAATACGCAAAATCCAGGTACTTCTCCTCGTTCGTTACCTGATATAACTTCACCAAGGCAAGCTCGATCTCCTCATGCCCCGGGACCCAATGACGCTTTCCCGGACCAAAAATACTCATCATATGATCGACCATCCGAACGCAGACATCAAGCAACTTTCGTTTTCCTGTCGCTTGATAGTAAGCTACTCCCGCCTCTATCATATGCCCCGCGCAATACATCTCATGCTTATCCATATTGGTCCAACGCTTATCTAATCCAGTAAGCGTATAATAAGTATTAATGTAACCATCCGGCTGTTGGGCTGCCGCAAACTTATCGATCCACTCGTCCGCTTTCTTCTCCAACGCAGGATCCGGATTATTCATCAAGCTATAAGCCATGCCCTCAAGCGCCTTATACACATCCGAATCATCAAAGAAAATGCCAGAGTGCTCCCCCTCTCCCTTCGCCGCGTTCTCAAAATTACGCATACGGCCTGTTTGATTCTCAATTTGGTCGATACATACCGGAAGAGTCGTCGATACGTGTCTCTCCAACCTCGGCGACCAAAAGGCATCCTCTATTTTTACATGAGAGAAATCAGGGACAGTAGAAAATTGATGGGGATTTATTTTCAAATTCCCTAATAAATCCGACCTTTGTCCTATGGAAAGGAATCAACTGGAAGTGCTTGCGCGTATCGTGCTGCCTTCGGAAATACTGGATCATTTTGAGATAACGAGCGTGGAACAGAGTTCGAGAGAGATTCATATTCATCTCGACGAGCTAATGAATGCGGGATTGTCTACAGACTCTAATTTTGCATCCAAAGGCTTCATGGAGGCTGTGAATGTGACCGATTTCCCGATACGCGACCACAAGGTCATACTGGTCATACGCCGCCGTAGGTGGACCGACCTGCGCACGGGCAAGAGTTTCAGCCTTCCAATCAGCCTGGACATCGCCTGCAAGGGAACCCGTTACTCCAGGGAGTTCGGGGCTTTTTTAAAAGAGACGTATGGAGACGTCCCCCGTGACCTGCCGTACGCTTGAGACATTCTACCACATAAACGCGCATACCTTTGAGAAACAGTACAAGGAAACGCTGAGCGGCTTCCGCGACTGGGACCAGCTCGACCATGCCGATTCATGGCTGCTGTTCCCCGAAAACATAGGGCCGCGCCTTGCCATAGACGAGTCTTCCCTGTCCAA
>DXEN01000024.1 GCA_019114945.1 Candidatus Parabacteroides intestinigallinarum | reverse complement strand
CGGGCGAGCTGTCGTTGGTGTACGCCGCCGCCCCGGGGCAGACGGGCAGCGCGTTGCGTAGCGCCTCCGCGGCGGGCGAGGCGGATTACTTCGTGTTCAACGTGCCGGGCGATGGCGGCTTCGTCATCGTGTCGGGCGACGACCGTGTGCGTCCCGTCCTCGGCTACTCCCACGCGGGCAGCTTCGACCCCGACAACCTGCCGGAGAACCTCCGCGGGATGCTCGCCTTCTACCAAGAACAAATCACCTGGGCGGAAGATAACGCCGTGGAGGCCTCTCCCGCCATCTCCGCCGAGTGGAGCCAATACCAGAGCGGCACGGCCCTGAGGGCGGCGGAGAGCGTTGAATTATCCAAGGAGACCGCTTCTTGGGATCAGTCGGCGCCTTTTAACGCGATGTGCCCTATGTTGAATGGAGAGCGTACCCTTACTGGTTGTGGGGCTACCGCCACCGCTATTATCATGAAATATCATCAATGGCCGGATCAGGCGACCGATGGAGTGACGGCACATCCATCCGCGGCGGAACATCCGGAATGGAAATGTGGACCGTTGGATTATACGAGTGGTTATAATTGGAGTGACGAGGCGATGCCTTTAGTTGTAAATGGAGAAGCGGAAGTGCCTGAAATCGCCAAACTGATGTGGCATATCGGAGCGAATGTTGATATGGAGTATAAAGATGGGGCGAGTTCATCAAGTATGGATGATATTGTCTTGGCGTTGCAAGATGTTTTTGGGTATAGCCATGCTTCGCGAGCCGTGCAGAAAGACTATTATGCGGAGGATGAATGGGAGGCTATGATACGGAAAGAGATCGATGCGGATAGGCCGGTACTTTATAGAGGACGTACCGCAGCCGACGAAGGACATCTTTTTGTTTGCGAAGGTTACAATTCGGATCATTATTACAAAATTAATTGGGGTTGGGGCGGTAGCCGTGATAATTATTTCTTACTTTCTGCGTTAGGGGAAGAAGAGAGCGGTGTGTATAACCTTGAGCAATGGATGGCTGTTGGCCTAAAAAAGGATGGAGGAGAGCAACCTATCTATGAGTTGCATTATGAGAAAGCGCCGGAGAGCAGCCAAATCCCGTTGCCTGTAAATGAGCCGTTCAGTCTAAATTTGAATCTCTATAATTCAGGTAGTAGAACAAGTTCTTATTATGTTAATGTGGCTATTTATGATTTGGAATCCGGGCAATTGGGTGAGCCATTGAGGTCTGGTTCGTATTCTCTTCGTGAGGTTGAGCCGAATCATGGATGGTATGTGCGTAATGATGCAGCTCTTGTGATAGACGGCATACAACTCTCGTCCGCCTTGCAGCCATGGGAGCGATTGGTGGTAATTTATTCGCGAGATAATTCGACCGATTGGCAGATTTTGAAGGGAGCATCCGATGCGTATTACGCTTTTGATAGGGATAGCTTGGCTTCGATGGATTATGAGGGTGGTGACGCTCTGGAGGCCAATGTGTCGACCAACAGTTTGGATGACACGAGAGGTACCGTGGGTGAGACGGTATTTGGATATGTTTATTGCCAGGTATCCGATTTGAGCCGTGTCGGTCATTTCGTTTATGAGTTGGAGGACCCGTCTTGGGCGGATTCGTTGACCATTTGGTTCAACAACGACTCGAACGCCGACTCATCGGCGTGGAAGACGATGGCGTTCCAAGATGGCAAGGGAATCATCTCTTTCTCGGATTGTGCGGTGGATGAGTCGCAGAGCTTGGTCAAGAATTACCTGAACGTTCGGGCTTTGAAGGCGGGGACGGTGAACTATAAGATTCATGTGTACGACAATACCGGTACGCTTTGCGCTACCTCGGAGCACTCGTTTGTCGTGGAGGAGGTGTCCATACCGTTGACATTGCCAGAAACGATTAGCGGCGATTTGAATGCCGGTCCGGTATCGTTCGAGATTCGAACAGGGGATGTCGGTGCTTTCGCCGGGCAAACAATCGAGTTGGAAATGCAGACGAATTCCCATGAGGATACCGCTTTGGTCGTGTCGTACGAGGGAACGGATTATAAGTTCGTGGATCAAGTGCCCGGTAACGGTGTAGTGCAGGCGTATTGTCCGCTCACGCTGGAATCGGACAAGACCTATGCGTTCAGCTTGACAGGCAAGAAATCTACCGAAGGCGCAAGCTTCCCGTATATGTACTTTATTTGGAGGGACACGGCCGGGAATGTCTTGCCTGTATCCAATAGCAATCCGGTTCTTTTGAATTTGACGTATGTCGCTCCTCTCACCGCCAAGATAACGACCAACAGCTTGGATGACACGAGAGGCGCCGTGGGGGAGACGGTACCCGGACATGTTTATTGCCAGGTATCCGATTTGAGCCGTGTCGGTCATTTCGTTTATGAGTTGGCGGATTCGTCTTGGGCGGATTCGTTGACCATTTGGTACAACAACGACTCGAACGCCGACTTATCGGAGTGGAAGGCGATGGACTTCAAAGATGGCAAGGGAACCATCCTCTTCTCGGATTGCGCGGTGGATAGTTCGATGAGCTTGGTCAAGAATTACCTGAACGTTCGGGCTTTGAAGGCGGGGACGGTGAACTATAAGATCCATGTGTACGACGATGCCGGTGCGCTTTGCGCTACCTCGGAGCACTCGTTTGTCGTGGAGGAGGTGTCCATACCGTTGACATTGCCAGAAACGATTAGCGGAGATTTGAATGCCGGTCCGGTATCGTTCGAGATTCGAACAGGGGATGTCGGTGCTTTCGCCGGGCAAACAATCGAGTTGGAAATGCAAACGAATTCCCATGAGGATGCCGCTTTGGTCGTGTCGTACGAGGGAACGGATTATAAGTTCGTGGATGAATATCCCGGTAACGGTGTGGTGCAGGCGTATTGTCCGCTCACGCTGGAATCGGACAAGACCTATACGTTCAGCTTGACGGGCAAGAAATCTACCGAAGGCGCAAGCTTCCCGTATATGTACTTTATTTGGAGGGACACGGCCGGGAATGTCTTGCCTGTATCCAATAGCAATCCGGTTCTTTTGGATTTGAAATATGTGAACGTCATCCCGGCAGGTGAGGAAGAAACGCTTGAGGGAGCGGTGGACGCGATTGAGATAGGAAGTGATGAGGGAGGTTCGTCGTCTTCGGACACATCGAAGGTGGTTCTGAACGGTGTGACTACCCCGGAGATTACGGTGAAAGAAGAGGCGAAAGCCGTCTTGACGCTCTCCGGCACGAATAATCTGGGTACGGTGACGAATCAAGGTACGTTGATTATCGAGGTGGATGAGGAATCTTCGGAAGTCCCTGTTTCCTTGACGGTCTCGATTACCAATAATGGAGTGTTGACGGATTATACCGGTCAGGTTACGAATGTAGAAGGAGAAGCCTCGTTGCAAATCAATAAGATTGGTGAGCAAGAGATTGATCCGGATGCTTCTGTTACGCTGACCGCCACGGCTGTAATCGCTGAGGGCGCTACCGTGACGTTCCAATGGCAATGGTTTAATGTGAATACGAACAACTGGGTGGATGTGCCGAACGATGAGGCGAGTGCCCAAGCCGCCGCGATGTTGCGTGCCGCTACAACTACGAAAGAAAATTATTTGGAGGTTTCCGCCGCTGACGCGGGCAATTATCGTTGCTTAGTCACCAGCGTAGCGACGGTGGATGGAAAAGACGTCTCTACCACGCTGACGACATACGCTACGGTATCGGTGAAAGATCCCGACCCAACACCAGGACCGGATCCGACACCTACGCCGACGACATATATCGTGACGCTTCCGGTAGTGGAGGGCGCTACGATAGAGGCGATTGGCTCCACGAGCGTGAAGGCGGGCGAGAGCTTCAGCTTCACCGTCACCGTGAAAGAGGGCTACGTGGCTACGAACATGGTGGTGAAGGCGAACGGCGTGACGCTGACGCCCAACGCGGATGGCCGTTACACGATTAGCGACGTACGGAGTAACGTGGTTGTCACCGTGACCGGCATCGAGGAGGACCCGGCTACCGCCATCGAGTCGGTCGACGCTTCCGGCTTGAAGGTATGGGCGGCTGACGGCCGTCTGTTCATCCAGACCCCTCGGGCGGATAAGGCATACGTCGTCACGTTCGACGGTCGCCTGTACAAGGCGCTCGACCTGCCGGCGGGCGAGACCGTTACGCCGATGCCGCAGGGTGCCTATATCATCTATGTAGGAGAGCTGAGCTTCAAGGTGGTTTTGTAGGAGTTACGAGATACGAATTACGAGTTACGAGTTGTTCGTATTAGAATGAATGGAGGCGCGGCGTTTGCCGGCGCCTCTATTTTTTTATCCGTATTATAAATCGTGCAAACGTAACTCGTCATTCGTAACTCATAATTCGTAACTCTTCATTCGTAGCTCATGAAACCGAACAAGGGTGTTCGATATCGGACACCCTTCGTTTCGTGTGCCCGCACGGAATCAATCAGTTAGCGTTTTGGCACGGTGTTTGCCCCATGGAGGACGGAATATAATAAACACTTACAATATGGACAGAGAAATATCGAAAGAGGTGTTGCGGAAGGAGCGTCGCGTGCGGTTGTTCAAGATCGGGACGGGCGTAGCCGTCGCTGCGGTGGTGATAGGCGGTTTGATCGGCTTCATGCAGACGAGCCTGCAACGAAAGGATTTGACCTTATCGACGGTGGACCGGGGCGTGATAGAGGTGTCCGTCAGCGCCTCCGGCAAGGTGGTGCCGGCGTTCGAGGAGATTATCAACTCGCCTATCGACTCCCGTATCGTGGAGATTTACAAAAAAGGCGGCGACTCCGTGGATGTGGGCACCTCTATCCTGCGCCTGGACTTGCAGAGCGCGGAGACGGATTACAAGAAGCAGCTCGACGAGGAGCAGATGAAGCAGCTCCAGCTGGAGCAACTGAAGGTGCAGAGCCGCAGCAAGCTCTCCGAGATGGAGATGCAACTGAAGGTCTCCCGCATGGAACTGGACCGCAAGGAGGTGGAGCTGCGCAACGAGCGTTATTTGGACAGCCTGGGCGCGGGCACCACGGACAAGGTGCGCCAGGTGGAGCTGGACTACAACGTCAGCCTCCTGAAGCTGCGCGAGGACGAGCAGAAGTACGCGAACGAGAAGGCGTTGGCCGAGGCGGATTACAAGGTGAAGGAGCTGGAGCTGAACATCTTCCGCAAGAGCCTTGCCGAGACGAAACGAACCTTGGAGGACGCCCGCATCCGCTCGCCCCGCAAGGCGATTCTTACCTACGTGAACAACGAGGTGGGGGCGCGGGTGACCAAGGGCAGCCGGGTGGCGGTCGTGTCGGACCTCTCGCGGTTCAAGATAGAGGGCGAGATAGCCGATACGTATGGCGACCGTATTGCCGTGGGCGCCAAGGCGGTGGTCAAGATTGGCAACGATAAGCTGGAGGGCACGGTGAGCGACGTGACCCCGCTCTCGAAGAATGGCGTCATCTCCTTCACCGTGCAGCTGGTGGAGGACAACCACAAGCGCCTGCGTTCCGGCTTGAAGACGGACGTGTACGTGATTAACGCCATCCGCGACGACGTGCTCCGCGTCGCCAACGGTTCCTTCTACATGGGCCGTGGCGAGTATGAGCTGTTCGTGGTGGAGGGCGACCAGTTGGTGAAGCGGAAGGTGCGCCTGGGCGACAGCAACTTCGAGTACATCGAGGTGGTCGACGGCCTGCGCGAGGGCGAGGAGGTGGTCGTCTCCGACATGAGCGACTTCAAGGAGAAGAGCAAGCTGAAGTTGAACTAATACCTAATAGTATATCCCTATGTTCAGACAGTATTTCAAGCAAGTTATTTACCAGCTGAGGGAGAATCCCTTGGTAAGTTGGATCTCCATCGCGGGGACGGCGTTGGCCATCGCCGTGGTGCTGGTGTTGGTGTTGGTCTTCCAGATCAACGCCGCGGGCTTCGCCCCGGAGTCGAACCGCGGGCGCTTCCTCTACGTGTGGGGCACGGAGGTAGCGCCGAAGAACGACGGTCCCGGCGGTCGCAACCGCGGCGCCATGTCCGCCGAGGTGGTGCGGGAGTGCTTCTATCCCTTGAAGACGCCGGAGGCGGTGACGGCCTACACGCGTGGCACCCTGCCCGTGTCGTTGCCCGGCAAGCGGCTCTTCCGCGAGTACGAGGTGCGTTACACGGACGCGAACTATTGGAAATTCTTCGACCATCGCTTCGTGGAGGGCGGGCCTTTCACGGAGGCGGACTTCCAATCCGCCATCCCGGCGGTGGTGCTCTCGGAGAGCCTGGCGAGGCGGCTGTTCGGTAGCGAGCGGGCGACGGGCCGCGAGGTGGTGCTGGATTACGTCACCTATACGGTGCGCGGCGTCGTGCGCGACGTGCCCAACCCGATGATGGTCTCCTACTTCGACGTCTGCATCCCTTACTCGTGCGACAAGGCCAAGTTGGTTTCGAACATCAGCATGGGCGAGAACATGGTGGGCAGCCTGAACGTTCTGATGCTGGCGCGCTCCGCCGCCGACTTCGACGCCATCCGCGCCGAATTGGACGAGCGGGTGCGTCGCTACAACGCCACGAAGGTGGACTACGAGGTGAGCTTCCCCGCCGGGGCGCTCTCGCAGTTGGATTCGGCGATGGGCAGCGGCGGCTTCCGGAAGGTGGACTGGCGCTCGTTCATGGCGGAGTCGGGGGCGGTGTTCCTCTTCCTGCTCCTGGTGCCGGCGCTGAACCTGACGGGCGTGGTGCAGTCGTCCGTGCAGAAGCGGAAGGAGGAGATTGGCGTGCGGAAGGCGTTCGGCGCTACGGGGCGGAACCTCCTGACGCAGGTCTTGATGGAGAACCTCGTGCTCACCTGCATCGGTGGCGTGATAGGCATCGGGCTGTCCATCCTGCTCTTGATGGCCGGGAAGTCGTATCTGTTGGCGGGGGCGGAGTATGGCGATATCGCGTTGACGTTCCCGATGCTGATTCGTCCCGGTTTGTTCGTGGCGACACTGCTCGCCGTCCTGGTGTTGAATCTATTGAGCGCGGGTATCCCCGCCTGGCTCACCATGCGCCAACCCATCGTGGAGGCGATTAAGGGAGGGGAGTGACGAATTACGAGTTACGATTTATGATTGGGATGTGTATCCACTCCCCTCTTGAGAGGGGGCAGGGGGTGTGTTATTCCAATTGACAATTAACAATTGACAATTGACAATGAAATCATAAATCATAAATAAAAAACAGACAATTATGCTTACACACATACTAAAGATGATTTGGACGCAGCGGCGGAGCAACGGATGGATATTCGGCGAGTTGCTGGTGGTGGCGTGCGTCCTGTGGTTCCTCGTGGACAAGATGTGGGTGGACACGCGTTGCTACAACGCTCCGCTCGGTTACGATATCGCCGATACATGGAGGCTGCGCCTCGCCAACCTCTCGCCGGTGGCGCCGGGCTATGTGCCCGACTCGCTGTATGAGTCCGACGACGCCCGCGACCTACTGACCCTCGTCAGTCGCTTGCGGCAGGCGCCCGAGGTGGAGGCGGCGAGCCTTTCCTACTACTCCATGCCCTATAGCTACGGCGACAGCTGGCGCTCGATCTACCCGCTGGGCGTGGATTCGGCGAAGTACGTCGGGCAGTCCTATCACTCCCTGGCGGCGTCGCCCGCGTATTTCGACGTGTTCCGCATGACGGACCGCGCCGGCCGGCCGGTCTCCGAGTCGCTGGGCAAGACGCGCGACGAGATGGTCATCACGCGGGAGGCGGAGGATTACTTCTTCGACGGGAAGGACGCCGTGGGCCGGCAAATCTCCCTGCAAGAGGATTTGGCGGAGCCCCGGACGATAGCGGCGGTGCTCCCCACCTTCCGGAGCAACGACTTCGATCGCCCGGAGAATTGCTCGTTCATCATCATGACGGAGGACGACGGACTGAACGAGTGGACGGCGAATAACGGCGTGGCGAACATCGAGCTGTGCGTACGTATGCGCCAGCCCTTGACGGACGACGAGATGTACGCCTTCCTCGAACGGATGGCGGACCGCCTCGTGGCGAACAACCTCTTCGTGCAGGGCGCGACCCGCATCGCCGACCAGCGGGACATCCAGCTCAGCTCCCAGCGCAACGCCAACGCCCAGAAGCTCGCCACCATGGCCTTCCTCCTGGTGAACGTCTTCTTCGGCATCGTGGGCACCTTCTGGCTGCGCACCGAGCGGCGCCGGGGCGAGATAGGCCTGCGCGTGGCCCTCGGCTCCACCCGCCGCGGCGTGGGTGGCTACCTGTACGCCGAGGGGCTGACGCTGCTGGCGCTCACCCTGCCCGCGTTGCTGCTCTTCATCGCGAACATGGCGGCGCTCGACCGGCTGGACACCTACCGCGAGTCGCTCGGCATCGTCCGCCTGCTCGCCACGATAGGCGTCACCTACCTGCTGATGGCGGCGATGATCGGGCTGGGCGTCTGCTTCTCCGCCCGCAAGGCCGTCCGCATGGCCCCCGCCGAGGCGTTGCGGTACGAATGATGATTAGAGGGAGTTAAAAGGAGTTAGAAGGAGTTAGAGGCCTTTCCCCTCTTGAGAGGGGGCAGGGGGTGTGTCAAAAAGAGTATAGGTCTTTACCCCCCCCCCTAAAAAATAAAGTATATAATATAGAATAAATAAATAGTTATGGAGACAATGATTAAACTGACGAATTTGGAGAAAATCTACCGCACGAACGAGATAGAGACGGTAGCCTTGGAGAACGTGAACATGGAAGTGGAGAAGGGCGAGTTCCTCAGCGTGATGGGACCCTCCGGCTGCGGCAAGTCCACCTTGCTGAACATCATGGGCCTGCTCGACCTGCCCACCTCGGGACGGGTGGAGATAGCCGGCACCGACACCGCCGGCATGGACGACAAGACGCTCGCCGCCTTCCGCAACCAGAGGCTGGGCTTCGTCTTCCAGTCGTTCCACCTCATCAACTCGCTCAACGTGCTCGACAACGTGGAGCTGCCCTTGCTCTACCGCAAGGTGTCAGCCAAGGAGCGCCGCGAGCGGGCGCTGGCCGTGCTCGAGAAGGTGGGCCTGAGCCACCGTACGCGTCACTTCCCCACGCAGCTATCCGGCGGACAGTGCCAGCGCGTGGCCATCGCCCGGGCCATCGTGGGCGACCCGGACATCATCCTCGCCGACGAGCCGACCGGTAACCTCGACTCGAAGATGGGTATCGAGGTGATGGACATCCTCCACAAGCTCAACCGCGAGGACAGCCGCACCATCGTGATGGTGACGCACAACGAGGCGCAGGCCCGGCAGACCAGCCGCGTGGTGCGCTTCTTCGATGGGCACCAGGTGGAATAGGAGGGCCGCGGCATGGCGACTCCTACGGGTGAGTGTCGATATCGTAGCTATGATAGGTCGAATATCAAACCTATGATAGGATTCATATCATAGCTATGATAAGATGGCTATCGTAGCTATGATATACGGTGTCACTCGTGGGGATGTGCCCGCCTATACCAACCGGAAGACGAGCGAGCCTTTCCGGGGCTCCTTGTAGAGGGTTGTAGAGTTGGGCCGGTAGCGGGTGACGACCTCCACCTCCCAGTCGCCGGGGGCGAGGTCGATGCCGGGCAAGCCTCCCGCATGGAACCCGCCGAGGCGTTGCGATATGAGTAAAGAGTTTGAGGAATTAAAGAAGAAGCAGTATGATACGGATTTACTTGAAACAAGCGTGGTTTCTCCTCCGGGAGAACAAGTTGCTGACGGCGGTCAGCGTAGGG
>DXEN01000023.1 GCA_019114945.1 Candidatus Parabacteroides intestinigallinarum | reverse complement strand
CTCTTATTTATATAGGTATAGGGGATCCGCTCCATCCCCGCGAAACGCGTGAACGAGCGCCACGCGTCCCGGTAGCTCTTCGCCGAGGAGTGACGCTTGTTCGCCTCCAGGTAATCTATATACGATTGTATACCTCCCGTGAAATCTTTCTCGTTATTTTCCATATGCTTCTCCTTTCTATTTATATTGTTAATCGTTTCCGTAAAATAACACTCCGGCAAATGTAAACGAAAGTATCCAAAGTTTGAACAAACAGACAAAACCAACAGCCCACGCCACGAATCCAAACAAAAACCGTATATTCGCGCATCGATAACAATCAAGAAAAGATAGATGCCTCTATTGAACAAAAACATCTTTGGCAACGCGGGAAAAATCGTGTTCCTATTCCTATTCGGACTGCTCTCCCTCACGGCAACCGCCCAACCCCGGTTGAGCGACGAGGCCCGCGTCAGCCTGTTGACCAGCGCACCCTACGACGAGGAGGTATTCACCGTATACGGCCACGCCGCCTTGAGAGTATACGATCCCGCCCTTGGCATCGATTACATCTTCAACTACGGTATTTTCGATTTCTCCAAACCCAATTTCGTCTACCGATTCGCCAAGGGAGAGACCGACTACCAATTGGGCGCCGCACGCTTCGCGGATTACGTCGTCGAGTACCAAATGCGGGGAAGCGACATCACCGAGCAGGTACTCAACCTCACTACCGAGGAAAAAGAACGTATCTGGGAAGCCCTGTTGGTCAATTACCGCCCCGAGAACCGGGTGTACCGTTACAATTTTTTCTTTGATAACTGCGCCACCCGTCCGGCGGCGATTATCGAGAAACAGGTAAACGGGACGATCGATTATCAATACCCATACGCCCCGCACACCTTTCGGGAACTCATCAACCATTGCTCGCGCAACCATCCTTGGCTCACGTTCGGCTGCGACTTGGCGCTGGGAAGCCCGACCGACCGATTGGCCACGCCACACGAGATGATGTTCCTTCCCTCCTACCTGAAGGAAGCCTTCTCGCGTGCCGTAGTGACCCGACCCGATGGCTCCATCCGGGCACTGGTCGGCGAGACAAACCTGATCGAGGCCGTAGAGCCGGACGAGCCGGAAAAAGATATCTGGGACATACTTACACCCAACCTGTGCGCATGGCTCTTCTTGGGGATTTTTCTCGCGCTGACCGGCATCGAGTGGCATAGGCGCGCTTACTTCCCACCCGCGGATATCCTCCTGTTTCTCTTGGCGGGCGCCGGAGGAATCGTCATCACCTTTTTGGGATTCATCTCCGAACATCCTTGCACCTGGCCGAACTGGTCGATCCTTTGGTTGCATCCCTTGCATCTGGTCGCCGTCATTTTGTTTTGCGTAAAAAAGCTCAAGAAGGCCGCATATTATTATCATTTTATTAACTTCGCGACGCTTACGCTGATGTTGCTGGCATGGACATTCATCCCGCAACATCTCAATAATGCCTTCATCCCGCTTGTAGCCACGCTTTGGCTGCGCTCGGGCTGGGGTGTTTATAGAAAGAAATGGAAATTCGGATGAGAAAAATACTATCGTCGCTTATAGCCATCCTCGTGGTGACCAACCTCGAGGCGCAACAACGCACGCCCAAATTGGTGGTGTGCATCACGGTAGACCAACTGCGGGGCGACTATATCGAGTATTTCTACAATACCTTCGGCGAGCGCGGCTTCAAACGCCTGCTCAACGAGGGACTGGTGTACAACAACATCCGTTTTGAGTTCTCCGACATCGACCAGGCGAACGCGTTCGCCACGTTATTCACCGGAAGCAACCCCTGCCTGAGCGGCATCACGGGCGACAAACTCTTCGATTTCGAACGGGAAACGGAAGTTTCCATCCTATACGATCCCGCCTACTTAGGCAATTACACGAAAGAGCATTATTCGCCCAAGAACCTGTTCAGCGCCACGATCGGCGACGAGTTGAAAATCGCCTCCCAAGGCCGTAGCGACGTGTACGCGATCGCTCCCAACCCGGAGAGCGCTATCCTCTCCGCCGGACATGCCGCTAACGGGGCCTTTTGGATGGACGACACGAACGGGAAATGGGCCACGACTACCTATTATAAAGGTATCCCTTGGTACGTGGACCGCTACAACAACGGCCCGGAATCCCTATCCGCCCGGCTGGAACGGATGGTGTGGACCCCGTCCCTGCCCTTGGAGCGATACGACGCGTTCCCCTACGTGTTGGATGATTTGCCTTTCCGGTACACGTTCGACGAGAAATACGCGAATTGCTATCCCAACCTGAAGACATCGCCATTCATCAACAAGGAAATCAACCGGCTGGCGCTTCAGTTCCTGGAATACGGAGGATTCGGCACACGGAGCTGCCCGGACTTGCTGGCGATTACCTACTACGCCGGGAACTATCGGGGCACGATGAGCAAGGCTTACACCCGGGAGATACAAGATACTTACTACCAATTGGACCAGGACATCGAGAAGCTCCTGGATGCGATCGACAAAAAGGTGGGCCTGGCGAACACGCTGGTCGTATTCACTGGGACGGGGTATTACACAAGCGAGGAGTCGTATCCCGAGGGAATGATGATCAACGGGGGCGAGTTTCGCCCCAAGCGTTGCGTGGCGTTGCTCAACATGTACCTGATGGCGCTGTATGGCCAACAGACCAACTGGGTGAAAGGCTACTACGACCACCAGATTTACCTGAATCACAAGGTGATAGAGGATGCGAAACTGGACTTAGGGACGATACAGGAGAAAGCCGCCGAGTTCGTGCAAGAGTTCAGCGGCGTCCAATATGTCACCACGAATAAAAGCCTGCTGACGGGCGACTGGAACGAGGGCTCCGCCAAATTCCGTTACGGAACGCACCATTTGCGCCGTGGCGACTTGATTATCGAGCTGCAGCCGGGCTGGAAGGTCAACCTCGAGAACCCGCGGGAAAAGGTGAAGATCATACGCAACAACGCGGTTATCACCCCGCTGATATTCATGGGGAACGGACTGAAGCCACAACACGTCTACCGGGAAGTGAAAGCGACCGAGGTAGCGCCTTCGGTCACCCACATCCTACGAATCAGGGCGCCAAACGCATCCCAAAATCTTCCTTTACGGGAATTGACAACGGGAAAGTGACAGTTGCCTCGCTCAATTCTCTCACAATACCAATTCAAAGACAACTGTCTTCTATGTATATCATTTAGGAATAAAACAAAAAAAGACAATACAACATCATGGGATTTAATGAGTTTATGATGAAGCTGTTCGGCAATAAGTCGCAGCGTGACCTGAAGGAAATTACGCCTTACGTCGAGAAAGTCAAGGCCGTATATCCGTCCATCAAGGCGCTCTCCAACGACGAGCTGCGCGCGAAGACGGAAGAGATCAAACAGCGTATCCAAGACTACGTGGCCGCCGAGAAGGCCAAGGTAGCCGAGTTGCGCGCGGGCATCGAGGACAAGGAGCTGGAGGAGCGCGAGGCGATCTGGGCCGAGGTCGATAAGATAGAGAAAACAATCACCGATAAGCTGGAGGTGGTGCTGGAGCAATCGCTGCCCGAGGTATTCGCCATCATGAAGGATACGGCGCGCCGTTTCGCCGAGAACACGGAGGTGGTGGTCACCGCCACGCAGTTCGACCGCGACCTGGCTACCCAACACGACTTCGTCCGCATCGAGGGCGACAAGGCCATCTACGCCAACCACTGGAAGGCGGGCGGAAACGAGATCGTATGGGATATGGTCCACTACGACGTTCAGCTGTTCGGAGGCGTCGTGCTGCACAAAGGCAAGATCGCCGAGATGGCCACCGGTGAGGGTAAAACGTTGGTAGCTACGCTGCCGGTGTTCCTGAACGCGTTGACCCACAACGGCGTGCACGTAGTCACCGTGAACGACTACCTGTCCAAGCGCGACTCCGAGTGGATGGGACCGCTCTATATGTTCCACGGCCTCTCCGTGGATTGCATCGACAAGCACCAACCCAACTCCGAGGCGCGCCGGAAAGCTTACGAGGCGGACATCACCTTCGGTACGAACAACGAGTTCGGCTTCGACTACCTGCGCGACAATATGGCCATCAGCCCGAGGGACCTGGTACAACGCAAGCACAACTACGCCATCGTCGACGAGGTCGACTCCGTGTTGATTGACGACGCACGTACGCCGTTGATTATCTCCGGACCCATCCCCCGCGGCGAGGAGCAGCTGTTCGAGCAGTTCCGACCAAACGTGGAGGTGGTCTACAACGCCCAGAAGGAGCTGTGCAACAAGTTCCTCATCGAGGCCAAGAAGAAGATGGCCAGCGACGACCCGAAGGTGGTCGAGGAAGGAACCGTGCAGCTGTACCGCTCGTTCAAGGGACTGCCCAAGAACAAGGCGCTGATTAAATACCTGAGCGAGCCGGGCATCAAGGCGCAGATGCTGAAGACCGAGGAATATTTCATGTCCGAGAATATGCGCCACATGCACGAGGCGACCGACGAGCTTTATTTCGTAATCGACGAGAAGAACAACAGCGTGGAGCTGACCGACAAGGGTATCGACCTGCTGACCGGCAAGACCGACGACCCGAACTTCTTCGTCCTGCCCGATATCACCACGCAACTCTCCGAACTGGAGCACATCAAGGACGAGGCGGAGAAACAGGCCAAGAAAGACGAGCTGCTCGCCAACTATTCCGTGAAGAGCGAGCGCGTGCACACCATCAACCAGCTGCTGAAGGCCTACACGCTGTTCGAGAAGGACGACGAGTACGTGGTGATCGACAACAAGGTGATGATTGTCGACGAGCAGACGGGCCGTATCATGGACGGACGCCGCTACTCCGACGGCTTGCACCAGGCCATCGAGGCCAAGGAGCGCGTGAAAGTGGAGGCAGCCACGCAGACCTTCGCCACCATCACGTTGCAGAACTACTTCCGTATGTACCACAAGCTGTCCGGTATGACTGGTACGGCCGAGACCGAGGCGGGCGAGTTCTGGAGCATCTACAAGCTGGACGTGGTGGTCATCCCGACCAACCGCCCCATCGCCCGTATCGACATGAACGACCGCATCTACAAGACGAAGCGCGAGAAGTACAACGCCGTCATCGAGGAAATCGTGAAGCTGACCGAGGCGGGACGCCCCGTGCTGGTCGGTACCACGTCGGTGGAGATATCGGAGTTGCTGAGCCGTATGCTTACGATGCGCAAGATAAAACATAACGTATTGAACGCGAAGCTGCACCAGAAGGAGGCCGAGATCGTCGCCCTCGCCGGACAGACCAGCACCGTGACCATCGCCACCAACATGGCGGGTCGTGGTACCGATATCAAGCTCTCGCCCGAGGTGAAGGCGGCGGGCGGTCTGGCCATCATCGGCACGGAGCGTCACGAGAGCCGCCGCGTCGACCGCCAGTTGCGAGGCCGCGCCGGCCGTCAGGGCGACCCGGGTTCGTCCGTCTTCTTCGTCTCCCTGGAGGACGACCTGATGCGCCTCTTCGCCTCCGAGAAAATAGCCGGCCTGATGGACAAGCTCGGCTTCAAGGAAGGCGAGGTATTGGAGCACAGCATGCTGAGCAAATCCGTGGAGCGCGCGCAGAAGAAGGTGGAGGAGAACAACTTCGGCATCCGCAAGCGCTTGCTGGAGTACGACGACGTGATGAACTCGCAACGTAACGTGGTGTACACCCGCCGCCGCCACGCCCTGATGGGCGAGCGCATCGGCCTAGACGTGCTCAACACCATCTACGACACCTCGACCGCCATCGTCGACCAGCATATGGACGACTTCGAGGGCTTCAAGCTGGAGCTCTTCAAGACCTTCGCGATGGAGAGCCCCTTCACCGAGGAGGAGTTCAAGGGCATGAAGCAGGAGCAGCTGACCGACAAGCTCTTCAACGAGGCGCTGCAGAACTACAAGCGCCGCATGGAACGCATGACGCAAGTCGCCTTCCCCGTCATCAAGCAAGTGTACGAGAACCAGGGGGCGATGTACGAGAACATACTGATTCCCATCACCGACGGCAAGCGCGTCTACAACGTATCGTGCAACCTGAAAGAGGCGTACGACACGGAATGCAAGGCCGTCGTCAAGGCCTTCCAGAAATCCATCGTGCTGCACATGATCGACGAGGCCTGGAAAGAGCACCTGCGCGAGATGGACGAGCTGCGCCACTCCGTGCAGAACGCCAGCTACGAGAACAAGGACCCGCTGCTCATCTACAAGCTGGAGTCGTACAACCTGTTCAAGAACATGGTGGACGCGATGAACCGCAAGACCGCAGCCATCCTGATGCGCGGGCAGATACCCGTGCGCGAGGAGCCGACCGAGGAGCAACGCCAGGCCATCGAGGCGCAACGACGCGCGCTGGCCGAGCGCCAAGCCGCCGTGGCGAAAGCCATCGCCGAGGAGCGGGAGCGCCGCCGCGTAGCCGTACAGCAGGCGGGGCCGGAACGACACGAGGACATGAGCCGCTACCAGGCCACCAAGGCCGACCCGAACGGCAACGACGCGCAAGCCGCCGAGGCGCCCCGGCCGAAGCCCGCTCCCGTGCGGGCGGAGAAACGGGTCGGGCGGAACGACCCCTGCCCCTGCGGCAGCGGCAAGAAGTATAAGAACTGCCACGGGCAAGGGCTCTAAAAGCCCTTCCGCGACTACACGCCTGTGTAGCCCGGATTACACAGTTGTGTAGTCGCGGCTATACAGTTGTGTAAGCGCGAAAACACAACTGTGTTTCTCCAGCTACACAACTGTGTTTCCCTGGCTACACAACTGTGTTTTTCCGACAACACGACCGTGTTTCCCTATCAAACGGCCATAAGGCCGGAAATGTCTGACTATCAATCGTATTACAGATGCCTTTAAATTTACAGAAAAACCTGCCCGCCATCGAGCTGCTCAAGAAGGAGCACATCTTCGTGATGGACTCGCTGCGCGCGGAGAGACAAGACATACGCCCCCTGCGGGTGGTCGTCCTGAACCTGATGCCCCTCAAGATCACGACGGAGACCGACCTGGTGCGCCTCCTCAGCAACACGCCCCTGCAAGTGGAGCTCGACTTTATGAAAATAAAAGGACACACGCCCAAGAACACGCCCATCGAGCACATGCGCGAGTTCTACAAGGATTTCGACCAGATGGCCGACGACTGCTACGACGGCATGATCGTCACCGGCGCCCCCGTGGAGCAAATGCCCTTCGAGGAAGTCAGCTATTGGGACGAGATCACCGGCATCTTCGACTGGGCGCGCACGCACGTCACCTCTACCTTATATATATGCTGGGCGGCGCAAGCCGGGCTCTACCACTTCTACGGCGTGCCCAAGTACCCGCTGCCGGCGAAGATGTTCGGCATCTTCCGCCACACGCTGCGCGAGCCGTTCGTCCCCATCTTCCGCGGGTTCGACGACGAGTTCTTCGTGCCCCACAGCCGCCACACCGAGATACGGAGGGAGGACATCCTGAAGGTGCCCGAGCTGACGCTGCTCTCCGAGAGCGAGGAATCGGGCGTCTACATGGTGATGGCCCGCGGCGGGCGCGAGTTCTTCATCACCGGCCACTCGGAATACTCGCCCTACACCCTCAACGACGAGTACATGCGCGACCTGGGCAAGGGCCTGCCCATCGCCAAGCCGCGCAACTACTACCGCGGCGACGACCCGGCGCAAGGCCCCGTCGTGCGCTGGCGCGGCCACGCCAACCTGCTCTTCACCAACTGGCTGAACTACTACGTGTACCAAGAGACGCCTTTCCGGCGCGAGGACATCAAACACCTGGGAAGCCTATGACGAACGCCGAGCCCCGCCCCATCGAGCTGCTATCGCCCGCCAAGGACCTGGCGTGCGGCATCGAGGCCATCCGCCACGGCGCCGACGCGGTCTACATCGGCGCCCCCCGGTTCAGCGCACGCGCCGCCGCCGGCAACACGACGGACGACATCCGCGCGCTGTGCGACTACGCCCACCTGTTCGGCGCCCGCGTCTACGTGGCACTGAACACCATCCTCAAGGAAGAGGAGCTGAAGGAGGCGGAGCGCATCATCCACCGGCTCTACGAGGCGGGCGCGGACGCCCTCATCACGCAAGACATGGCCATCGCCACGATGGACCTGCCCCCCATCCCGCTGCACGCCAGCACGCAGATGGACAACCGCACGCCGGAGAAGGTGCGCTTCCTGCAGGACGTCGGCTTCACGCAAGTCGTCCTGGCCCGCGAGCTCTCCTTGGAGCAGATACGGGAAATCGCCCGGCGGACCACCGTGCCGCTGGAGGTATTCGTCCACGGCGCCCTGTGCGTGAGCTACAGCGGGCAATGCTACCTGAGCGCGGCCCTCGGAGGGCGCAGCGCGAACCGCGGCGAGTGCGCCCAATACTGCCGCCTGCCCTACACCCTGGTCGACGCGGACGGGCGGGAGATCGCGGCGGGAAAGCACCTGCTCTCCCTGAAAGACATGAACCGGGGCGACTATCTGGAAGACCTGCTGGACGCGGGCGTCTCGTCCCTGAAGATAGAAGGCCGGCTGAAAGAGGTCTCCTACGTGAAGAACGTGACGGCCTGGTACCGGCGGCGCCTGGACGCCATCCTCGCCCGCCGGCCGGAATATCGCAAGGCCTCCGCCGGCCATTGCGACTACACCTTCGAGCCCGCCGCGGAGAAGAGCTTCAACCGGGGCTTCACCCCTTTCTTCCTGCGAGGCCGCTCGCGGGACATCACCAGCTTCGACACCCCCAAATCGGCGGGCGAGCCCGTCGGGACGGTCAAGGACGTGCGCGGGAATTCCTTCAGCCTCCAAGGGACGACGACGTTGCGCAACGGCGACGGGCTCACCTTCTTCAACGAGCGGGGTACGCTGGAAGGCTTCCGCGTGAACCGCGTCGAGGCGGACCGCGTCTTCACGCTGGAGCGTCCGGCCCTTCGTCCGGGCACGCGGCTCTACCGCAACTACGACCAGGCGTTCGAGCGGCTGCTGGAGAAACCCTCGGCCGAGAGGCGGCTCTCCCTCCAAATGGAATTCACGGACAACGCTTTCGGCTTCACGCTGTGCCTGACCGACGAGACCGGCGCGCGGGTCATGCTCGCCAAGCCCTTCCCGAAGGAAACCGCCCGCATGGAGCAAACCGGCAACATCCGGACGCAACTCTCCAAACTGGGCGGCACCCCCTTCGAGGCGACGGAAATCGACGTCCGGCTGTCCGGGCGCTGGTTCGTCCCCTCCTCCCTCTTGGCGGAGATGCGCCGGGAAGGAATCGAGCGGCTGCAGGCCGTCCGCCGCGTCCGCTACCGGAGGGAGCTGGCCCGCGTAGACCGGACATCCACCATCCCCTACCCGGAGCGGACGCTGACCTACCTGGGCAACGTCTCCAACAGCCTGGCCGAGGCCTTCTACCGGCAGCACGGCGTGGAACGCGTCAAGAAAGCCTTCGAGCTATCGCCCCGCACGGGAGTGCCCCTCATGTTCACCAAGCACTGCCTGCGCTACAGCATGGGCTGGTGCCCCGTCCACCAGAAAGGCCAATCGCCCTATAAGGAGCCTTACTACCTGAGGTACAAGGACACGCTCCTCCGCCTCCGCTTCCGCTGCGACGAATGCCGGATGGAAATATCCGTCTGCGCGGGCCCGGCGACGAAATGAAACCATCGGGACGGAATACCGCCCCCAAACAAGAACTATTTTTTATGGAATCTTTTCCCCGAAAACGTTTCCGCTATCAAAATGTAAGTTATATCTTTGCCCCCGATTCAGAGGGAATCAACATAACAATCTAATATCATATCAATCTATGGAACAAATGAACAATACACGTGTTGAACACGATTTGTTAGGACAAAGAGAATTACCGGCGGATACGCTTTACGGAATCCAAACCCTTCGGGGACTCGAGAACTTCGCCATCAGTCGCTTCAAGCTCTCCTACTATCCCGCTTTCATCAACGGGCTGGCTTATACGAAAATGGCCGCGGCCGACGCCAACCATCAGTTGGGCCTGCTTACCGACGAGCAATACGAAGGCATCAAGGCCGCTTGCGAGGACATACTCGCGGGGAAATACCACGACGCGTTTCCCGTGGACATGATACAGGGCGGCGCGGGCACGACCACCAACATGAACGCTAACGAGGTAATCGCCAACATCGCCCTGACGCACATGGGGCATAAGCCGGGCGAATACGCGTACTGCTCGCCACACGACCACGTGAACCGCTCGCAATCCACCAACGACGCCTACCCCACGGCCATCCACATGGGGCTGTACGCCAGCCATCTGGCCCTCCTGCCCCACCTAAAAGCGCTAATCGCCGAGTTCCGTAAGCGCGGCGACGACTTCGCCCACATCCTCAAGATGGGACGCACGCAGCTGGAGGACGCCGTGCCGATGACATTGGGGCAGACTTTCTACGGTTTCGCGAGCATCCTGGAGGACGAGCTGACGCATCTGGACGAGGCCGCCGCCGACTTCCTGACCGTCAACCTCGGCTCTACGGCCATCGGCACGGGCATCTGCTCAGAGCCGGGCTATGCGGAGAAAGCGGTCGAGGCCCTCGGACGCGTCACCGGCTGGAACGTGAAACTGACCAAGGACTGGATAGGCGCCACTTCCGACACCTCGTGCATGGTAGGCTACATGTCGGCCCTGAAGCGCGTGGCGGTCAAGATTAGCAAAATATGCAACGACCTCCGCCTGCTGGCCAGCGGCCCGCGCTGCGGCATCGAGGAAATCAACCTGCCCGCCCGCCAGCCGGGCTCTTCCATCATGCCGGGCAAGGTGAACCCGGTCATCCCCGAGGTAGTCAGCCAGGTAGCCTTCAAGGTCATTGGCAACGAGCTCTGCGTCACCATGGCCGGCGAGGCGGCCCAGATGGAGCTGAACGCCATGGAACCGGTCATGGCGCAATGCTGCTTCGAGTCGGTCGACTTGCTGAGCAACGCGTTCGACACCCTGCGCGAGCGTTGCGTGAACGGCATCACGGCGAACGAGGAGCATTGCATGGCCGAGGTGCGCAATAGCATCGGCATCGTGACGGCGCTGAATCCCTACATCGGCTACGACCACGCCACGAACATCGCCAAGAAAGCCTTGGAGACAGGACGCAGCGTGTACGACCTCGTGCTCGAGGAAGGCATACTGACGCAAGAGGACCTGGACGCCATCCTGGATCCCAAGAACATGATCCGTCCGGTGAAACTCGACATCCGGGCGCGTAAGTAAGTACAACGGAGCGCGATAGTTACGACGAAGGTGTGTCAATACTAGATTTCGACACACCTTCATTGTTTATTTACGTGAGCGTTCGCGTCGCCTCGCGCGACCCGACGAGAACGCAGGACAACCACACACGACAAAACGCAAAAGGGATATTTTTTTAATAATAGTTATTGTTCATTGAGAAGGAATACTTATATTTGCGATGTAAATACCAAATGAAAAATGCACCACATACCAATTGAAAAGTGCACCAGAAGAAGAGTGTCCAAAGGAATAAAAGAAATCAGAATTAATCACCAGCAAGCATTAAATTTTGAGTTTCTTTAACTCTGAAGGACTGCCCAGGGTAGTGTAAAATAAACTGTGTCACGCATTATTTTTCTCTATAAAACTCATCGGTCGGGGAACGGCCAGCGCCAAGGGGCGGGACCACCCGTC
Organism: Candidatus Parabacteroides intestinigallinarum; assembly: GCA_019114945.1. Classification (GTDB taxonomy): domain Bacteria; phylum Bacteroidota; class Bacteroidia; order Bacteroidales; family Tannerellaceae; genus Parabacteroides; species Parabacteroides intestinigallinarum. The sequence continues at coordinate 38 of DXEN01000023.1, read as the reverse complement.
CCGACGAGCGTAAAATTACAATAATTTAAATCGCTCTC